>CACDWF010000065.1 GCA_902556405.1 uncultured Alphaproteobacteria bacterium | reverse complement strand
TATTTAAGTCACAAAGCCTATAACCATTACCATAATTCTGCCCAACTGTTTTATTAGACCAACCTCCTTTCTGGTCAGTAATCTCAGAAGGACAAGCCACATATCTCAATCTATCTCTCAATGAATGTCTAAAGCTATACATAGTGTACTCACTGAAGCGTTCACCTTTTAACCCTTTTTTAAGTGTTTCACTGGCATTATTTGTATTAGTAAAGGTCGAAGTATGCTATCGTTTATTGTCGAAAAGGAAGTAAGCGGAAGAGATTGAATGAAGTTGACAATTTTCTCCAGAACCAAAGATGTGTTCGGTGTGATAGTAAATGAGTCTGAAAAGCACAAAACGCGAAGCTCTATCTTTAATGTAACTCTTTCGGATAATCAATTATACAAATTGACTGATAATAAAGAGGATAAAGGAAAACTGATTGAATTTGCTTTTGAATTCCTACTCAAGCATAAAATATCTTCCGAAATACCGAAAGCATTTGAAATAGATTCTATCGAACAGATGTTTCCTGAGTTTCCCGACCTAGTAAAAGAATGGGCTAATAGAAAGTGAACCTTCCAACACCTTAAGTCACTGCTTCACTAAAGTCTTGCATTTTTAAATTACTGTAAAAGAAATTAACCCCATATTATACTATGGTTCTGTTTCTCCGCTCGGCTAAATTTTTAAACCATCCTTGTTTAAATATGAAAGAAGTAGCCAAAAGGGGTTACCAATAAATTGTAAAACCAGCAACAACTACTACATCAATAATATGATAATTTAAGTAGCAACACTAGGCACAATCCTGCTTGTAACAAAGCTTGGAGCAAAGCCGAAGAAACTGCCAAAGCGTGTTAGGGTGAAGGCAAAGAAAAACACAATTGGCTCAGCATTTTTTAAGGGCACAGTCGTCACTCTGTGCCCGCTCCCTCCGTCGTGATTAAAGTGTTTCTGCAAATCCCTTTATATCTCTTAGTGTAGAGTCCCATACCTCTGGCATTGATTTTACTGCCAGTCCGTCCGCTGCATGTGTTGTTCCGTTAACGGTCCTGCTGTAAGCATTTACACCTGCATTCACCAACTTTCGAAAATAAGCCAACCCCTCGTCTCTGAGTGGGTCTAACTCATTTACTGATATCACATGGGGAGAAAGCCCTTGCAAATCCTTCTCCTCTGCCCAATAAGGCCATGCTAAATAATCATCACTTGGAGATTTACCAGGATTGTAAACTGATGCTAGAACAGAACAAAAATTTACATCTAGAAAATAACCATCATTTTCTGTAAGTGATGGAAGCTCATCTATTTTTTTTCCGTAATCGCCATATATGTAGGGACACATAGCGTATGTACCTTGAATGAAATCTCCTTTCGTATCATTTTTCGCCTTTAAAGATAATGCCAAACTCAAATTTCCACCACCGGACTCCCCTGATACAATTACTTTAGATACACCGAGCTCATCTTTATTGTTATTCAACCATTCAAGGGCACTCATGCAATCATTTAGTCCAGCAGGATAAGGATTACGTCCGAGTTTTCCAGCAGCGTTCCTAAAGTCAACTCCGACAACTACTAATCCCTTCTCACTCAAAGCGTCTCTCCAATGAGGATAACAATCGGTTTGAGCAGTTAATATAGTCATGCCGCCCCCATGAAGGTGCAGTATCGAAGGTAAATTTTCTTTTTGATTTTTCGGCTTATGGATATATAGGTCTATGTCGTTATCGTCTACCCCCTTTATAGTAACAGTGCTTCTGTCAATACCTTCTATTGGAGTTACGTTTGCAAAAAGAGCACTCATCAACCCCTCGAAGTCACCCTCAGCGCCGTCACCCAGTGCTGCACAATCCTCATATGGTGCTTCGGAATTTAAAGGAATTTCTGGTGGTCTTGCATCAAACCCGAAAGGAGCCAGCATCGCCAGTAACCTTTTATCGACCCTTTCATCATCTTTAAGTACTTTGTTTTTATCGGATAATAAGCCTGGAAGTTTTAAAGT
The DNA here is from genome assembly GCA_902556405.1 of uncultured Alphaproteobacteria bacterium. Taxonomy (GTDB): domain Bacteria; phylum Pseudomonadota; class Alphaproteobacteria; order Rhodobacterales; family Rhodobacteraceae; genus CACIJG01. The sequence continues at coordinate 93 of CACDWF010000065.1, read as the reverse complement.
TGTCATTCTCTTTTCTCCATTATATTTAGTTTCTACCTTCTAAGTAAATTATAATTTTATTTTCTTAAATGATATGAAATTTTTCAACTATAA
>CACDWF010000064.1 GCA_902556405.1 uncultured Alphaproteobacteria bacterium | reverse complement strand
TGGCATTGCGCCAGATATAGCCGCAGTAACCTTAGGAGCTAAATGGATCGAAAGGCACTTCACTCTGGATAGGACCTGGAAAGGTACTGACCACGCAGCAAGTCTAGAACCCGATGGCTTAAAAAAACTGTGTAGGGACGTAGAAAATGTTCAGAAAGCGCTCCAATTCAAGTATACTGATATTCTTCCCATTGAGGAGGTTCAACGGAAAAAACTTAAAAAATTCTATATATGAAAAAACAGATTAAGTCGCTAGCAATTATACCTGCAAGAGGAGGCTCAAAGGGATTACCAAATAAAAACTTGTTAGAAGTAGGAGGTACGCCTTTGGTGGCAAGAGCGATTTTAGCATGCAAAAGCGCCGAGCTGTTGGACGACGTATACGTTTCAAGCGACGCGCCAGAAATACTTAAAGTCGCGTCTTCTTTTGATGCAGAAATTATCAAAAGACCTAAAAAATTGAGCTCTGACATTTCTTCTTCCGAAAGTGTCGTATTGCATTTTTTGGATCACTTATCGAAAAATAATATACTTTGTGATATTGTTGTGATGGTGCAATGTACTTCGCCTTTTATTAATCCTGACGATATCAATAAACTAATTGTAAGCTGCGCAAACTCTGATTGTGACTCAGCCCTTTTAGCAACAAAATTCGATCATTTTATTTGGGATGCCGACAAAAACGGCTTTGGTAGGGGTGCTAATTTCAATCATAAAGAGCAAAGAAAAAGACGACAAGACTTAGATCCACAATTTTTGGAAGCAGGATCTGTATATGCTTTTAAAAAGACAAGTTTCAGCCTCGAACAAAATAGATTTTGTGGCAGAACAAAAATTATAGAGACAGAGTCTAATCCTATTCAAGTTGATACTCAGTTCGACCTTGTATATGCAAACTTTGTAGAGAATAATAAGCCAGAAAAAACTCTACGGTCTGGAAGTCTTCCAACTAAACTGAACATTAAGGCGCTAGTCATGGATTTCGATGGCGTTTTAACTAATAATCTGGTTTTAGTTAATGAACTAGGAAGTGAATCTGTGATTTGTTCGCGCGATGATGGCTTTGCTCTTGAGAAGATTAAATTGCTAGGCATCTCCACACTAATATTGTCAAGAGAAGTTAATGACGTGGTAAAGCAGCGAGCAAAAAAACTGAAATGTGATGTCATAAACGGCGAAAATAATAAGCTTAAAGCTTTACAAGAATGGTGTGCTGATAACCGAATTTCGCCAAACAATTTAGCCTTTATTGGTAACGATCTGCCAGACTTAGAGAGCCTTCGATACGCTGAATTTTCTTTCTGTCCGTCAGACGCAAACCAAATTGCTAAAAACGCAGCGAAATATATTTTAAGGAAAAAAGGAGGAGAGGGTTGCATAAGAGAAATATTGGAAAACTACATTACCTCTAGCACATAAAAAACCCTCCCTAGTTTACACTAGAGAGGGTTCTTAGGTTGAAGGCTATATATCTCCTATCGAATTAACGTTAGGACTTGTTGCTTGCTAGCATTCGCCTGGGCGAGCATCGCCGTAGCAGCCTGCTGCAAGATTTGGCCTTTGGCCAAATTCCCTGTTTCTGCCGCAAAGTCGGCATCTTCTATACGCCCCTTCGATGCAGAAAGATTAATACTGATCTGATCCAGGTTGTTCATGGTACTGGTCAATCTATTTGATACCGCTCCAAGTTTGCCTCTCTCCGTTGAAACAGTCGCAATAGCTGTATCGAGAGCAGTAATCGCTGTCTGGGCCTTTGCTGCTGTTGAAACGCCATTAGTATTTAATGATAAATCGGTTGGATCCATACCATTTATGGATACAGCAATTGTCTGCCCAGACCCCTCCCCTACTTGAAAAGACAGTGCTGGCTTGTTCGTAGCATCGGAACCATCATTACTACCATCGATAAGAGCCTTACCTGCCCATTTAGTATTATCTGATATTCTTAATATCTCAGCTTCCAGCTGTTGAAACTCAGCATCGGTGTGAAGTCGATCATTGTCTGTAAGTGTACCATTGGCTGATTGCACCGCCAATTCCCTCATCCTAAGAAGAATTGTATGTGTCTCACTCAATGCCCCTTCTGCCGTATCCAACATGGACTGTGCATCTGCAGCGTTACGTGATGCTATATTCAGTGCTTCTACCTGAGCGGTGAGACGAGTGGCAATAGCAAGACCAGCGGAGTCGTCTCTCGCATTATTTATTCGCTTCCCAGTAGAAAGTCGTTGCATTGCCTGATCAATTAAAGACTGCGATTGGCTTGATGCCTTGGCAGCAAATATAC
>CACDWF010000063.1 GCA_902556405.1 uncultured Alphaproteobacteria bacterium | reverse complement strand
CAGTAATTATAAAAGCATCAGGGCGAGCGTTCTGCCCGGGTCATGACCTCAAGGAAATGCAAGAAAAAAGAGCTCTTGAAAATGATGGAGGCAAAGCTTACTTCGAGAAATTATTATCAAAATGCACTTATGTTATGAAACTCATTCGGGAGCTACCGCAACCGGTAATAGCTGAAGTACAGGGAGTTGCTGCAGCTGCGGGTTGTCAATTAGTAGCAACATGTGACATTGCTGTTGCATCAGAAGAAGCCTCGTTTGGGGTTAATGGAGTGGATATTGGGCTTTTCTGCTCAACGCCGATGGTAGCTCTTTCTAGAAACATCACTAGAAAAAAAGCGTTCGAAATGCTCACTACGGGAGACTTCTTAGATCCATTCCAAGCGGAACAATTAGGGCTAATTAACAAGGTGGCTAACAATAAAGATCTAAGTAATTGTTCTCTAGAAATAGCTGAAAAGATTGCGTCTAAATTGTCGCTAGCCGTTAAGATTGGGAAAAAGGCATTCTATAAACAAGCTGAAATGGAAATAGACGATGCCTATTCCTATGCATCAAATGTTATAGTCGAAAATTTACTTTATAAAGAAACTAATCAAGGAATGAACGATTTTCTCAATAAAAAAAATTGAGTATATCTCCCTTAAATAAATTAAGAACTAAATTTTTTGGCTAACTGGATAGTATGTTTTAAAAAGTAAGTTTATATAAGCAAGAATAAATAAAATTGCGGTAAATTGGTGTAAGCTCGCTAGTGAAAGAGGTGCGCTGTACAAGACTGTGATTACTCCTAAAAACATCTGAACTACGACGATTATCATCATATAATTTGTGGCTACTCTTATTTTTAAATAAGGGTTTCTTCTGTTGGCCCACCAAATGATACTTACCACAATAAAGAGTAAATAAGCAGTTAATCTATGGTTAAACTGAACAAGACCAGAGTTTTCAAAAAAGTTTGTTATAAAAGGCTCATACTCGAATAAATCGACAGGTATCCATTTTCCATTCATTAAAGGCCAATCATTATATGCTCTTCCTGCATCGATGCCTGCTACCAGAGCGCCCAGAGCAAGCTGGACGTAACAAAGTACGCCCAATCCGGCCAATACATTCACGGAAAATTTATTCCTGTATCTTCGAGACTCAAATATCTTTGCTGAGTTTTCAGAGTGAAACAAAATAGCCCAAAATATCAGAGCAAGGATTAAAAATGCCATAGTTAAGTGTATAGCCAGTCTATATGAAAAAACATCTACTACTTGTCCATCTAACCCAGAAGATACCATCCACCATCCCAAAAATGCCTGCAAAGCACCAAGTAACCCGATACCAAAAAAATAAAAAGTCCATCTCTCTGGAATTTGCTTCATTTTCCATAATAAAAGAAAGCCCACAAACCAAACAAGTCCTATAAACCTCGCTAACTGTCTATGTCCCCACTCCCACCAATAGATAAATTTAAACTCCTCCATGGTTATATCGAAATTAACTAATTTAAATTCAGGAATGTTTTTGTACTTTTCGAACTCCACAATCCATCCTTGAGAGCTAAAAGGGGGGATCATACCAGTTATAGGTTTCCACTCAACTATAGATAGGCCTGAGTCGGTTAAACGAGTCCAGCCTCCTACTAATATAAGACTTATTAAAGATACCAATAAGGTCCAAAGCCAAATGCTTAACCACGACGTTTGTTCAATTGAGATGTTTTCTATCGAACTTGCTTTAGTAATATCTGATCTTTCTTCTATCTCCTCAAATAATTTTCTATTTTTAGTCATAAGTTGAATTCTTGTTCTAGTTTTGCTTATAAAAGTAGAGCAAAAACACAGAAAAGAAAATAACTCAATAAAAACTAGCTCTTTTTTGAAAGAGCCTTTAAAACACCATGAAAGATCTTCACATCTTCTTTATTCAATTCAAGGCCATAAATCAATTTTCTTAACCTAGTCTTCATGCGTTTCTTTTTGCCTTCCGGATAAAAAAAATTTTTCTTATCCAATTCGTTTTCTAATCTCTTTGCAAAAGCCTGCATTTCCTCATAATTAGCTTTTGATATTGGTACATTATTCTGAGAAGATCCTGCGTTTTTTTTGAGTGAACAAACATTTAGTTGATACGATATCAACAAAACACTCTGAGCAAGATTTAGAGAACTAAAAATAGGGTTGGAGGGTATTCTAATAAGTTTTTTAGCCAAAAATAAATCTTCATTAGACAGGCCTGCTCTTTCACCGCCAAACAGAATGCCTACTTTAACTCCACTGATGCAGCTTTGAAAAATAGCATCGCATCCCATTATTGGGTCTACCACATCCTTATACTTATATCTCTCACGAGCACTGGTAGCTAAAACTTCATTT
>CACDWF010000062.1 GCA_902556405.1 uncultured Alphaproteobacteria bacterium | reverse complement strand
CAAATTGCAGGCATACTGAAATTAGCAGGAGTGAAAGTAGTAGTTAGCATGAAAGCGTTACCCAAAACTGATGTAGCGCAAAAAGTTGCTGAGGCCTTAGAAGAATGTCCTGATGTGTCGCATCTCGTCGAAGTTGATTTAGTTAAATATCTTAGTTTCCCCAAAAGTTGGATAGCGCCTTTAATAAGACCAAAGGTTGCCGCTAAGCACTCTGCAACAGTAATTGCGTTTGATGATCTTCTGGCATCTCAATCAGGGGCTTCTTTGTCATTTAAAGACGATAATAAAGATAGAACAGCTGCTATGTTCCATACCGGGGGTACGACTGGAACCCCTAAGCTAGCGCAACATACGCTCAATGGTATGCTGTATCAAGGATGGGTGACCAATATAGTACTTACCGATTGGAGTGAGAAAGATTCAGTTTTATGCCCACTACCACTATTTCATGTTTTCGCTGTATATCCCAATCTGATGAATTCGCTGGCGACTGGATCGCATATTATATTTATAACACCCCAAGGGTATAGAGGAGAGGGTGTTTTCGATAATTTTTGGAAACTTGTGGAAAGATGGAAGCCTGCTTTCCTAAGTATAGTACCAACGGCCGCTGCGGAGCTTATGCAAAGGCCAATCGACGCAGATGTGTCTTCATTAAAATACTCCTTATGCGGTTCCGCCCCATTACCTGTAGAGCTTTTCAAAAAGTTTGAATCGTCGACAGGGATAAAAATTACTGAAGGGTATGGTATGACGGAAGCTACCTGTAATATTTCTGTTAACCCTATAGAGGGTGAAAGGAAGATTGGTTCAGTGGGGATTCCTCTTCCCTATACAAAAATTAAAATTATCAAAGAAAGTGCCAATGGTAGTTTATTAGAATGCAAAACTGGAGAATCAGGAGAGATCTGTGTAGCCAACCCTGGTGTTGTTGCTGGAAATACATACACTGACGCTGAAAAAAACAAAAATCTTTATTACAAAAAAGATTTCTTCAGGACCGGCGATTTAGGATACCTTGATAAAGATGGATATTTATTTATTACTGGTAGAGCAAAGGACTTAATTATTAGAGGTGGTCATAATATAGACCCCGCTCTTGCGGAGGAGGCACTAGCGTCGCACCCAGCTGTAGCTATGGCTGGTGTTATTGGCCAACCTGATGTTAGGGTTGGGGAGTTACCCTGTGCATATGTAGAACTCATTAAAGGTTCAGAAGTGTCAGAGGCCGAATTGATAAAGCACGCAGAAGATAATATTGGAGAAAAAGCGGCTGTGCCTAAATATCTCGAGCTTGTAGAAGAAATGCCAAAAACACCTATAGGAAAGATTTTTAAACCAGAACTGAGAAAAAGAGCAATATCTAGGGTGTATAACGAGGCTTTAGAAAAAGCAGGACTTTCCTCAAGGGTTCAAGAGGTTATTGATAACCCTGAGAAGGGCTTAACGGCTATAGTCGCTAAAAACGAGGTCAATGATACAAAACAGATTGGGAAAATATTAGACAAATTTATTTTTAAATGGGAGTAAATTTAGGAGCCAATGCCTAGAATCTGAAATATGGCTCTAATGTCCTCTACTTGGCGTAGTTTTTGAGTTGATGATAAGGCGTTTCCGAAAACTGTGTCCTCACGTATAATCGGAGTTTCTTGATTGGGCTGTTCTTGAATATTAGCAGCTGAAATAAGTCGTATAGGATCGGTGTCAATAAAAGTGCTTCCTAGCTCTGTGAGCATTCTGTCTATAGTAGCATCTAAAATATTATTGGTCGCTTCTGTTGTTTCAGCTACTAACTGAAGTTCTTGGTCAGAAATTGTTACAGCTTCTGTTAATAATGGTGGTATTGCAGATGGCTTTGAACTCTCTTCTTGTGGAGGTATTTCAAAGTCAAATTTCTCTAATTTAGAGCTCTGGGATCGTGTTTGAAAGTTTCTGTTAAGACGCTTGTCTTCAGCAAGTTTTGCTTCCAATGCGTCTGCTATACTTTCCCCCGATCCAACGTTTATTTCTATTAAGGGAATGTTTTCTACAGTTGTGCCTTCAGTTGTGTTAATTAGACTTGTCCCATTATTGATTGAATCTATTATATTTGAAAAGCCCTTAATTCTTTTTAATACGTTTTGACTGTCAGCAGATTGAAATAATGCTTCAGAAGAGTTTGGATCAATTTCTACTGGCTCAATCAGAAGATTGGATAACGCTTGATTGCCTCCATTAGACCCTAGTAAAGGTGCAAGAGCCATAACATCATTCTGCAGTTGGATTTGTTCGATTATTTGATTGGCATTTGTTATATCATCAGAAAAATTTATTTCTTGATTTTTAAGAGTTTCAAAACCTAGGTCAGCTAGGTCTGCAGAGAATTTATAAATGATTAGATTGTATATTTTTGTTAGGTCTTTCTGAGACAAATTATTACTAAG
>CACDWF010000061.1 GCA_902556405.1 uncultured Alphaproteobacteria bacterium | reverse complement strand
TACAGCAAGAACATATTGCGACAGGATTATTGGAATGCGGTCTGGAGAGATAGTATTTGACGGCAAGCCAAGTGAATTGAGCGATGCGAAAGCAAGAGAAATTTACGGTGTTGAGGCTGATGAGGCATTCGAAGCGTCAGTAACCTCAACGTCCTTAAATACATCCCACATAGGGATTGCAAGTTAATATCTAAAATGAGGAGTTCACGATGTTAAAGAAGTTTTTTTTAGTATCTACTTTGTTTCTGTTTTTTGGAGCAACCTATGCTGAGCCTAATCCAAACTATAAGGGCCCAACATACGATCTAAGTAAAATACAACCAGAGTTTAGAATTGGCTTTTTAGGGGACGAAGCCGCACAAGATATAATTGCAAGGAACCAGTGCTTGCCACCGTACTTTGAAGCTGCGTATGGAGTTCCAGCAAAAATGTTTACGTTTACTGACTACGCTGGAACGATGGAGTCAATGCTAGGTGGTAATATAGATTATGCATGGTTTGGTGCATCGGGCTATGCCGGAATGTACTTAGCAGATCCTGATGCTGCCGTTCCAGTGTTGACAAGAATGCAACCAACTGGAGATACAGGCTATTATTCAATAATGGTAACTAGAAAAGACTCAGGGATAAACAATCTTGATGATATGAAAGGTAAAGTGCTCGGCTTTGCAGATCCGAATTCAACCTCAGGATACCTAATCCCATCAGTTGAATTACCTGACATTTACAATATAAATATGGCTGAATACTTTAAAGATACCCCTTTCATGGGAGGGCACGAAAATGGAGTGCTCGGCGTGTTGAACGGTGATGTGGATGCGGCAGTAACTTGGGTGTCAGGCGTCGGTGAATGGGACGAGGGCTACTCTTCAGGTAACTTAAGAAGAATGGTTGAAAAAGGTCTGCTTAATATGGACGATATAAAGCAAATATGGTCATCAAAGCTTATCCCGAACGGTCCAATGGTTATGCGAAAAGCTATACCAAAAGAAGCAAGAGACGTAATGGTTGGCATGAAGCAGTGGATTCACGAAAACGACCCGAAGTGTAGCGAAAATATTGCAAACGGTATAGTAAGAGCGTGGGTTCCTGTTGATCACTCCTTTTATGAGGTGGTTGTGAAGGCCAGAAAGGCTAAGCTCGAAGCTAAGAAGAAAAACTAAGTACTTCATAGTAATTATTTTATAATGTGCGCCAAAAAAAGGTGCACATTACTCCTTTTAAAAAAGAATTATTTTATGTCACAAAACGCAATAACAATCGAAAGTCTTGAAGAAAATCTAAAAGTTTTAGCAAGACAAAGAGCGATTTATTCGGTCCTCTTTATCGGTGCTATAATTTTCATAGTTGTGAGTGGTGTTGGTGTTGCAAATCAATATAATGCTGGAAGTTTTACTAGAGGAGTCGAGAATTTTTTTGACTACCCGGCGGATCTTTTCAGTGATGCCTTTGAGGCTGGTTGGGGATGGTTTGGTATAGTCTTAAGTTTTATCCCTGCTTTATTTGAGACTTTTTCCGCTGCAGTGTTTTCTACCGTAGTTGGTGCTTCAATCGCATTAATCCTATGTCCCTTGGCCACCATTAACCTTTCGCCAAATCAGGTTACCGTACAGATCGTAAGAAGGACCTTTGATATTCTCAGATCTTTTCCAGAGTTAGTTTTTGCGTTAATATTATTATATCTCATGGGAAAATCGATCGTTCCCGCCATTATAGCGGTAACTCTTCATACAATTGGAGCGATGGGTAAACTTTTTTCGGAAGCTATAGAAAATATTGATATGAAACCAGTAGATGGTCTCAAATCAGTGGGAGCTCGCTGGTACCAGATTATTTGCTTTGCTGTTTATCCTCAGGTATTACCTTTGGTTCTCTCCTACTCTCTTTTAAGATTGGAGATAAATGTCAGGGCCTCTACTATTTTAGGTTTTGTAGGAGCTGGGGGAATAGGGGCATATTTAACAGCATCACTTCAATGGAGATATGGAGATGAAGTATTAGCAATTATGTTTCTACTAGTGGCAACAATAACTGCTTTAGATTATTTTTCATCATATGTTCGACATAAGCTTATCGGGAAGATTTCAGCATGAGCATAGCGGTATATGATAGAGAGGTTTCTTTTCAAGAGATCTATCAAAGCGTTGAAAAAAAAGCATACTACCAGAAGTTGATTACCCTGGTGTCCATAGGAGCGATTCTATTATATTTTGTGTTTTCGATTATTCAGTTTGATTTAGGCAGTATATCGAGAAAATGGAGTCCAGAGAGAGCATCGCGATTATTTTTGGATACATACGCGCACAAAGACCATGTGGTAATGAACTGGAAGGACACTTCGAAAATATCTGTTAATTTTGAAGGAGATTATAGATATCAGTACCCTAGTTTCCCTGAGTGGTTAGAACGCATAGGAGATGGGAAAGACATCGC
>CACDWF010000060.1 GCA_902556405.1 uncultured Alphaproteobacteria bacterium | reverse complement strand
AATCTATTTCAATAGCGTTACTTATTTCTCTCCAAACCATACCCTCTTTATAAAGTTGAATTTGAGTAATTCTGAACTTTTTACCATTTTTCTGAGTTACAACATGCTTAAACGCCATCATATCCTCATCTTCGTGTAATAATTCATTCTGATTAATAGCTTGCTTTGATCCGAACTCTTTTTCCAGTTTTTTTACATGTTCTTCACGATCCATCAGTGCAGTCTCTTTAATGTACATAAAGTCCTGATGGAGCCATTCCTCCATTTCTTTCCAATTTCGTTCTTCTACTAGCCTAAGAACTTTTTTGTATTTTTCCACTTAGATCTCCAAAAATTTTGCTTACAAATATTTTATTTGATTTGCTATTACTAATCTAATTATTTTTGATTTTGTCTTACAGCTTAATTGACCCAACCTTCGCATAGGATACAAGGGTTAGACAGGAAGTTTGTTCTTGGTGTGTGCAGCAGATGAGGTGTTTTAAGCCTACAAGTAACCACAGTGACCTTGTCGTTGCAAAATGTAAATCTAGAGGTGATACTCCCGAAATGAAGTTTTTTATCAGAGTTCTTTTTGTAGCCTTGATACTACCTCTGTTCCTTCTCCTCTCAGGTTGTTTTTGGCAGGAACTACTTTGTGAAGTGGCGATGGACAACAAATCTGATGTTTATCAGATGCAACATAACGAGTGTAGAGCTATTAACAATGCTGCAATCAGAGGTGAGCTGATTAATAGCTAACTACCTATTATCGCTTTTATCCTTCAACCCAACACGCTTGAGCTGTTGCTTCGGCTTTGCTCCAAGCTTTGTTACAAGCAGGATTGTGGCTAATGTTGCTACAAATATTATCATATTTTATATGTAGTGGACGTTGATGTTTTTACAAGTGAGTATAAAAATTAACTGTTACTATACAGAGATAGTGATTAGACCAACTATCAGTTAAAGAAAAATGCATCTTTAAGGGTTAACAGTTTTAAACCAAAGATCACTTCTTTCTGTCCACTGTGTACGTTCTTTATCACCCTCTATGATTTCATCAAAAGTGAGTGATTTAAGTTCACTATCATCTTCCTCGTTATCTACAAGTTCTTCTACCATTTCGTGCTTAACATTGATATCACGCCCAAAGCGTTCATAGAAACCACGTCTCATATTTTCCTCTAATTCACTAGCATATCCGTGATGCATTATAAAACTGTCATGGATAGGTAAAGCAGGAGCATCTATAGCTGCAAACTGGAGCATAATGCTTTCAGCTATAGAGCTATCTTCAAATTGAAGCTGATTACCTAATCCAGTAAAAAATAAATTTTGTATTGGCTTGTGAGCGTCCAGAACAGCCTGCCTGAGGTCTCTCCATGTCATTCCTAATGGATCTAAGTCAATATTCTCAGGCTTGCTTGTGAGGGCTGTAGAGGCTTGTATCATGGCGTTAAAAGCTTGTTTTACAGTATCACGATGTTCACCATCTAAAACTCTGTTATACGCATCTTCACTGCCCAGTTCTAGGTTGTAGGCTGCATAAATCATGTTTGGATTAAGCTGGGAATAATCATATTCTTTTGTCTTCTTTGTATCTATCGTAATGAACTGTCTATATTCACTCGGTACATTCTGCCACCACCCTCTGTAGAAACGTCCTCCCTCTTTAAATGATCCGTTTGTGAAGATACGAACAAGAAACCGTTTGGATAAATCAATAGGATCTTTGTCGTTAGAAGAATTAATTCGGTCAGCAATGACAGAGTATTCGGTGTCTTTTACATAGAGATCAAACCAATGCTTACTAAAGGTTTTATTGATAATACGAAGGTTCTCTCTCCACTTCTCTGTTGACGCAGTATCTTCATAATCAATCAGTTCTTTTCTACCATCTATCCTATTTCGTAGAAGAATAGTCTCATTGTCTAAGTCAGGTGTAAGGGAAATAGCAGGGTGTCCATCCAGCTGACTAAATCTATCCAGTAATTCATCTCTTGCAGTAAAGCGTGTAGCTGTACCTCTTTTAGTTTGAAGATTAAATTCAGGTTCATGAGTAATTTCAATGAAGTTTAAATTCAGTAAACCCTCAAAGGCAGCCATAGTGGGTCTATACGTAAGGTTAGGGTCTCTGTATCTGGGATTATCAGAGTAATGCCCAGATCGCTTATGCATTATAGTTTCTCTAACAGGAATACTTTTAGATGCTAACCATAAATCTTTAAGAATATATCCAACTGAGTATTGAAAGGATGATTGTTCTTTTGCAGTACGAGATCTTTCTCTACTTTCCCTACTTTCTATGAGGGATATTACTTCATTGACCAATTCATTGAACATGGATATCACTTATGCTGAGATTATACTCTAGGTGTATTTTAAGATATGTATATTTATCACTTAAGTGTTATTTTATAGTTTCTATACTTATAGTTTAGTAACCACCTTCTCTATATAGTAACAGTTATTTTAATCTCCGATAATTTAACAAGAATAAAATTCGTATATACGTTTATTATTATCGCACTGCACTAATAGTAAAAATCTTTGT
>CACDWF010000059.1 GCA_902556405.1 uncultured Alphaproteobacteria bacterium | reverse complement strand
TCAAAAATTTAAGTAACGAATTAATATATAATGGAGTTACCACTGCCTATTTAGCTCAATGCTATTCTTGGGAAGGTGGATACAGAAGTCCTGAGTTTACTACTGAATTGCTAACGTCTTTAAAAATACTAAAAAATGACTTTTTGCCCGATCTACGGCTTCAAATAAGATTTGAAACACACCTGATTGACGAGAAAAAATATCTTATTGATCTTATAGATCAATTTAATATTGATTACTTAGTCTTTAATAACCATTTGCCTGAGGCAATTAAAAAGTGGGAAAACGATAAACCGAGGATCGAGGCTTGGGCTGGTCAAACAGGTAGAACTGGCGAGCAACATATAAACATTGTAAAGGGTTACTTGAAGAATAATGTGAGAGTTAAGGGGTTTCTTGAAGAACTCTCAGGAGAACTGAAAAGAAGAAACATTACCCTTGGATCACATGATGACGATAGCCCTTCAGACAGAGAGTATTATAATTCACTCGGGGCTTACATCTGCGAATTTCCAACAACTTTGCAAGCAGCTGAGGCAGCAAAGAAAAATAACAACGGTGTCATAATGGGAGCACCAAATATCATGAGAGGAGGATCACAAGCTGGAAACATAGATGCAATAAAATTAGTTAAAAGTGATCTAGTTGACTGCTTGGTTTCTGATTACTACTACCCAGCGCTCTTAGAGTCGGTATGGAGAATGGCTGATATGAAGGTTAGGTCATTTGAGAACTCGTATAAGATGATCTCGACTAATCCAGCTAGGCTTTTAAATTTAGCTGATAGAGGAGAGTTAGTAGATAATGCCCAAGCTGACTTACTGATATTAAACCCCGATAATAGAAAAATTGTCGCTGTCTTCTGTAGGGGAATTCCTTTTTTTGTGTCTGATGAGCTCGTGGGTAGTTTAAGCGCTGCTTAAGAAAACTTCTCTATGAAGCTCTCTACTGAAAGTTCTCTAAAATCCTTTAACCGTTGACCTATCGTATCATGATCCCAATCCCACCAAGACATTTCCATAAGTTGATCAACAACTTTATCGTTAAATCGCATTCTTATAAGTCTTGCAGGATTTCCTGCCACTATTGAATATGGTTTAATATTTTTTGTAACAACACTTCCTGCTCCAATAATTGAGCCATGTCCAATAATTACTTCTGGTTTAATAATTGAGCCATGGCCTAACCAGGTGTCATGGCCAACATTAGCCAATCTTGCTTCTCGGGCAGCAAAAAATTCGTGATCCTCTTTCTGGTCCTTCCAGTAATCATTAGAGCGGTAAAGAAAATGGTGCAAAGATGCTTTATCCATAGGATGGTCTGTTGGACCGATCCTAACGAAGCTTGCTATATTAGAGAATTTCCCTATCTCAACATTCGCAAAATCACAATATCTTGCACAGTAAGAGTAATCACCGACAAAAGCATTTAGAAGATGCGTACCCATTCCAATCTCTACAAAGCGTCCAAAGTTGCTATTCTTTATGCTGCACTCTTGGTGTATAAGCGGTTTTTCGATTGAGAGATTTTGGGTCATGCTTTGGTCTTGAAATTCTAATTCACCAGAACTTCCACCAAGGTTTTTGTTCTTCCTTATTAACTTTTTTATCCTCACTGTTTTTTTGAACTTCAGTCACCGCATTATCTCCCACCTGACCAAATTTATCCGTAACTCCTTGTCGAGCAATTTCATAAGCATTTTTTGCCATTTCAACAGCTTTTTCAACTTGTCCTTCACTACAAACTTCGTATGCACTTTCTAACATTCCCATTGCGTCTTTCCCAGCGGATTCAGTAGCTCTACTGATTTCAAGTCTAATTTTTGCTCTAAGAACTAAAATCTCTGTATTATCACATTGGTCTATTATCTTTTGAAACGTTTCCTCTGTATTTCTACTGGCCTCATTGCCAGCCTTCTGTTCCTGACCGAAACCGAGAGCGACACTACAAAATAACACAAAAAATGTCAGTAAAACCTTCATCCAAACCTCCTTTTAATTTTTTTCTATTCCAATTAAAAAACGTCTCAAAAATGCTGACATTTGATCCATGACTGTTACCAGTAGCACAATTAACACTGCCATATAACCAACGTTTTCAAAATCATTACCCGTTCTTATAGCCCCAAGAAGTTGAAGGCCTATACCTCCAGCGCCCATAGCACCCAATATAACCGCTCCTCTTGTGTTGGATTCCAGATAGTACAGTGACTGAGATATAAAAACAGGCATTATCTGGGGAATAATACCAAATCTATGCTGGAGTATAGTTGATGCTCCAGTAGATTTGACACCCTCCTGCTGTTTATTATCAGCGTTTTCTATTGCTTCCGACATCAACTTTCCCAACGTTCCTGTATCGGTGAAAGCTATAGCAAATATTCCTGTGAAAAGACCAGGGCCAAATGATCTTACAAATATTAAGCACCAAATGATCATGTCTATTCCTCGTAGCATATCAAAAAGTCTACGAAGCGAGAATCGAACAAATTTGAAGGGTGTTATATTATATGCTGCCAGAAATGCGAGCGGCAAACCGAGCAAAGACGCCAAAAG
>CACDWF010000058.1 GCA_902556405.1 uncultured Alphaproteobacteria bacterium | reverse complement strand
GGCGATCAAAAAAGACTGGTTCGCGTCTTTTATCGATGATGTCATCGATTTACGCAAAAAAGGAAAAACCGTAATTATTGTTTCTTCAGGTGCAATAAACTTGGGAAGAAAGATTCTTGATCTTAAAGAAAATGAATTAACTTTGGAACAAGAACAGGCGGCTGCTTCTGTTGGTCAGATTGAACTTTCAAAGGAATATCAAGAGCACTTTAAATTAAAGGGCCTCATATGTTCACAGGTGCTCATTACGTTAGATGATTTCACAAATCGTAGGAGATACCTGAATTGTAAGTCAACATTTAAAACGCTATTAAAATTTGGAGTGATACCGATAGTTAATGAGAATGATACTGTAGCAACTGATGAGATACGATACGGTGATAATGACAGATTGGCTGCTCAAGTCGCATCTATATGCGAATGCGATTTGTTAATATTACTATCTGATATTGATGGTTTATATACAGAGCCTCCTAAAAAGAGTAAGAACGCAAAGCATATTCCCTTAATCAGTGAGATCACAGACGAAATTGAGTTAATGGCAGAGGGACCAGAAAATGATTTCTCAAATGGAGGCATGAAGACAAAAATAGAAGCCGCTAAAGTTACTACCTCGGTAGGCTGCAATTTAATTATAGCTGATGGTCAAAAACGTAACCCGATTGGTAAAATTTTTAAAAGTAAATCAACTTGGTTTCTGGCTTCCCAAAGTGTTAAAGCAGCAAGAAAAAAATGGATCCTAAATATGAAATCTATAGGCGAGATAACTATAGATTTTAAAGCTGAAAAAGCTTTAAAATCTGGAAACTCTTTACTACCAGTAGGTGCAATCAAATGTGCTGGCCAATTTAGTAGAGGAGACGTAGTAACTATAAAGGGAGAAGACGGTCAGGTAGTAGCTAAAGGGTTGGTTTCATTTAGTCAGATTGAAACAAAAAAAATTTTAGGCCTTAAATCGGACGATATATCTGGTGTATTAGGGTATAATCGAAAACCAGAGCTTATACACAGAGATAACATGGCATTCTTTAGTTAGGGAAACTTAAATAATGGGTAACAATCTTAATATATTAAAGGTCGGAAAAAATGCGCGTAGCGCTGCTTTGGCTATTTCTGAAATTTCCGATGAAGTGATTAGTGACACTTTAGTTCTGTTTTCAAAGCTTATTCAAAAAAATAAAGACAAGATCCTGAAAGCAAATCAAGAAGATGTCCAGCTAGCTATTCATAATAATTCGAGCAAAGCATTTATAGATAGATTAAAGCTAGATGATGATAGGGTTAATTCTATGGAGACTGTTTTGCAGGATATAGCTAAGCAAATATCTCCAGTCGATCAAATTTTAGAGACTAACACACGTCCAAATGGTTTAGAGATTAGTAAGGTTACGACGCCAATTGGTGTGATCGGAGTAATTTTTGAGAGTAGACCAAATGTTTTTTGTGATGCAGCAGCCCTTTGTTTAAAGTCAAAAAACTCATCTATCTTGAAACCGGGTTCGGATGCCTTGAAAACTGTTCAAGCATTATATGATGTGCTCACCGAAGCTTTATCAGAATTGGGAATGCCAAAAAATTGTGTTCAACTACTCGGTTCTGGTAGTAGGGATGAAGTAAAGCAGTTGGTTAATTTGGTAGATTATGTTGACGTAGTTATACCTAGGGGAGGAAGGGGCTTGGTTGAATTTATAAAAAGTGAAGCAAAAGTCCCTGTGTTTGCGCATCTAGAGGGTATTGTTCATATTTATGTTCATGATAAAGCAGATCTTGATGTCGCTAAGACTGTAGTGCAAAACTCTAAGTCAAGAAGGCCAGGCATATGTGGGGCTGTAGAAACACTTTTGATTGACAAAGAATTCTACAAGAAGAATGGTAACGCTCTAATCGATTTCCTTATTACTCAAGGAATAGAAATACGTGCGGATAAATGTCTATTTAATAGCGAGTCTATCGTTGGTGTATCTGAAAGCGACTATGGGTTTGAATTTTTAGAAAACATTTTAGCTGTTAAAGTTGTTCCTGATATAGACTGTGCTATTTCGCACATTAGATATTTTGGATCAAATCATACGGACTGCATAATAACAGAAGATAAATCTGCCCGAGATATATTTTTTAAAAAGCTAGATAGCTCAATTCTTTTATGCAATGCTTCTACTCAATTTGCTGATGGAGGTGAATTTGGTTTTGGAGCCGAAATTGGTATATCAACTAATAAACTACATGCGAGAGGCCCAATAGGGGCCCAACACTTGGTCTCTTTTCAATATCATGTAAATGGAATTGGTACGATAAGGCCTTAATTTTGCAGCTACGAAGTCCAAGTTCTAAATGGGCCAGAGTCAATGTGAACAAAACCAGATCTTGCATACCTACCAACTCCCCCAGTTTTAAAACTTTTTGCTGCCCTGCTAATTTTATCGGTAGATCTCGTTCTCATTCGAATGTCGGCCGCCATGGCTTTAACATGATAGGAATTTTGAGCTACACCATCAGTCATTCTTGAGAGCATTTTATTAGTTTTTCTCGTCCTATATCCAGACAGTAAGTAGAAAGGTTCTGAGCTATCAAGAAGCCCCTGTGTTGCCGATAGAATATCTATATTTGCTGGG
>CACDWF010000057.1 GCA_902556405.1 uncultured Alphaproteobacteria bacterium | reverse complement strand
AAGAACATACTACTGTTATACTTGATATGCCTGCACCTGAAGCTAAAAAAATTTATTTTTCAGGTAGTCCTAGTGGTTTTAATGTTTCGACTACATCAATATAGAAACTTTGGTCTTTAGCTGCTTGATGATCACTTAAGAACTGTCTAGCCGTCTGTCCAATACCACCTTGTTTTTTTTGCAAGGAAAAATACTCTTGAGCTTTCTTTAAATCACCTTCTTTCACACTTATGTAAGCCAGCATTACATAGAACGTTCTCTCAGTATCCTCCCAACTGTGCTTCCGTTCCAATTGTTTTTTTATAAAAGTTTTAGCTCCTTCATAGTCACCACTTCGTGTCTTAACTACAGCGTAATATTTCTTTACCCAAGACGAATAATGAGGTCCAAGGCGAAGACTTTTTTCAAAAAGAGAAGTACTTTTATCATTATTTCCACAAACTGCCTCAACAGCAGCGACTAAGGAAATGTCTTCTACAGTTCTCGCCAAAGCACGCATTTTTGGTAGCCTTGCGCAAGCAATATCATGTTTACCCAGTATTCCCTCAAGAACTGATACTTGAGCCTGAGGAGATGCCCATTTTGGATTTTTTTCCATTGCCTCATATGAGTATTTATAAGCAATTTCAAAATCAGCTTTTGGATCTGTTGACAAGCCTAAGGTCATTCTTTGCCAATGAACCCAGCCCAAGAAATATTTCAGTCTTGAATTTTCTGGTTCTAGCTCCAATGCTTCTTTGTAAAGTTGCTCTGATTTATAGTTTCCTTCAGCGGTATTTTTCTGGTAAGCCGCTTGTGCTGCAATATATTTTCTATAAACATCTGGATTCCGTGATATTAGGTGGTCTGAGTCGATTGAAAACTCGAGATTCAATTCTCTCAAGACAGAGACACCTAGGTTGTCCATAATAGAAAAAATATCCTCAATTTTCGAGAAGTTAAAAATCTCTGACCAACGAAGTTCATCGTTTCTTATGTTTGTGAGTTCAATGAACACTCTGAAGCTGTTGCTTCCGCCCTGTATTGATCCATTCAAAATATATTCAACACCGTACTTCTCACTTATTTCGATATTACTTAAGCCGTTCTCTTTGATGTACTCACCCGTACTGGTAGAATGAATCTGAAGCTTGTTACTTTGCGAAAGAATGTTAACAAGGCTGGAGGTAAATCCAGATCCGATGAAGCTATTCTCATCTTTTCCGGTTTGATTTTCAAAAGGCATAACTAGAATCGATGGCATATCAGCTATTAGAGACTTTTTATTCTGAGAAACATCTTTTCTCTCATGGGAGTTGTCTCCATTTAGAAATAAAAACCCTAATAGTCCTATTACCAAAGCAGCTGCAACCGCTCCAATTATAGGGATTATTGGTTTTGACTTAGTCTTAAGAGTTCTTCTTTGCGAAGGATCAAGAAGAATATCAAATGCATGGAACTCGTTTTGTTTAACCTTTTGAATACCAAGATCATTAAAAGTCATCTTTGTTTTAGGTACAACAAAGTCATAAACACTTTTGGATATGGAAATTCCATCAGGTTGGGCAAGGGCTTCTAACCTTGCTGCTATATTAACTCCATCGCCTATAAGGTTATTGTCTTTCTTAACTACATCCCCCATATTGATACCAAGACGAAACTCAAGTTTTACATCTACCTTATCTGACTGATTTCTTTTCTTTATTTCATTCTGAAAATCAACACCGCATTCTACTGCATTCACGGCACTTGGAAACTCTGCTAAAACCGAGTCACCGGCTGTATTAAATACAGAACCTTTGTACTTTTTTAAAAGTTTATTAAGGATTTTCTCACAAGCATTGTAACTCCTGATAGTAGCGTTTTCATCCTTTTCCATATGTTTGGAATAGCCAACTACATCAGCTACAAATATTACGGCTATTTTTCGGTCTATTTCGGTATTCATACGGACTCCCCAATTCAGTTTTTATAATGAACTTAATAGGTAACGATGTAAACACCCCATCCGCTGCACACTCCAAGAACATACTAGGTGAGCACCCCCAGTGGTCTGGCATAGAGGTAGACAAATATGTGCGTCTTGACATGAACTGCACTTTCCTTAACATCTTTTAGACACTTATCTTTATTTAGATAATTAAAAGGGCGTAAATGTTGGATGTAATAAATCATGAGTTGAATAGAAGGATCGCTGGATTACGAGCACTTTGTATCGTTATATGTGCTATTTCCATGTTGAATCTAATTAGATGGATACTTGCTCCAACTGCTCAATTACAATTTGTAAATCAGGGACAGATGCTACTAAATCTTACTTCTTTTCTTATTTTTGGTGCATTTATACAGTACCTTAAGAGCAGTAATTACCGTGTTCTATCGATTGCTACTCTTTTAGTATTTCCTGCGTATTATTTTATATTTGATCTTTTAATAGATATGGACACTAGGTATGTAAATCCTGAATTAATTGGACTAGGTCGGTCTCTGAATACTTCTCCGTTGGTTCCAATGACATTTGTGGTGCTTGGTACTCTTTTCCTAAGAAGTTCTCTAATAATAGTTTTTATTGGTTTTTTTACTGTTATGTTTGGGTGGGAAATATACCAAGTTGTAAACGATGAGAGAACTTACTTTGAATCAAACTTTGATGTTCTTCAAAGAGACGGGTTTGC
>CACDWF010000056.1 GCA_902556405.1 uncultured Alphaproteobacteria bacterium | reverse complement strand
GCATTTTCAGGGAGCTTCACGCTGAGATTGATAGTTAAAAATAATAAGGAAGCAAACACCGAAAATGCAGCAAAAAATTTGAACTGATGATCAATGAGATAGCCTGAGTCTATAAAATAACCACTTAAAACAGGTCCTATAGCAGAACTGAAAACCATAATGGTTACTCCAACCGTACGCACTGACCCCAGATATAAAGATCCGAAGAATTCTGGGAAAAAAGTTCCATATACTACGATGTATGCACCCGCGCTTAAACCCAACATTATAAAGATAAGGAGTAATTCCAAGTAACTTGTAGCGATCGACAAGAGTAATAACCCTGAGATGAGAGGAAAAAGAAAAATAGGTAGAATAATTTTTGTTGAAAGCCTATCCACCAAATAACCGATAAAATATAAAGAAAAAAGAGTTGCGGCTGAATAGGCTGGAATAAAAAGTACATATGTTGAAAGATCCCAACTTTTTATTTCCACTAAATGAACTTGGTGGAAGAAAAGGGTTGTTGTAATCATGGGAGAAGTCATTAGTCCTGGTACTGCCGCCCAAAAAACCCAACTTCTTAACATCTCCGATCGCTTCCATGATTTTTTCAACATGCCTACCTGCTGATTTTCTTTCTGTGGCTTAGTGCCCTTGTTTCGCTCTGTTTTAGCAAGAAACCTAACTGAGGCCAATATTAGTATACTCATGATTATCGATACATACCAGCTGACCTGCCAACTAAGAAGGCCTATTAAAGCAACAAATATTGTCGGCATTATAGCTTCAGCAAGAGTGTAACCAGAGTTTGCAACAGCAACTGCCTTACCCTTATTTTTAAAAAACCATTTGCCACAAAAGACCATTGATATATGCCCAAGCATTCCTTGGCCAAAAAAACGGAGGCCTAAAATGATAAAAACTAGCCCCAATGTTGAAGTATTGTTTGCCATTAAAAATACAAAAACTATCAATCCAAAAATGACCAATGTGCTGAGTCTTTTAGCTGAAATTCTATCTGCATAACCACCCACAAAGAGGATTAGAATTGCTGAAGATAAAGTCGCGCAAGAGTAGATCAGTCCCCATTGACCATGAGTTAATTCGAAAGCAGCCCTAATTTCTCCTGAGTATAATGAAATGAAGAAAGTCTGACCAAAAGCAGAACAAAATGTAAGAATAAATACTACATAGAGCCAGCGTAAATTTTTTATATAAAAATCTATATTGATCATTGAACTTGTCAGTTAGAAGCCTGTATTGTTTAATAATAATAGTCGTATACGTGAAACTATAATAGGAAAGAATTAAATGTCGGAAACTGTGAAAATAGAGTATATAATGGACCACATAGTCGAGGTTTCAATTAATAGGCCAGAAAATTATAACACATTTAATACAGAACTCAGGTTAAGTCTGGCTGAAAACTTAAGAAAAATTGATCAAAATAAAGATACCAGAATAGTGATATTGAGAGGAGAGGGCCCTGGTTTTTGTGCTGGCGCCGATTTAAATGATGGAGGGCAAATGCCTCCCTCAAAACAGCTTTTAGATGAATATTTTCCCATATTTGAAGTAATCTCAAAAAGTCAAAAACTTTTCATAGCTGCCGTACATGGATCAGCAGCTGGAATAGGAACTGCTTTAGCTATGAATTGTGATTTTACGGTGATGGCGGCTTCCTCTCGTATTTCAATGGTGTTTTCTAATATTGGCTTGGTACCTGATGGAGGAGCAACGTATCTTCTCCAAAAATCTCTAGGCTATAGAAAAGCTTTAGAAGTAATTGTTTCGGGTAGCCATCTATCTTCGGAGGAATGTCTAAACTATGGATTGGCAAACAAAATATTTCAGGATGGTAGCTTTATTGATGACGTAAGAAGCTGGGCTGAAGAATTATCGCAAAGATCGCCTTTAGCGGCATCTGCCGCAAAGCAAGTAATGCGTGAAGATACTTTTAAAGCTTACTGTGATAGATTCAATCATGAAGCTAGAGAACAAGATAATTTAATGCTGAGCAACGATTTTAAATCTGCTGTAGAGTCATTTTTTAAAAAAGAAAAACCAAATTTTACAGGAACTTAGTGTGACTTCAGTCTCAAAGAGAATTAATCTCTTTGGCAATTTTTGCACTTGAAACTTCGTGGATCAAATGGCCCTCACTTTCAAAAAGTTTTATTTTAGCGTTAAATGCTTTTTTGTGAGCTCTTACAGATGTTTTATAATTTACAATCCCATCGCGCATGCCTGCTAAAAAAAGAGTTGGAACACTGACTTTTTTAATTTTTTTTTCAATATCGCCGATATTCCAATTAGAAATGAATGCCAGAGTGCCGGTAACATGATCTTCATCAGTCATGAGTTTTATATAGTAGTCAATATTTTTACTATTAAGATTGCTCCCAGATATTGAAAGGAATTTTCTTAGACTTGTTTCGGCACTATTAAAAAGCCTTATCCAATATTTAGTTAAAGGGCTCCCATAAAACACTTTTGCCATTAGTGGGAAAATGGTCCCCGCTGGGCCTTCAAATCTCTCCAAAGCACCATTTATAAGAACTATGGATGACAGAGGTCCCCGGTAAATAACGGATAAGGACAAAACGATTACTGCACCGATGGAGTGACCTACAAAGACGTTTGGTTTAATCTTTAATGAATCAAAAAGAATTATCAAATCCATCACAATAGTA
>CACDWF010000055.1 GCA_902556405.1 uncultured Alphaproteobacteria bacterium | reverse complement strand
AGCTTCCCTACACCATTTGCAATGGCCTCATAGGCCTTCTGGGTTCTATCCCAACGAGAATCTCTATCCATTGCATAAAATCGTCCCATCAGTGTAGCAACTCTTACATTTGTTGGGAGATCATGCATTAAACTTTTCAAATCGTTAAGACTGGCTTTTGTCTCAACATCTCTACCATCTGAAAATAAATGCAAGTTAACGTTTAAACTTTTTTTTGCAGCAAGTTCCATCAAACTTTTTAGATGCCTTATGTGTCCATGCACACCTCCACTAGAAATTAAACCGGCAATATGAAGCTCACCTCCACTTGATTCTGTATCCGATAACAAGCCTGACAAAACATTATTCTTAATTAAAGCTCCGCTAGCTATCGCATCATCAATTCTTGGTAACATACTTTGCACTATCCGTCCCGCACCTATATGTAAGTGGCCAACTTCAGAATTACCCATTTGGTTTTCTGGTAGACCAACCTTTTTACCAAATGTTGTTAACGTACTATTAGGATAATTTCTTAAAAGACGATCTATGTTAGGCGTATTGGCTAAGGCTACTGCATTCCCTATTCTCTTCTCTCTTAATCCAAACCCATCAAGAATACATAAAACTGTAGATTTCTTTTTAGCCTTATACATATATTCCTCAAGTCTTATGATAAGGATGTCGATTTAAAATACATTTTGCTCTGTAAAGCTGTTCGACCAATATCAGTCTAGCAATTTTGTGAGGAAATACCATCTTAGAGATAGCCAAAAGTTTATTTGCCTTCGTTGTTAGAGGTTTTGGGAAACCGGATGCCCCTCCAATAATAAAAAACATTTGATTAATTCCTTTTTCTGCACTTGAAGTTAAAAAATTTAAAAAACCTTCTGAGTCAAGATGTTCCCCATTTCTATCAAGTAACACGGTTGATTGCTTGACATCCAACATCTTTGAAATTTTCTGGTTAAATTGTCTTTCTACCTCAGTTGATTCCGAAATCTCTAACGAGGTCAAAAAATCGTTATTAAATTGTTTGTTGAACCGATTAACATAGTCAGAGATTAATATATGTTCAGGCCCATTTTTTATCTTACCATGAGCAAATACAATTATTTTCATCTTAATTAAACTAACTTGAGGTCTCGGTGATATACTCTTTCCACATTTTTTCTATTTGATAATACTCTCTTACTTCTGGTTTAAAGATATGAAGAATTACGGCTCCAAAATCTAATAAAATCCAGTCCGCATTCTCTTTTCCTTCTATTTTACATCTTATACGAAACAGTCTTTTAACACCCTCTTGAATTCTCTCGGCCAGAGCAATAACTTGTCTATTAGAAGAACCAGAAGCAATTAGTATATTCTCAAATTCAGAAAAGTTTTCATCTACCTGTATTTCTGTGATATCGGCCGCTTTATTTTGGGTTAAAGTTTTTTTTATATAGCTTAGCAGATCTCTAGTGGAGCCCTGATAGTTGTTTTTGGGCTGAAGTCTTTTTTTTCTCTCGTTATTATCCAGCTGATTCTCCTATGATCTCAATTTTATTTGCATTATGTTTCCAAATTCAAAACTTTATTTAAGACAATTTCAAAGAATTCATCATACTTTACATCATTAATATAGTACGTGTTGGGTTTGCGGTTTGTAACGCTCCACCAGTCCACAACTGTCATGCCCCTGGTTAATTCTGAATTTACCTCAATCTCAACATTAACCAATTTTCCACTATATATTGCAGGATTAAGTAAATAGACTATGACATTAGGATCATGTAACGGCCCCCCCTTGCTACCATATTTTTCCATATCATATCTCTCAAAAAAAT
The DNA here is from genome assembly GCA_902556405.1 of uncultured Alphaproteobacteria bacterium. Taxonomy (GTDB): domain Bacteria; phylum Pseudomonadota; class Alphaproteobacteria; order Rhodobacterales; family Rhodobacteraceae; genus CACIJG01. The sequence goes on along the minus strand of CACDWF010000055.1, from coordinate 1,070 downwards.
CTAAAAGTTTTGCCGCCTCTATAGCACTATTCTTGCCTGACTTACGTAGTTTCTCAAGAAAGTCTCTCTGAACCAGAGTTTTATGCGTGACGTCTAAGGGAAGCATCGTTATTTTCACTCCACTTTCCAACACAATTTTTGCTGCCTCAGGATCTACATATATATTGAATTCTGCCGCAGGTGTGATATTTCCGCCCTCAAAAAAACCTCCTCCCATTAATACGATCTCTTCTATGGACTCAGTGACTCTAGGGTTTTCTCTGAGTACCTTCGCTATATTGGTAAGCGGTCCAAGTGCACATATAGTAATTTTATCATCTTTATATCTTTCTGAGCACTCAATTATAAAATCTATTGCACTAGTGATCTCTATTTCTTTTCTTTCAACTGAAAGCTCAGTTCCGTCAAGTCCTGTCTTTCCATGTACGTGCTCAGCAGTTATTAATTTCCTTTTTAGTGGGGCTGGGCTACCTTTAAAAACGGGGACATCGAAAAACCCGCTAAGTTCGCATATTTTTAGCGCGTTAACAGAGGTCAATTCTAAGGGCACATTTCCTGCCACACAAGTAACTCCTAAAACACACAGCTGATCCCTTGCACCAAAAGCAGTCATCAGTGCTAACGCATCATCTTGACCCGGATCGGTATCAATTATTATCTTTCTCAATTTAATTTTCCAAGGTGATACAGCTTTCTACTATGATCTAACTTCTTTTTCGTACTCATTAGCAACCTGCTTGGCTAATTCGCCAACTTGGAAATTAAATTGATCAATTTGGCCAACTGGTGTCACCTCAGCAGCCGTTCCAGTTAACCAGCACTGCTCGAAATTCTCTAGCTCCGGCAATTCGATATGCCTCTCAATAACTTCAACTCCAGCCTTCTCAAGAAGTCCAATAACCGTTTGTCTGGTTATCCCATTTAAGAAACAATCTGGTTTTGGAGTATGCACTTTATTTTCCTTAACAAAAAATATATTTGCTCCCGTTGCTTCTGCTACGTAACCTCTATAGTCAAGCATTAAAGAGTCAGAGCATCCCTTAGCCTCCGCTGCATGCTTAGACATTGTA
>CACDWF010000054.1 GCA_902556405.1 uncultured Alphaproteobacteria bacterium | reverse complement strand
CTAAAAAGCTTTCTTTAGTCGAAGCTCCACTTGACTTTATTCGAATAAATCACAGCCCTGATCATACATTCCCGAATGGCATTCCCAACCCACTTTTAAAAAAAAATCATTACGCTACGAGTAAAGTTGTAAAAGAAGTCAAAGCAGATTTTGGAATTGCCTTCGATGGGGATTTTGACCGTTGTGTCTTTTTTGATGAACAAGGAAATTTTATAAAAGGAGAGTATATCGTAGGTCTCTTGGCATCTATATTTCTTGAGAAAGAAGTGGGCTCAGTAATAGTACATGACCCACGAGTAATTTGGAATACCCAGGACGTTGTTACGGAAAAGGGTGGGATAGCAGTTCAATCAAAGACTGGCCATGCTTTTATCAAGCAAACGATGCGAAAACATCAGGCCATATATGGCGGCGAGTTATCGGCACATCACTATTTTCGAGACTTTGCCTATTGTGACAGTGGAATGATTCCTTGGCTGTTAATTGCTGAATTAGTGTCAAAATCAGACAGATCTTTGGCTAATTTGGTGCGAAGTCGGTTCAAGGCCTTTCCGAGCTCTGGCGAGATTAATTTTCATGTTAAAGACACTACGGCGTCTATTAATCGAGTGTTAGCAGCCTACAGTGCAGATGCTCAGTCGCTAGATGAATCAGATGGGCTTAGTATAGCCTTTTCAGATTGGAGATTTAACTTGCGCTGTTCAAATACTGAGCCATTGGTAAGGCTTAACGTAGAAGTTTGTGGTGAGAACTCAGCAAAGCTCCGAAAAAAGGTAAATGATATCGCTCGCATGCTCGGCGGAAGGGAAGAGTAAAAGATTTGTCATTGAGTTATGCCCATGAATTACGAATCAAATAACAATAAGTTTTAGCAGAAGATCATGAAAATTGTCGTTGTTGGATTGGGCTATGTTGGTCTTTCGAATGCAGTGTTGCTGTCACAACATAATGAAGTAATCGCAGTTGATATTTCGCCGGAGCGCGTTAAAGCACTGAATTTACGGAGGTCTCCTATTGTAGACACTGATTTGTCTAAATATTTGGCTGAAAAAGACTTAAATTTGTCTGCGAGTATTGATTTACAAGAGTCGGTTGTTGGTGCGGATTTTGTGATTGTTTCTACGCCAACAAATTATGATGAGAAAACAAATTTTTTTGATACGTCTTCTGTCGAAACAGTCATTACTCAGGTCATTGAAAGTGATCCTGAAGCTTGTATTGTAGTTAAGTCTACGGTGCCCGTTGGTTTTGTTGATGATATAAAAAGCAAACTTAAAACTGATGCGGTCATCTTCTCTCCTGAGTTCCTACGAGAGGGTCAAGCTCTCCACGATAATCTTTATCCAAGCCGAATTATTGTTGGGGAAAGATCAAGACGCGCACAAGTGTTTGCAGGCTTGCTAGCTCAAGGTGCGATAAAAAAAAATATTGACTTGTTACTAACAGGTTCCCGCGAAGCCGAAGCTATCAAATTATTCTCAAATTCCTATCTCGCAATGCGTGTTGCGTTTTTCAATGAGCTAGACAGTTACGCATTATCAGGTCAAATGGATAGCCGTGAAATTATTAATGGTGTCTCGCTTGACCCACGAATTGGCAATCATTATAATAATCCATCTTTTGGGTATGGTGGCTATTGCTTGCCAAAAGACACCAAACAGCTACTAGCAAATTATGATTCTGTACCCCAAAATATAATCAATGCAATTGTTGATGCCAACTCAACGCGCAAAGACTTTTTAGCAGATGAAATTATCAGTATGAAACCGAAAATAGTTGGCGTTTATCGTCTAGTAATGAAGGTTGGTAGCGATAATTTCCGCCAGAGTTCAATTCAAGGAATAATGAAGCGCATAAAAGCGAAAGGGATTCGAGTTATAGTTTATGAACCAGAATTGAAGGAAAGTGATTTTTTTAATTCACATGTAGAGACTGATTTTGATCTTTTTTGTAAGAGTTCAGATTTAATTATTGCAAATCGCATGACTCCTAATCTCCAATTTGTTAAGGAAAAAGTTTTTACAAGAGATTTATTTGGGGCAGATTAGTTTTGTCAGATAAAAAGCAAAAAGTTGTGGTAGTGACAGGATCAGCTGGCTTTATAGGTTATCATATTTCAACGCGATTTCTTGATGAGGGTTGGCGTGTCGTTGGCCTAGACTCAATGTCAGATTATTATGATATTGGCTTGAAAGAACAACGCGAAAGCATGCTTAAAAAAAGCGAATCTTATCGGTCGATCCACGAAAAACTTGAAACTAAAAATGTGCTAATGGAATTATTCGCGGACGAACGGCCAGATTTTGTTATTCATTTAGCAGCCCAAGCTGGAGTTAGATATTCTATTGAAAATCCCCGCGCATACCTAGAAAGCAATATAAATGGAACCTTCGAACTTCTAGAAGCGGCGCGAGCTTATCCACCCAAACATATGCTACTTGCTTCTACTTCCTCCGCATATGGGTCTGTTCAGCAAATGCCTTATAAAGAGCATCTAAGAGCAGATCACCAGTTGTCTTTTTATGCAGCAACTAAAAAGTCAACAGAAAATATGGCTCACAGTTATTCCCATTTGTTTAATTTGCCCACAACAATGTTTCGATTTTTTACAGTGTATGGACCATGGAGCAGACCAGATATGGCACCTTTTAAATTCACCAAAGCCATACTCAATGGTGAACCCATTAATGTTTACAATAATGGAGATATGAAACGTGATTTCACTTACATTGATGATCTTGTGATCAGTGTGCGATTATTGGTTGATAAGATACCCAAAGTTTGTTCGACTGATAACCAAAGGCTAGAGGCAGTCGATAGCAAGTCTGCTGTAGCACCTTTTCGGATTGTGAACATCGGCAAGTCTAAACCTGAAAAACTAACTAGTTTTATAGAAGCTATCGAGAAAGCAGTTTGCATGAATGCAGATAAAATTTTTCTCCCTATGCAACCAGGTGATGTTCGATCAACCTGGGCTGATACATCATTATTGGAGAATTTGACTGGATATAAGCCGACCACCGATATTTCCGAAGGAATTGAAAAGTTTGTCAAGTGGTACCGTGATTATTACAATATTTGAACTTTTTGGTGACTAATGCAAGTTAAGAAAGCTGTTTTTCCTGTTGCTGGATTTGGCACACGGTTCTTACCCGCAACAAAAGCGATGCCAAAAGAATTACTTCCTATCGTTGATAAACCGTTGATCCAGTATGCAGCAGAAGAAGCAATTGCCGCAGGTATTGATACACTGATCTTTGTTACTGGTCGAAACAAGCGAGCAATTGAAGATCATTTCGATGCAAA
>CACDWF010000053.1 GCA_902556405.1 uncultured Alphaproteobacteria bacterium | reverse complement strand
CTAATTGTGTTAATAATTGTTTAATACATGAAATTAAATGATGCTGGGTATCTTCCTTTAAACCAAGTGATTTGGTTATTCTATTTGTCTTTTCACCCATATTCACCAAGTTGAAATCTAAGACCGTTGGCAAAATAATAGCATTGGTCAAGCCGTGATGAGTGTTAAACTCCGCGCCAATCATGTGAGATATTGCATGAACCAACCCCAGGCCCTTTAAAAATGACACACCGGCCATACACGACCCTATAAGCATTCCCGATCTTGCGTTCAAGTCATTAAGATTATCACATGCTCTTGGCAAATATTTCCATATGAGGTGTAACGATTCCAATGCCATTGCATCATAGATAGGGTTAAAGTCAGGAACCAAATACGCTTCAATTGCATGCGTAAGAGCATCCAACCCAGTCCATGCGGTTAAATTAAAAGGGAGATCCAGTGTTACCATTGGATCTAATATTGTTTGGCAGGGCTTGTACATCGGATGCCAAACACAGAACTTCATTAGTTTTTTTGAATGCGTTACCATCGCGGTACTTTCGGTTTCCGCTCCAGTACCTGCTGTGGTCGGAATGGTAATAAGCTTTGGGAACACACTAAAATTGTCTATTTTGGGAGGATTTTTCTCGTAGTCAAATCTCCAGAGATCTTTACCGCTGTTAACAGTCAAGCCAATGGCTTTACCTCCATCCAATGCGCTGCCTCCACCAATTGCTATTATCCCATCATGTTTATCTTTTGAGAACTGGTCGCACCCCATTTCTAAATCTTTATCATTTGGGTTAGGCGCTATACCGTTGTAAAAACCAAAAGAAACATTTTTCTTTTTCAAAGCCTTTTTTAAAATATCTATAAATGATAGGTTTTTGCTTCCTTTATCAGTGACAATTAAAGGATTTGAAATACCATATTTTGTGCAATAATCACCTACCTCCCAAATGCGTCCAGGTCCATAAGCTATTGGTATTGGGAATACCCAATCCTGTGGTGTTAAAATTTTTTCATCCTCTATAAACATTTTTTCTCAATTTACTGTTTTCTTTTTACAGAATAGATTGTTTTAAGAAAGGTTTGTAAAAAACTTTTAAGTGGCTGTGGAACACCAAAACATTGAGAAGCTGTTAATGATACGTGAAAAAATCACTATAGAGCCAAAATACTCAGATACATCTTTAAGCTTAGCGCTTTTAATTAGCGGAGGCTTATGGGGTCTTTATTGGATACCATTAAGGGAACTGTCATTGGCAGGTTTGGATAGCTATTGGAGTATCTTTTTTATAAATGCTTGCCCACTTCTAGTTCTATCCCCAATGGCACTTTTCAAGATCAATCAATTTAAATTTACTGATTGGTCTACTCTATTATCTGGTCTTACTATAGGACTTGCTTTCACGCTTTACGCGGGAGCGATTTTAGAGACTACCGTTGTCAGGGCAACCCTCTTGTTTTATCTTAGCCCGATCTGGGGAACTATTTTCGGCACGATTTTTTTATCAGAGAGATTTACCGTCAGACGGACAATCGCAATTATTTTTGCTTTATTAGGGCTTTTTTTGCTTCTATCAAATAAAGATACTTCATATTTTACATTGAAGATAGGTGACTTTTTTGGTTTTTTATCAGGTCTTCTTTTTGCTATTGGATCGGGATTGTTGAAGCGCTCGCCAAGAATAAAAATATTTCCTCTAACGTTCTTCGTTTATGCATTCACCAGTGCAGGCGCATTAGCATTGGTATTTTTTTTCATCGGCCAGACTGAAATACCGAAAAAGACTGTAATTGATTTTTTCCCTTATGTTTTTCTATGGTCTACAATTATATTCATGCCAAGCTTTATGGTTGTCTTTAAAGTCTCACAGACTTTGTTTCCTGGACGCGTAGCTATTCTCCTTATGTCAGAGATCATAGTTGCTGTTGTTACGGCTAGTATTTTACTTCCAGAGGAAAGAATGACTTTAATTCAATGGCTTGGAGCACTTGCAATTGTGATAGCCGGCTTTATTGAGGTACTATTTAGCAAGTCGACAAAATACATATCAAAGCCCATGTAACGATTTAATTTCCAAATAATCCTCCAAACCCATTAAACCACCCTCTCTGCCATTGCCAGATTGTTTGTATCCACCAAAAGGTGTTCCATAATTGTATCCACCTCCATTTATGTGAACTGCCCCGACTCTCAATTGTGAACTCACGCGCTCTGCCTTTTTAATGTCAGACGTTTGCACATAGGCCGCTAAGCCATAGGGCGAGTCATTTGCTATAGATATCGCTTCCTGCTCATTCTTGAATGGCATTATAACTAAAACTGGTCCGAAAATTTCTTCTCTGGCAATCCTCATAGTATTTCTAACATTATAGAAAATTGTTGGTTTAACAAACCAACCCTTTTCTAAACCGTGAGGCTTACCTAGACCTCCCGTTAAGACTGAGGCTCCCTCTTTTATTCCCAAATCAATCATATTTTGAACTCGATCGAATTGTATTTTATCAAATAAGGGCCCTATGTGGTCTCCCTCTTTAGTTGGATCTCCGATTAAAATTTCTTCTGCTGACTTCTTTGCTATTTTTAAAACCTCTTCGTAACAAGAGTGTTCAACTAATAGCCTCGTCGGTGCATCACAAGATTGACCCGTATTGAACATGCACTCATTGATCGAATATTTTATATCCCTTTCTAGATTTGCATCCGAAAAAACAATATTAGGTGATTTTCCACCAAGTTCTAAAGTAACTCTTTTAATGGTCTCAGAAGAATCTTTGGTTACCATGATTCCAGCTCTTGTCGATCCAGTGAAAGACATCATATCAATTTCTAGATGCTTTGACATTGCCCTACCCACCGTATCTCCGACACCGTTAACCAAATTAAAAACACCAGCTGGGTAGCCGGCCTCTTCAATGATTTCGGTATAAACCATCGCAGATAAGGGTGTGTACTCTGACGGTTTCAAGATACAGGTACAGCCAGTTGCTAAAGCTGGTATAACCTTCAGTGCGATTTGATTTACAGGCCAGTTCCAAGGTGTTATTAGTCCGCAAATCCCTACTGGTTCTTTTAAAAGAACATCCCCACTATCCAAAACTGTTCTTTCCTTAAGCTCTGCCAGCGCACCAATAAATGATTCCAAGTGCCCTAGGGCTGCATCCGCTTGGGCAGATCGTGCCATTGATATAGGTGCACCCATCTCTTCGCGCATGGCCTGGGCTAAATCTTCGAACCTTCTCTCAGTTATTCTCTTGAGACCCTTCAAGAGATCTATTCTTTCTTTCTTTTTTGTTTTGGAAAAGCTTGTAAATGCTTTTTTCGCCGACTGAACTGCAT
>CACDWF010000052.1 GCA_902556405.1 uncultured Alphaproteobacteria bacterium | reverse complement strand
AATCTTCTTTTGCTTCTCGAATTGCTCCTGCAATGCTTCCATTTTTTTAGCATCATTTTCTGCCTGCAAAGAAAACTTCCACCAAAGACCTTTCGACAGACTGTCTAGTGTCTCTTGTGTTATTTTAGAGCCTTTAACGACACCTTTAGGCCCATCGTTTATTTTCTTGCCAATCAAAAGATCACTTAATCTCGAGTATATATTTCTTTCCAAGATCTCGATACCATCGTCTCTATCCCGACTGAGGCGTTCTATTTCATGTCGCTCATTCTGCAAAGCGCGCTCGTCTTTTTCTATCCCATGCCTATTGAAAACTCTAACTTCCACAATAGTTCCATGATCTCCTGGCCCCATCCTGAGGGAAGTATCTCTAACATCTGACGCTTTCTCCCCAAATATAGCCCTAAGAAGTTTCTCTTCAGGGGTCATTGGGCTTTCGCCCTTTGGAGTAATTTTTCCTACAAGTATATCACCCGGTCCAACCTCCGCTCCGATGTAGACAATTCCAGCTTCATCCAAATTTCTGAGAGAGTCTTCGCCGACGTTAGGGATATCTCTAGTGATCTCTTCTGGGCCTAGCTTAGTATCTCTAGCAGCGACTTCAAACTCTTCAATATGAACTGATGTGAATACGTCGTCTTTTACAAGCCTTTCAGAAATCAAAATTGAGTCTTCATAATTATAGCCGTTCCATGGCATGAAAGCTACCAACACATTTTTTCCTAATGCTAGTTCGCCCATATCAGTAGATGGGCCATCAGCAATAACCTCTCCTTTCTCAACATGGTCACCTTTTTTAACTAATGGTCGCTGATTGATACAGGTGTTTTGATTAGATCTTTGAAACTTTCTCAACCTGTAAATATCGACGCCGTGATCACCGAGCTCCATTTCATCTGTCACTCTTACCACTATTCTCATTGCATCAACCTGATCAATTACGCCAGAGCGTTTTGCCACAATTGCTGCGCCAGAGTCTTTCGCTACAACTGACTCCATTCCAGTACCAACAAATGGTGCCTCTGCTGTTAACAAAGGCACCGCTTGCCTTTGCATGTTTGACCCCATCAATGCTCTATTTGCATCATCATTTTCCAAAAATGGTATCAACGAGGCAGCTACCGAAACCAATTGCTTGGGAGAAACATCAATATAATCAACTGACTCAGACGGATAGAGCATATAATCTCCAAATCGGCGAGTTGATACTAACTCATTTTCAAATGCATCTTCTTTGTTAAGCTTTGCATTCGCCTGAGCAATTGTATACTTCATCTCTTCTGTCGCCGACATGTATACAACGTCGTCAGTGACTCTGCCGCCTTCAACGCGTCTGTAAGGCGTTTCAATAAAACCATACTTATTTACTTTGGCGAATGAAGCTAAAGAATTAATTAAGCCTATGTTTGGACCTTCAGGAGTTTCAATAGGGCAAACTCTCCCGTAATGGGTGGGATGTACATCTCTAACCTCAAACCCTGCCCTATCCCGAGTTAAACCTCCGGGCCCAAGGGCAGATAGACGTCTCTTGTGAGTGACCTCAGAAAGTGGGTTAGTTTGATCCATAAATTGTGACAATTGGCTAGATCCAAAAAATTCTTTCACTGCTGCAGCCGCTGGTTTAGCATTAATTAGATCTTGAGGCATAACAGTGTCAATCTCCACAGACGACATCCGTTCTCGAATGGCTCTTTCCATTCTAAGCAAGCCAACTCTATATTGATTCTCCATAAGCTCACCGACGGACCTTACTCTTCTATTTCCCAAGTGATCTATGTCATCAATTTCACCTTTACCGTCCTTCAATTCCACTAGAGCCTTGATTACAGCAACAATGTCATCCTTCCTTAGTGTCCGCATAGTGTCTGGTGCGTCGAGATCAAGACGCATATTAAGTTTGACTCTTCCCACAGCTGATAGGTCATATTTCTCGTCATCAAAAAATAAAGAGTCGAAAAGAGTAGCAGCAGCCTCAGTGGTAGGCGGTTCTCCAGGTCTCATTACCTTATATATATCTTCAAGAGCCATCTCCCTATTAAAATTCTTATCGGAAACCATTGTGTTTCTCAGGTAGGGCCCGACATTCACATTATCTATGTCTAGCGTTGATATTTCAGTTACTCCATTATCGAAAAGCACCTTCAAATTCCCACCCGTTATAGATCCGCTTTTCTGATCAAAATCGCACGTTATCTCTTCACCAGCCTCCAGCCATATCTCACCAGTTTTTTCATCAACAATATCATTTGAAGCAAATCGGCCAATTATCGATTCAAAAGGGACTAAAATCTCTTTGACGGCCTTAGCCTCCTCAATTTCTTTAACAAATCTTGGTGTAATCTTTTTCTCTGCTTCTGCAATGACCTCACCCGTATCAGCATCAATAAGGTCAAAAGGAGGTTTAACCCCCCTAAACCTTGAGGCGTAAAAAGGTGTAGACCATTTATTACCTTCTTTTAAGCGATACTTAACTTCCTTATAATAGGTGCTGCAGATATCTTCTTGGCTTAAACCTAATGCAAAAAGAAGGGTTGATACAGGGATTTTTCTTCTTCGGTCTATTCTTACAAATACAAGGTCCTTGGCATCAAACTCGAAATCAAGCCATGACCCTCGATAGGGGATAATTCTGCTGGTGAACAGTATTTTCCCAGAAGAGTGTGTCTTGCCCTTGTCATTATCAAAAAACACTCCTGGTGATCTGTGCATCTGAGAAACAACGACTCGTTCTGTCCCATTTACTAGAAATGTCCCGTTAGGTGTCATTAATGGGATGTCGCCCATGTACACATCTTGCTCTTTTATCCCTTTGACCGATTTTGCCTGACTTTCCTCGTCTACTTCGAACACTATAAGACGCAACTTTACTTTTAAAGGAGCTCCGAAGGTGAGGTCTCTTTGATGACATTCTTCTAGATCATACTTCGGTTTTTCTAATTCGTAGGACACAAACTCTAAAACCGCTGTTTCATTGAAGTCCGTGATTGGAAAAATCGATTCAAACGCTCCGCGAATACCTTCGCCTCTTGAAGGTTCCGACCCCTCTCCGGATTTAAGAAATAAATCGTATGATGATTTTTGTACCTCGATGAGGTTCGGCATTTCTGCCACCTCTCTTATCTTACCAAAATATTTTCTCACACGACTTTTAGTAGTCACAACATTGCTCATGGAAACCTCTGATCTTTATCTTTTTGATCTGCATGGGAAAACAAATCATTAAATTTCAAAAGCTCTTCCAATTCTTGTGCTCTCCCAAAGCACTCCCGAAAAGAGATTAAGTTTGTGTAGACTTTTAATGAAGCTTTCATCTTAGGGATAAACTTAAGACAATTCTACTTCAGCTCCTGCCTCCTCGAGTTTTTTCTTAATTTCTTCTGCCTCATCCTTCGGCACACCTTCTTTAACAGTTTTCCCGCCAGCTTCAACGAGGTCTTTCG
>CACDWF010000051.1 GCA_902556405.1 uncultured Alphaproteobacteria bacterium | reverse complement strand
ATCTCAACAGTATGGATAGTGAACCTAATTTACAATGAGCATTTAATTAAATGTGTCAATTAAGCGCGAGTTTCTCAATTTTCTAAGACAAACTGCAATAGCAGAGGTTTTCGATCGCCTATCGCCAGTCGAAGAACACTAGCATCATTTTTGGGATTGAAATAATAAGTTATTGATTTTATGAGGAAAAATTGTCTCCGGCGGTTGGGATCGAACTAATGACCAGAGTGTCATACTAGGTTATAAAGTGTTATATTTATAGTGGGTATGGTGGTCACAAAGTTTCATACTTATCTTGCCACTAAGCTTGTCACTAAATCTGCCATACTTTGTTGCAGTCCAACAACTGCATATGTGCATATTCCAGCAGACACTCCAAGTATTCTCTATCTAGGTTTTAACTTGATGACATCCGTTGCTAAATTCTTTCCAAGTGAACCTGGTTATTAAGTTTCTGTTAATAGCTTTGGGTATTTCTTTAGAACCTTCAAAAAAATTTTTTGTAGATCGATATATCTCAGTTATCTCTGTCCCAAAGGTAGCTTTCAAGGAAGTCCGAATTTAAACCCAATGTCTCTTGAATAGTCGGCAGAAATCTATTACTGAAAAAACCAAAATGAATAGTAATAAAAGGAAACTGAAAAAAATTATCAAAAACATCTTCGGCAGAAAGTTTATTTGTCTCCATGAATGTATTTAAAAGTTGCCTAGATTCATCTTTTCTTCCCTCCTCAATTAACAAAAACGATTTACTTATTGTTCCCCAAAAGTTTAAATTTTTGTCACTATCATTTAGCATGTCGTTAACTAATAAACTTGCTTCCTCCATTTTTTTTTCCTCAATATAGGCTGCAAGCAAATAAAGCTTAGTAGCTGGTGGACCATAAGGAGCAATTTCTATCGCTTTTTCAAAATACTCTGAATTAAAAAGCATCTCAAAATCAAACTTACTGGACAAATTTGGTGGAACCCAAAAGGCGTGTCCTGTCCATAACAAGCTCAAGTAATTATCGGGTTCCATGTCTAATCCCTTAAAAGCAATCACACTTCGAAGATCTGTTTCTTCATCAAGTCTAAATTCAAAAAATGCCTTTACTGGATACACCATTGGGTTTTTCGGATCTAGTTGGTTAGCAATACGTATACTTTTCAAAAGATCGTTTCTTTTTTCGTAATAGTCGGCACTATCATCTTCGTTAAAAAGAGAGATTGCATATAAGAGATGAGCTTGAGAATTATCAGGATTATCATCTTTAATTTTTTTGAATGCGTCTGAGTAGATAGCTCCAACTTTTCCAACATCCTTTTTTTGGAAAGATATCCACGCTTTAAGTGAAGCTCGATAAAGTTCACCAGTACCAAAATATTTCACAAAGGAGTCTGAAAAATCCTTGCCCATTGTAAACTTTTCTTGAATTGCCTTTCTAACTTCAAACTCAATTTTATCTTGTGCTGCGAAAGTATCATCTGTTAAAAAGTCTTCCATATATGACCAAACCACCTTTTGCTCATCTATATCTAACAGTTCCAAATTAACTCGAAATTTATTACCTTGAACTGAAGTTGTTCCGCTGATGAGAAACCCAATATTGAATTGATTAGCAAGCTCTTCTATCGAATTACTTTTAAGATCTATCTGACTTGCCTCGTCTTTAGGGACAATTGGGAGTAAAACCGTTGGAGACAAAGCTGAAATTAGTTGGTTTTGGATACTACGAGACAAGTTTTTATCGCTATCTTTAGAGCTAAGGTTTTCTAATTCTTTAATTAGTATTCTTTTCCCAAGAATCTTATTTTGTTTTTCAACAGTCGTAGATTGTGTTCCTAAAAATACGAAGCCAAATATTACAAGAATTAAAAACGATGCGACAGCGCCAATAATAGGTATCACAGAACGTGACTTAGCTTTTAAGGTTCTCTTCTGAGAAGGATCAAGGAGAATATCAAAAGCATGAAATTCATTCTGTTTTACTTTCTGCATACCAAGATCATTAAATGTCATCTTTGTTTTGGGTACAACGAAGTCGTATACACTCTTTGAAATAGTAATGCCATTTGGTTGGGCAAGCGCTTCTAGCCTGGCAGCGATATTGACCCCATCACCAATCAGGTTCCCATCCTTTTTAACCACATCACCCATATTTATACCAATACGGAATTCTAGCTTTATATCTGTTTTATCCGATTCATTTCTTTTCTTGATGTCACTTTGGAATGCAACACCGCATTCAACCGCATTTACCGCACTTGGGAACTCCACTAATACCGAGTCTCCACCTGTGTTAAAAACAGAGCCCTTATATTTCTTGAGAAGTTTATTTAAGATTTTCTCACATGCATCATAGCTTTTGATGGTAGCGTTTTCATCCTTTTCCATGTGCTTAGAGTAACCAACAACGTCGGCTATAAATATAACTGCTATTTTACGGTCTATTTCCGAGTTCATCACTTGACAGTATGGATAATGAACTTATTTTTCAATGGTCATTTGACATAATGTGTCAATTAGACGCTAGATTTTCAATTTACTCAGGGAACGGTAATATGCCCTACAGTCATTTTCGTTTTTACAAAAAATTTAAAAAAAAGTTTGTGAGCGAAATTGTCAGAGGAAAAAAGAAGTTATTGTCTTCATAAAGGAAATTAGTGTTTTGTCGTAGGGATCAAACCGACGAACATAAGCTTAAACTCGGTATAAACTTCATATATTGGATAAATTGTATTGCATGATTTTTAATTTGGAAGACTATAGTAGTCTTGGTTTAATCTTTCTGACTACTCCCAGTCCAGTCTTTTCCCTCTTCTTCAGATTTATCTATTAGCGACGGATCATATGTCATTTTAAGGTTATAAACGACATCATCAATTACAGGATCAAAGTCACCTGTTATCGTGCCCGTAAAGGGAGATAGCCATATCTCGTCAACAAATTCTATGAAAGACATATCATTTTCTTTTAGAAAATCACCCAGAACATCTTTTCCAACTTTTATTTTATTTTGTTCGTAGAGCATAGAAGCATAAAAAGCCGTCCCCCAAAACTTCTTGTGCGTTTCCTCTTGCATTATCAATTCTTTTGCAAGCTCTTCCGAAACAGAATCTACACCTGACTCAGAGTAAGCCTTTAGTAAAAATAGTCTCACTGGAAGAGGTCCATATGGAGCTATCTTTAATGCTTTTTTATAGAGAGTAATTGCCTCTGAAAACTTACTTATGAAAACTAGATTGTGTGCCACCTGAATAATAGTTTCATAATTTTCTGGATCTAATTCTAATCCTTTTCTTGTTATTTCCTCAAAATCCAGTGAAGCATTGCCCATCATATTTCTTTTTATTTGGGCCATCAAAGGGTAAGCAAGCGAGTTTTTGTTATCTATTTTAATAGCTTTAGATATTGCCTCCTCCGCAACTGCATAGTCTTTAAATGGAAGTCCAATGGAAAATAATTGATGATACATGGCTTGTGCATATAGCGTTAGGGCAAGCGAATTATTAGGATTATTTTCATACACCTTTTTATAAGCTTCTACATAATCGTTAGTTATTTTTAATGAATTTTTTACATTTTCGACTCTCAATGACAGAACTTTCTTGTAGTCGGCACTATTGGAAAAGGAACTTGCTATGTATTTTGATAAATTTTCTCCCATAGTTAAATTTGCTTGAATTGCTCTTCTAACTATAAATTCTAATCGATCTTGCGCCTCAAATAAATTTGATACATTAAACTCTTGAGTTGAAGACCATATAACCTCATCTTCTTTTATATCTATCATTTCAATTGTTACTCTGAATTTTTCATTAGAGGTGGTAATTCCTCCATCCAGGACAAAACTGGCCCCCAAATTTGACTGTATTTCATCGAGTGTAAAGTTTTGCTCCTTTGCAAACTGACTTTGCTTTCTAGGTAAAACCTTTAATAAGGTAGTTGGTGATAAACTACTAATCAAATGGTCAGATATTCCATCCGCAATCGCGTCAAACTCTTTAAGCCCACTTTTATTTTGAAAAGGAGAAATTAATATGGTTTTACCTAAAACTTTCTCTCGCGATTGTTCTTTAACCAGATTAGCTTTTTGTGATCCAGTATGTTGCCCAGTAAAATAAAACACTCCCACCATAACAACCAAAGCCGCGGCAACAGCA
>CACDWF010000050.1 GCA_902556405.1 uncultured Alphaproteobacteria bacterium | reverse complement strand
GAACCAAGGCACAGAAAGAAATGGCACAGAGAGCCTTGAACAGATGGTGGTGGCCAAGCGTAATGATGTTTGGACCGAGTGATGCCGATAGCCCTAACACTGAAAATTCTGTAAAATGGAAAATAAAAAGATACACAAACGATGAGCTTCGGCAGAAATTCGTCGATGCTATTGTTCCTCAGGCCGAAAAAATTGGCCTAATAGTTCCCGATAAAGATTTGAAATGGGATAAAAAAAGAAATAATGGTAAAGGTGGCTATTCGTACGGTGAGATAAACTGGGACGAATTTTGGAGAGTAGTAAAAGGGAATGGTCCAATGAATAACGAGAGGATATCCGCCAAACAAAAAGCTTGGAAAGAGGGTAGTTGGGTCAGAGCTGCAGCGCAGGCACATGCCTTAAAAAAACAAACTGCATTACAGGCTGCTGAATAAATTGGTTAGTGAAGAAAAAGAAAGTATCCTTTGGGAAGTATTTATTCAGCCAAAAAATGGACTGTCACATCGTCACTGTGGATCAATTCATGCTCCAGACCGCGAAATGGCAATACTATCTGCAAGGAACGTATACAGTCGTAGAGGAGAGGGGCAGTCCATTTGGGTAGTAAAATCTATCGATATAGTATCCTCTGATCCTGATGAGAAAGAAGAAAATTTTAGCTCTGATGATAAAGTTTATCGCCACCCCACTTTTTATAATGTTCCAGATGACGTAGGTCATATGTAATGAAAAGTAAGACTACCGATATGGTCTTTGAAGGTCTGTTAAGAATAGCTGATGACAACCTGATTCTGGGCCATAGAACCTCAGAATGGTGCGGGCATGCACCCACTCTGGAAGAAGATCTTGCACTTCCTAACATCGCTCTAGATTTAATTGGACACGCACAAGCTTTGTACTGCCTAGCATGTGAAATAGACACTAGATATGAAAATGAGGATCAATTAGCTTTCCTGAGACTTGAACATGAATATAAAAATTTATTGCTTGTTGAGCAAGAAAACGGTGATTTTGGGAATACTGTCTTACGTCTGTTTTATTTTTCAACCTTTATGAAATATTTTTGGGGGGAAGTTAAATTGAAATGTTGTTTTAAAAAGCTTAAGGAATTTTCCGAGAAGGCGTTTTTGGAAACTTCCTATCATTCGAAATACGCATCTCAATGGGTTATTACTCTCGGCGATGGTACAGATGAAAGCAATCTAAAAATGTCAAATGCTATCGCAAACTTAGAACCTTTCTTAGGAGAACTTTTTAATAATGACGATTTTACTGAAATGTGCTCACAAAATGATTTCCTTCCCAAACCAACATCGATATTTGACAGTTGGAAAAATGAAGTCGAGGCTATTCTACAAAAAGGGCATTTAGATTTTCCAGACATTACTCTAAAAAAAAGAGGTGGGCGCAAAGGTGAACACAGCGAAACATTTGGGTATTTGCTTTCAGACCTACAATATATGCAAAGAGCCTACCCAAACTCGAGTTGGTGAACATGGATAAGAGTACTGAAGAAGCATGGGATGCCTTAAAAGACTTGACCGATCCTGAATTACCTTTCCTGACATTAGACGACTTGGGAGTAATAAGAGAAATTAAGCGCAATGATGAAACCCATGTGGTAACTATTTCTCCAACATATATAGGTTGCCCGGCAATTTCAGTCATTGAGGAAAAAATTGTAAGTGAATTAAAAAAATTAGGCATAGCAGCCATAATTGAAAAGTCATTTTCACCACCATGGAGCTCAGATTGGATTTCTGAAAATGGTAGGAAGAAGATGGAGGAGTTTGGAATTTCACCTCCACATCCTAAAGATGCGGAAAGTTTTAGCCGTTCACCTGCAAAAGCGGTCAAGTGTCCACAATGTACATCGTATAAAACAGAAAAGGTATCTGAATTTGGCTCAACAGCATGCAAGTCACTATATAGATGTTTGGATTGCAAAGAGCCCTTTGATCATTTTAAGTGTGTTTAAATGGCTAAACAAGCATTTTACGATCTTAAAATAAACTCAATCAAGAGAGAAACAGCGGGCAGCAGTAGAATAAAATTTAGTCTACCCGACTCTCATAAACCTGGCCAATATATTAGCGTCAGATTCACGATGAAAAAAGAGGTCTTAACTCGAACCTATTCTATCAGTTCTGAACCCAATAAAAATTTTATTGAAATAGGTGTCAAACACATAGAAAGTGGTATGTTTTCAGAATTCCTTAAAACAAAAAAAGTAGAGGATGTAGTTCAAATATCTAACCCAGATGGTAGTTTTGTTGTTAATAGCGAAAACGCAAATCGTCTCCTGCTTATAGCGGCTGGGTCGGGCATTACTCCAATCATGTCCATTCTGAAGTCTACACTAAGGAAAAATAACAAATCAAGAATAACACTTTTATACTCAAATAAAACGTACGCCGATATGATGTACAAAACGGAAATACAGGACTTAAAAGATAAGTATCTTGATAGGTTATTAGTTTTTAACTTCTTTTCCAGAGAGATCCAAAGCACAGAATTTCTGAATGGACGAATAACGCAAGATAAAATAGCGTATTTGCGCGACGGAAATCTTATTGATCTGGAAGATTTAGACCAATGTTTTATTTGTGGACCAATAGATATGACTAAATCCTTACAATCATATTTAAAAGACAAGGGAGTGGCAGAAAGAAAAATTACGACTGAATTATTTTTTGTGGCTACAGAGAAAAGTATAGGAGATATTACCCAAAATTTAGAGAAAGGGGAGAGTAAAATAGAGCTCCTAATTGACGGAAGTAAAAAATCTTTTCTTATGAGCAAGAATGACGATTTTATAGATAAAGCTTACCAAAATGGAATTAATGTGCCTCATTCTTGCAAAAACGGCATGTGCGCAACTTGTAGATGCAAGGTCAGTTCGGGTGAAGCAAAAATGAGAAAGAATTACTCTTTGGAAGAGTGGGAAATTAAAAAAGGATTTGTTTTTCTAATTTCTCTACATCCTGGCGTATGATAATTTTCGTTAGTTGGGTCAAGTCTTATTATTTCACGGTTCAGATTTGACGAACACGAGCATAAAAAAATAAGAAGAAAGGTATTTAACAGGTTTTTTTTATACATGTTACTTACATTCTTTTTTGCTTAGGCTATTGACTTTCGGTCTTTTATGTCTCATTTTTTCAAATACAAAAATCCTCTTATAGGTGTATTAAAGATTTACACTCTTCATTTAGTTACCTTACTCTCAACCTCCTCATTACTCTTAATAAATTAGACCCTAATTTTTTCTGAGCTAGGGTCATAGAGCGGTTTTGATGATATTTTTGCCTTTGCCATAGTACCTGAAATTTCAATATGAAAATCAGAGGTTTCAACTGACTCTTTAGTTTCTTCTTTTAATGGAATATAACCCATGCCTACAGCTGATCCCAAAAAGTGACCATAATTACCGGAAGTTAAATGAGAAACGAGTTCGCCATCCCGATAAATCGGTTCATTATGAAAAAGAAATAGTTCTGGATCTTCTAATTGAAATTGATAAAGATATTTTTCCAATCCCTGATTGCTTTTCCTTATAACGGCCTCTTTACCTATAAAATCATCTTTGTCTGTTTTTACGGCAAAACCGAGCCCTGCTTCCAAAACATGATCTTCATCGGTAATGTCATGGCCAAAATGGCGATAAGCCTTCTCTATTCTACAACTATCTAAGCTATGGAGCCCACAGAGCTTTAGCTCATATTTTTTTCCTGCCTCTCGGATTGTTTCGAAAACATGGCATGCCTGATCTGAGCTAACATAAAGTTCCCAACCTAATTCACCAACATAGCTTATTCGATGTGCTCTAGCTAGACCATATCCTATTTCGATCTCCTTGGCTAAACCAAAGGAATGATTTTTGTTATCAAATTTATTTGGTGATATGTCTGATAATAGCTTTCTTGAATTAGGCCCCATTAATGCCAAAACGGCTTCAGACGAAGTAACATCAGTTACTACGATATTAAAGTTTTCTGTGTGGCGGCTCAGCCAACTCATATCTCGCACTAGAGTCGTGGCGGGTACTACAAATAAAAAACAATTCTGCTTCAACCGAGTGACTGTTAAGTCGCTTTCAATACCACCTTTTGAATTGAGCATTTGGGTGTAAACTATCTTCCCAATTTCTACATCGACGTTATTTCCGCAAATTCTTTGG
>CACDWF010000049.1 GCA_902556405.1 uncultured Alphaproteobacteria bacterium | reverse complement strand
AATCGAGTAAAGTTGTTTCCTGTTTTCATTCTCTAATTTTCTTCATAACCAAATTTTTATCAGTTATTGTCTATCTAGCGATCATAACATGGAGCAATCCCGTAGTGGCATTTGCTGCAATCCTATTAACCTTATTTGTGTTTTTTATTTTTCGAAATGTTACTGAGAAAATTGCATCAGCTTCAATTGATTTATCAGCAAGTGGGAGCCAATTGATGGACATCACAGGTACCACCTATGATAATTTACTTGAGTCAAAGTTAGGACAGAGGGAGAACAATATTAGAGAAAAATTTAAATTATACAGTAACAGGATAAAGAATCGGTTCTATCAAATTGCAAAACTCAATTCGATCACGCAATCTTTAGTTGAGCCACTCGGTCTTCTTTTTGTGGGAATATTTTTTTTCATTTTAAATGGTATCTTTAGTAAATCAGCAGGTGAAACAATCATAATTTGCGCCTTGCTTTATCGTTGTGCAACTCAGGCAATTGGGGCGCAGAAGAATTTACAAGGTTGCTTAGAGAGTTTTGGATCTGTAAATACTATCAACGCTCTAGCGTCTGATCTTAATCAGGCAAGAGAGCAAGAGAGCGTACCAATCAAGTTGGGTGCAAGAAACTATATTGCGTTAGAAAAAGTCTCTGTGACCTTTGATGAATTCTCCATTGCTAAAAATCTATCAATTAAGCTTAAATTGGGGGAATTTATTGCATTTATAGGCCAATCAGGATCTGGAAAGTCTAGCGCACTAAAAGTATTTAGCGGTTTGTACTCTTATACATCTGGCAACTACATGGTAGACGGTAATCGCCTTAGTTATTCTGAGGCTCAGAACTTACGCTCAGACTTTGCTTTGATAACAAGTCATTCTTCATTAAATATAGGCTCTTTGGCCGAACAATTGACCGACTATAAATATAGCTATTGGAAAGTAATTCCTAAAAATGAAAAAAAATACATCAAGCAAATCTTAAATCTTCTGAAAATTTTTACGTTCATTAATGTACGTGACCTAGAGTTGGATAAGATAGCTGATGTAAAGTCAAAAAGTTTTTCTAATGGTCAAATTCAGAGATTGAATCTTGCAAGAGCTCTGCTATCACGCCCCAAATTTTTGTTCATTGATGAAGCAACCAATGGATTGGATGTTGAGTTAGAGTTAGATATTTATAATTCCCTGCGCAAGATTGCAGACCTATCTGTTATAGCAGTTACTCACCGTAATGATGTATTATCATGTTTTGATCGTATATTTGAATTTGAAAACGGAGTAGCAATACAAAAAAAATTGAAAAAAAGAAAAGGAAGAAGTATATTATGAGGATTAAGGTAATCGGAGCTGGCTCAATCGGCTGCCATATGGCACATGCGTCGCGAATGTGTGGTTGGAATGTAGTAATGAGTGATATAGATCCAAAAGCCCTTAAACGCGCAAAAAACGAAATTTTCCCAGCTCGGTATGGGACGTGGTTTCCAGAGATTGAGTTTGTACCAGCTGATGGTAAAGAAGATATCTGCTACGATATTATTATAATTGGGACACCCCCTGAATCACATCTCGAAATCGCTTTAAAGCAGTTAAAGTGTAAGCCAAGGGCAATGTTGATTGAAAAACCCCTTGCGCAGCCTGACTTAAAATTTGTGGATGACTTTTTGAGTAAAATCGTTGAAACAAACACGAGATGTTTTGTGGGGTATGACCATACTGTTTCTACATCATGCACAACGCTTTCACAAATGTTATCATCAAGCCAGCCAAAAATTGTCGATACTATTGATGTCGAATTCAAAGAAAGTTGGGATGGGATTTTAAAAGCCCATCCATGGTTAAGTGGCCCCGAAGCAAGTTATTTAGGATATACATCTAGGGGGGGTGGTGCTTTATGTGAACATTCTCACGGCTTAAATCTTTGGCAACATTTTGCACGGGCGTTAGGTCTAGGTCGAATATCTGAAGTTAGCGCACAATTTCACATGATAGCCGAAGGAGGCATGCATTACGATAAGTTAGCAAGTTTAAATTTAGCAACCGAAAAAGGTTTTTACGGAAGGTGTGTACAAGACATGTTTAGTAAACCAACTTCAAAATTCGTTCGCATCCAAACGCGTGATCATGGCAACTTTACTTGGAAATGTGAATCTTCAAAAGGTAGAGACTTAATAATTCACGAAGATTTAATGACCACCACACTTAGAGAATTCCCAAAAACACGGCCACAAGATTTTATAACAGAACTACGCCACATCGAGCAATGTCTTAAGAATAAAAACGTTCAATCCCCTATTGATGTAATGCGTGGTATAGAGACTATGTGTGTAATTTCGGCAGCGGTAGAGTCAGTAAAAACTAAGAAAGCAATCTCTGTAGAATATCCATCTAGTTTAGGAGCTTAGTAATGAATAATTATTTTGATTTTGATAACTTAATCGTGCTTGATCTAGCAAATAATCATCAAGGCTCAGTTGATCATGCAAAAAAAATTATCGAACAACTTGCAAGTGTAATTAATGAATTTGATTTTAAATTTGCCTTGAAGTTCCAATTTAGAGATCTTCCAAAATTTATTCATAAAAATGAAATAAAACTGAATAAAAATAAGCACGTGCCACGCTTCCTGGAAACTATGCTGACTTGGGACGAATTCAGTGAATTGAAAAATTTTGCTAAAAATAAGGGATTTTATACGATTTGTACTCCATTTGACGAAAACTCAGTTGAAAAAATAGTGGAGCTTAATTTTGAGGGGTAATTGCTTTGAATTCATCATGTCCAACAGCCACTATAATGCCATCAAAACTACTATTAACATAAGTCGACAAGACATTATTTGTAAAGTTCTCCTCAATTATTTCTATTGGTACAGTTGGATCGTGAGCAAAAACCTTAACACCCCAGCTTTCGAGCTCATCTATAAGCTCTTTTACTTTTGAATTGCGTATATCAGTTACGTTTTCTTTAAAGGTTACACCTAAAATTATAACCTCTGCGTTCTGTGGAAGAATTTTGTTTTTAATTAAGGCAGTAATTAAACGTCGTGCGATTTGTGCTGGAAATGCTTCATTGATTAATCTAGCTGTTGTTATTAAATCTACATCACAATTTCGTTTTTGCGCGAGATTAGTTAAGTAATATGGATCCACTCCGATGCAGTGTCCGCCAACCAATCCAGGAGTGAATTGCAAAAAATTCCATTTTGTCTGTGCCGCACAAATCACTTCTCGTGTATCAATGTTTAGCTTATAACAAAAATTAGAAAATTCATTCATAAGCGCTATGTTGACATCTCTCTGGATGTTTTCGATCACTTTTGCTGTCTCAGCAACAATTATGGATCTAGCATCATACACTCCCGCTTTAATTATCGTTTCATATAATTGCTTAATCCTTTTCTGCGCAATTACGGACGACCCGCTTGTGATCTTAATAATGTCTGCAATTTTCCTCCCTTTGTCGCCAGGGTTTATTCGTTCGGGCGAATAACCAACATGAAATTTATTTACCATATCGCCCGCACCTTCAGTCCAGCATAATTTACCAGAGAATTTTTCTAACTTAGGGATGCAGATGCTATCGGTGGCACCAGGAAAAACAGTCGACTCAAAAATAACAATATCATCATCGCTGATTAAAGGGCCTATCCGTTCACATGCTTGAATCAAATGTTCTAAGTTTGGCACCTTATTTTCGTCAACTGGTGTTGGCACACAAACTATGTAAACATTGCAACTTTCGAGGTCATTAATATTAGAAAAGAATTCAATGCTATGTGCAGAGCAAAGTTGTTCAGAGCTTATTTCATTATTTAAATCATTCCCGTTTTTAAGGCTGTTAATTAGCTCAAAGTTTTTATCGTAACCCGACACATTAGTAAGCTTGCCAAATTCGACTGCTAGTGGCAAACCAACATATCCCAATCCAATAATACCAATGTGTAAACTTTTAATATTCATTTCCCTAAAAAATACCTTTTCACCCAACTAGTAATTCAGGTTTCTGACAAATTTATTATTTGAAATCTGCTCGTTTGAATAGTTATCATGGTAACTTAATAACCTAATAAACGCTTCTTGAAAATTCTTGATTTCGATCCATTCACATCTGAAACGGTCTAATGAGACTAGTTCATGATTTTTCCTTGCCTTACTTATACCACAATCCATTGCGGGCAGACATGTCACTTTCCAGTTTAAAGTATAAGGCTTAAGGGAAAATGCCCACCGAAAGATCTCAAACGACCTAGGCATGTGGAACTCAGAAGTAATAAGTACAATCTCGAAAGGTTTTGTTATGTTCATCATAAAATTTTGAATGTAGATCCGGCAAAACAATGCACTTCCGACAGTGTCAGTTGAGGATGATTCAAGAAAAATTTTATTGCTTGGAACGCCTAAGTATCTC
>CACDWF010000048.1 GCA_902556405.1 uncultured Alphaproteobacteria bacterium | reverse complement strand
ATAGTGCCCTAATTTTTGCAACAAAAAGTATCATTAAAATATTTCCTATCATCGGTACGGAAAAAGAGAGAACTGAAATTAGAAAAACATCAAAAAGGCCTATTAATTCAAAGTTGAAAAAACCGGGAAGAAGCGTCATGTAGAAAAGTGATGCTTTGGGATTTGCAGTTACAGCGATGAAGCCTGCATAAAAACCTGCAATAAATCCTGATTTAGTAAGACGGTGATCTTCACTTAACGCCTTATCTCTTGAATATATTATATGCAGTCCCATCAAGATTAAAACAAAAGAAGCAAAGTATCTAAATATCAATAAAATATCGGAATAAATTGATACAAGAATACCCAAGCTAAAATAAACCACAAAGGGCCAAAGCATATCGCCTAAAGAAACGCCTAGAGCAAGCGAAATTGAAGATTTAGCTCCACCAGAAACTGTCCTGGCAATTAAAGCCACCCAAACAGGACCGGGAGTAAGAAACAAAATAATTAATGCAAAAAAATAAAGAATGATTTGACTGTTGTCGATTGTCATTAATTTTCCAAAAAACTATTTGTTTCACTTTTTTTTGCTTAAAGTGCTAAAGATTAAATGACAAGGCAAAAAAAGGATATTTTATGGATACTGCATATGAGGATCTAAAAAAGAGAATTGATAGAAATGACTTGATCATACTGGATGGAGGCGTCGGAACAGAGTTGCAGTTTAGGGGTATAGAGATGGACGAAACTTGGTGTGGGTCCGCTTCACTAAACACCCAAGTTTTAGAAAAAATTCATTTAGATTACATAGATGCAGGTGCTGAGGTGATTACTACAAACACCTATGCATCTAGTCGATTAATGTTAGAAGCAGCAGGTCTGGCAGATAGCTTTGAAGAAATTAATTCAAAAGCGATTTTTGCCGCTCAAGAAGCAAAAATAAAGACAAAAAAAGACGATATATTAATCGCTGGGTCATTGTCTCATAGACTTCCCATACCTGACGGTGCTAAGCAATCCGATCCAAAGCATGGCGTTTCCGAAAGTAGATTGAGAGAAAATTGTGAGGAAATGGCTATGTTCTTAGCTGAAAATGGTTGTGATATTATTATTTTAGAAATGATGTACCACCCAGATAGAATGCTATCAGTCTTTCAAGCTGCAGCAAGAAGTAAAAAACCTATATGGGCAGGGTTCTCAACTCGATTGAGCGACAAGGGTCTTGTGCTAAGTTTTATGGAAGAAGATGATATTCCTTTTGAAAGTATTGTTAACATAGTCAAAGATTTTAATATCGATGTTGCTGGCATTATGCACACTGACGTAAACGCCGTAAGCGAGTCGTTAAAAGTATTAAGAAACTCCTTTGATGGACCACTAATGGTTTATCCAGACTCGGGTGGATGGGTTTCACCGAATTGGGACTTCGATAGAGTAATACAACCTAGACAACTTAAATCCTTTGCTGAGAAATGGATTAAGGAAGGTGTAAATATTATTGGTGGTTGTTGTGGGTTATCACCAAATCACATTAGAGAGATAGCTCAATTAAAATGAAAATGTCAGTTATGATTTATCTCTTATTAAACCCATCGGCATTGAAGAAATACGCTTCATCTCTTCCGAAGAGAATAGCCGAGGATTTTTTATAAAGTCTAACATCATATCCGATGCATCACCTCCCCAAAAAACTTGTCCTTCGACTACAAACGTTGGTACGCCGAATACACCGTTTTCGATAGCCTTTGATGTGTTTTTACGCAATATTTTTTTGAGAGTAATTTCGTCCCGTGTCGAATGTGTTGATGATGCGTATTTATTTACTACGGCTTCTAGTTTTTCTATTCCCTCTTTCTGATCTGGTTGTTGTCCTTGTATGTAGATAAGGTCGAATATTCCTTTAGTTACTTCATAGGTCGAATTTCCTGCTATACATGACAGCAAGGCCGGTAGTGGGTTAAATGGGTGTGAAGGAGGCATAGTATATTTTATCCCTAACCTATCAGCCTTCCATTTGAAAAAACGATAGGTAAATATTCTTTTGGGGACAATTTCCGCAGGTCCAAGTTGACCCCAATGTTTCAGAAGAGCGCCAAATACGACCGGATGTATCGTAATGTTAAGCTCATTTCCAAACTTTTTAAATTGAGAAAATTGTAAATAAGCAAAGGGAGAAATAAAATCAAAATACCAATCAACTTTTTTCAAAATAATCTCCTTATTCCCACAGGGTATCATATAGAAGGAACTTGTGCTTTTTACTTTAGTATAATAGCATTTCTTCCTTAGGAAGCACTATGTATAAAATTTACACAGCACCCACTCCAAATGGATGGAAAGTAGCTATGGCTCTTGAAGAGTTGAGAGCTCAATACGAGGTGCAGCTTATAGATTTACAAACAGGCGAGCAACATTCGAGCTGGTTCTTAAAAATAAATCCCAATGGAAGAATTCCAGTGTTAGAAACAAAGGGAAAAGACAGCACCATCATTTTTGACTCAAATGCCATCCTTCTTTATTTGGCAGAAAAGTTTGGCCAGTTATTACCAATTAATGAACCTGATAGAACATTAGTCTTACAATGGTTAATGTTTCAAGCAAGCGGGATAGGGCCCATGCAGGGGCAGGCAGTGGTTTTTGAAAGATACTTCCCAAACGATGTTCCTGCTGCGCGTAAACGGTATCATAATGAAACAAGAAGATTATATGAAGTCTTAGATGTAAGGCTCAGTCAATCGGAATGGCTAGCGCGAGACTTCTCTATCGCGGATATTGCCAATTGGTCTTGGATAAGGAGCCATAAATGGGCACGAGTTTCGACTGAGGGTTTAGAAAATTTAGAAAGGTGGATGGAGCAAATGCGTATACGTCCTGCTTGTGACAGAGGTCTTAACATCCCTCCATCACCTGGAAAAGCAGATAAGGTAAAGTCTTTTGGAAGCGCGATGACTACGACATGAGTGAAATTGAAATTAATGGTATGGCTCATGTGATATTGACGGTTTCACGTTTTAGTGAGGCAAGACAATTTTACAAAAGCCTTTTGCCAAAATTTGGAATGATCTGTGTTATGGATGGGCAGGATTTTTGTTATCATGTTGGTGGTAGAACCGCAATAGGAATAAGAAGATGTGATCCTGAGTTTTCGGCAGAAACCTTCCAACAATATAGGGTTGGTCTTCATCACCTATGTTTAAGAGCTAAAAGTCGTAATGATGTAGATCGAACTTATGAGTTTTTGACCCAAATCAAGGCAAAAGTGGTACGTGGCCCCGAAGAACGAGATTGGGCTCCAGGCTATTATTACGTTTTATTTGAAGATCCAGATGGAATTCGGATAGAGGTAAATTTCATTCCTGGTGCTGGTCTATTAAAGGAGGGGGAAGAGTTTAAATCAAAAGATGATTACATTCGAAAGGACGGTAAGGATATAAACTGATTCATAGTAGGTTAAATCAAAAATAGGATTAAAAATGAACCAAAATTTGCTAGAAGAGTATACGGATTTCGTAGATAAAGTTACAAGTGAAGCTTCAAAATCATCTGACAAAATGATAGAACGTATCGAATATCTCAATTTCAGAGATATTGAGATGTCACGTTTGTTAACCGCTAGTGTTGGTTTATCTGGAGAAGTAGGTGAGTTTAATGAGATAATAAAGAAAATAATGTTTCAAGAAAAAACTTTTGACGACGTTACACATGAGCACATGAAAAGAGAATTGGGAGATATCATGTGGTACGTAGCGCAAGCGTGTCTTGCGCTCAAGGTTAGCTTGGTGGATGTTATAAATGAGAATAAGGATAAACTTTCAAAGCGGTTTCCACAACATCGGTTTGATGAGAGTGATGATGCTGATAGAGATTTGAAAGACTTTTAAAATTCTTCCAATCCTAAGCACGGTTTCCACGCAAAGCGAAAAATAAGCCTCCAACCCACATGAATACGTGTAAGTTGTCATACAATATAACATCTAAAAAACTCTCGGGTTCACCAATCCAAATAACGCCCGTTGTAATACACCCAATAGTAAAACCACTAAATCGGGTTAAGGTGTCTCCAAGCCAACTTGGTATTTTTTTAGTGTTGAACAATCCACCCGCGATCAAACCAAGGCCACTACCTAACTCTCCAAGAGCTACCACCCACCACACGAGGACTGAAAGGCCGTAGGATTCGGCTTCTGCAGGATCTATGGGAAGCTTCATCAATCCCATTTGTATGAATAGCAAAGCCAGTGGAACTCTTAGCAACCAATGGGAGGTACAAAATTCGGGTATCGCACTATTGAACCTTTCTAATCTTTTCACAATTGCATTCATGCCTTGTCTCCTTTTAAGCGCAGTCGCAAATAACTGTCTTATTTTCATCACAACCACAGACGCTTATAGACGTGTCTGAAGTTGCTACATATTTCTCGGGACTAAAAGAGGTGTTCTTATGGCTTCCGTCGCAAAGTGGAAACTTTGCGCTATGACCACATTGGCAAAGGAAATACGACTTTCCACTTACGACGTCAAGCTTAGTGAACTTCTTGGTTTCAAAACTCATTTACTACTCCTATAGTCCCGAATTACTGTTTATAATTAATTGATAGCGATGAGGTCGAGCGCCTTTTTGCAAGAGTTTATAGAACTCACAGACATTCCCATGTCATGCTGCCTCTTACACTCAGACTGCAGGTTTCTAATATCTGCTAAAGTCTTTTTATTGAACGACGCTGTTTTCAAAGCTTTCTTTATTTTTGTGTTGAAAGCTGCCATCTCACTACAGCCGGTGGCATACACACTCGAACCTAGTAGTGTTATTACTAACGCAGAAGCAAAAATCTTTCTCATTAACAATCTCCTTCTTATTTGTACAAAGGGAGATAAGTTTATTTCTGCAAAAACCAAGCAAAAAAATTTTTTTTCTCGGCTCTGAGACAAAATGACACACACAGTTGCCATCTTTTCGATCCATCACATATTTGATGAAATAAATTTAAGGAGAAGTTAACATGAAATCGAGACGAGTTTCAACTGCATCTATGAAAGCGAAGGGACAAT
>CACDWF010000047.1 GCA_902556405.1 uncultured Alphaproteobacteria bacterium | reverse complement strand
TACTCGCAATGCTGGGAGGAATTATGTTTTTAGACGAGACTGTACCTGCAATTAAGATGGTTGGAATTTTTTTAGTTGCCATTGGTGTATTCTTGGCTTCGGGTATCCTAAAGTATAAAAGCTATAAAAGTGAAAAACCACTATAGAAAGAAAGCTTTTAAACAAGTATCAAGGAAACTAATTTGACGGAGTGTCTTTTAAAACTAATTTTAAATAGACCAAATGAGGGATAAAACTTGGAAACAATACTGTTATGGATGGCGAGTGCACTTTTTGCTGGCTATTTGTGCAGGTTAATATTTATCCCTACAATAGTGGGATTTATTCTATCGGGTTACTTCTTCTCACTTTATGATGGAAGCGGACAATCATTATTAGAAATACCGTCAGAGATTGGTGTTGAGCTCCTTTTATTTTCGATAGGTTTGAAAATAAAACCCTCATCACTGTTAAATACCTCTCTATTTTTAGTATTCTTGATGCACTCTAGTGCCGTTTTTTTTATTTTTCTTCTACTTATTAATCTTGGTGTAAGCCTAGAAATCAAAGTGCTCATTTGTTTGGCTTTTACTTTCTCTAGCACAATTATAGCGTCAAAGGCTCTCGAAAATCGAAATGAACTAACAACCTTTCATGGTAGACTAGCTATATCATTGTTAATTTTTCAAGATATCTTGGCTCTTATAGTACTGTTACTTACAAATGATACATCATGGACGCCTTCAACTCTCTACCTTCTTGCGTTACCCTTATTAATTCCAATACTCAAAATATTATTAGAGAAATTTAACCCAAGCGAAGAACTTGAGCTGATTGCCACAATCCTATTGGCTTTGTTATTAGGCTCTGCTCTATTTAAATACGCCGGATTATCAGGAGAAATAGGTGCCCTCACTCTCGGTATGTTAATGGCTAACTATAAGTCTGCAAAACAGCTCGGGGAAAGAATATGGACAATAAGAGAGATCTTATTAGTAGCATTTTTCTTCTCGCTAGGGATGAGCTTAGATATAAATATACAAATTATTCAAAGTGCATTTTTGCTAACAATCCTTATATTTATTAAATCGATTTTTTTATTTGGCCTTCTATTGGTGTTTAAGTTAAGAGCTTACACTGCTTTTTTAATAGTCATTTCATTAGCAACTTATTCTGAGTTCTCGTTAATACTTATATCGTCGTGGCAGCAAAGTGGGCTGTTAAATTCAGAGACATTCTCCATTCTAACATGCACTATATGCTTTAGCTTTGCTTTAG
This sequence comes from uncultured Alphaproteobacteria bacterium, assembly GCA_902556405.1. Taxonomy (GTDB): domain Bacteria; phylum Pseudomonadota; class Alphaproteobacteria; order Rhodobacterales; family Rhodobacteraceae; genus CACIJG01. The sequence goes on along the minus strand of CACDWF010000047.1, from coordinate 3,936 downwards.
GTGCTATCTTGAATAACTCCGTACATGAGATTTTTGTGGTAATTGAAAAGTATTTAGTTAACCTTGAAAGACGTCAACACCATCCAGACGAGCAACCTCACACATGTGGTGGAGCTGATGTTATGGTGCTTGGCATGGGAAGAGTAGGTAGTGCTATTTTTGATAATTTGTCAGCTAACAATGTAAAAGTCGTAGGGTTTGATGCTGATACTAATCTTGTTAAGGAGCAGTTAAAATCTGGAAAGAGGGTTACATTTGCTGATGCAGAGGATCCCGGGTTTTGGTCGAAGCTAAGATTTGGAAAATTGAAAGCCATTATCTTAGCTTTACCAGAATTTCATGCTCAAAATTGGTCTACACAACAAGCAAGGCGTTACGGTTTTAAGGGAAAAATAATCGTGCCAACAAGATCCCAGGGTAATCCTGAAACGCTAAAAATTTCAGGAGCTGATGAGATATATGATGCTTATCAAGCAACTGGTATTGGCGTAACTGAAATTTTTCTAAAGGACTAAATTGATTTAAAGAGGCCAAGGAATAAAGAAATTTAAGTTTAAGAGGTGAATTGATGGAGAAAAAGTTATTAACTATTTTTGGGGCTAGCGGTTTAGTTGGTTCAAGCATTTTAAGAGAAGCACTAGATAGAGGGTATCATGTTAATGGCACACTTAGAGATGTCGATAATCAAGATAGAATTACCAGGTTAAAAAGCCTTCCTTCTGGAAATAATGCCGATTATTTTTCGGCAAATATGGCAGACATTTCGTCGTTGGATAGTCCTCTCAAGAACGCCGATGCAGTTTTTATATGTTGCCTCACACCGACATATAAAGGCTTTGATGGAACACCCGCAAGAGAGCTTGATGATGAAAGAGGCTATAATGAAATTATCAAACCGACTTTGGATGGCTGCCTCAATATCCTTCAGACAGCAAAAAGAAATAATGTTAAGAATATTCTAATTTGTTCCTCCACTTCTAGTACAAACCCCGTTCCCCCAGTATCAATAAAGAACGAGCTAGATCATTGGTCTGATGAAAAAGAGCAATGCAATTCAAAAAAGTACACATCAGCTGCTAAAACATATATGGAGAAAGCTGCCTATAAATTTTGTGCTGAAAACAATATGCGCCTATCCGTATTTCTACCTACTGGATTATACGGGCCCGCCGTATTACCAGAACATTTAAAACACAATCCATTTTTATGGATTAAAAGCGTCTTAGAAGGCGGAGCTCCTAGACATCAAAAAGTGCCGAATGACTCCGCTTCATTAATCCACCTTCAAGACTTAGCCAGACTATTTTTGGCAGCATACGAAGACTCTTCTGCTTCTGGTCGATACTTTGGAGTCTTGGAAAGTTTTCATTGGAATGATATTTACAAGGAGTGCAAGAAGTTAATACCAGACATGCAAATGCCTGAACCTATTTCAGAAGACCCAGTAGCACCAACACAATTTGATTTTACACGAAGGGACAGCCTTGGGATTAAGATCAGAGATTTTCCTACAATAATGCGTGAAACAGTTGAGTGGCTAAAAAGCAACCCATTTAAGGAAAATTAGACCCCACTATACCGAATCACCTTTTATACTCTTTAGGGTAGTTACTAATAAATATATGCCGAGGACTATTAATAGAATAGACACACCCCAATTGACTGGGTTTGATATTGAAAATAAAGTCCACAGAAATGTAAACTCTGATCTGTCTTGGTGGTTTAAAATAATATTAAAACACTCAGTTAACCATGCAATTGAAATTGTTGTGATTATAATAGGCACTATTAATTTGAAGTAATGATGAATCAAGACCAAAAAACTTTTCGATTTAATTAAATAATTTTGATCGAAAAAAAAGCCTGCTAAACCTCTTGGAAAATAAAGAACAAAAATCATAAGTAAGATTCCCTGATATAATGACCAAATTTCTGTACTTCTGGTCAAAGCCATACTAGACAAAGAAAAAAAAGTAGCACCAATAATTGGTCCAAGAAAGAACCCTGTTCCCCCAATAAAAGTTGCACACAAGATGTTAAATGACTCTCTAAGACTAAAAACCTCGGGCGAGACTAATTCATAATTGATTACAAATAAAGTTCCAGCTATGCCAGCTATGAACCCAGAAAAGCAGAATGATAAATATCTAATCATATAACTTGAATAACCGATATATTCGGCCCTAAAGGAGTTTTCTCTGACAGCATTACACATCTTCCCCAGAGGCGTTTTTAGGAAATAATAGCAAATATATAAAGTTATGAATAACCAAGCCATCACAATAAAGCATACAGACCGCTTGCTACCATAATCAATGTTGAAAAAATTAGTATTGAGCGTTCTATCAACAGCCATACCCCCTAAAATGCTTGGGAATGAGATACTAAAAGAGTTAACAAATTCAAGTATAGCTAACGTTAATATTGCGAAAATCATCCCAGATCGTTGGACAGTAAAATAACCAATTATTCCAGCAAATATAAAACCTGCTATACCACCTATTAATGGCAAAATAAATAGGGGGATATGCATGTCACCATTATTAATTTTCAATAATATAAGCCCAGAAAAATAGCTTCCTGCTCCCATAAAAATTGAATGCCCTAAACTCAATAGGCCGGTTTGTCCGAGAAGTTGATTAAAACTCATTGAAAAAATTATCGTTATACCCACTTGGCTTATAACTATCAAATGCCAGTCTCTCGAGGCCGAGATTGGTATCAGGGCTAATACCAGTAAAACGAAGCCCCATACAATTGAAAGTGAATATTTTGAATAAAACATGACCTGATGAATAATGCTAAAACTCTGTAGATATTTTCTTCATAGCATACTCAACCGCGTCAAGTGCAAGATCCACATCTTGAGCGGTATGAGCAAATGATAAAAACATATTATGCCATGGATGAAAATAAACTCCCTTATTCAAAAGGTATTGCACAAATTTTGAGCCCTTTGCAAAATCCTTGTCATCTTTAAACAATACCATAGGCATTTGAGATGGACCAGACTGAGATATATCAACCCCATAATTACTCGCAATCTGATCTATACCTGATCTAAGTTTATTCCCTAAAACTGATATGTGGGCAACTACATCTCTCTCTTCCATTATTGACAAAGTCTTAAGGCTCGCTGCCATCGAGGTGGCATTGCACCAAAAAGATCCAGTTACATAAATTTCACTTGCTGCTTTCCTTAATTTTTCTGTACCTACTACTGCTGAAAGTGGGTATCCATTTCCAATCGCTTTTGAAAAAGCAGTAAGATCCGGTTTGATCCCATAATCAAACCAACTACCATTTCTATTCAGTCTAAATCCAGCTCGTACATCATCTAAAATCAGAAAAGCGTTTTTGCTGTCACAAATATCTCTGGCTTTTTTTAAGAAAGTCTTCTTTGGTAACTCCTGATCACGTCGGACATCATGGCGAAATGCAGTCAAAATTATACCTGCTAGATTATTACCAGCTTCTTGAGCAGCTTCCTCAAGACTGGATAGATCATTATATTCGAAAAATATTAAGTTGGAGGTGTCTTCCTCTACTACACCAGTTGCCACTGGAGTACACCATGGTGCTGACCCATGGTAAGACCCTTTTGCTACCAATATCTTTTTTTTATCCGTTGCAGCTCTTGATATAGTTAAACACGTGGTTGTGGCATCGGTACCATTTTTTGCGAATAAAGCCCAATCTGCACCATCAACAAGCGTTGTTATTTTTTCTGCTAACTTCACTACCAGTGCGGATGGTCCATTTCCTAGATCTAATTTTCTCCGTTGATCATCAACGGCCTGATCAACCTCAATATTGTTATAACCAAGTATGTTTGGTCCATAACCACACATAAAGTCTATGTAACAATTTCCATCTAAATCCCAAATTCTAGCATCCTTGGCTTTTGAAAAAAATTGTGGGTAACCATAGGGAAGT
>CACDWF010000046.1 GCA_902556405.1 uncultured Alphaproteobacteria bacterium | reverse complement strand
TTCAAATGATCCCAACCAAACATTTGAAAATGGTTTGTTTTTAGGATAATTTTATGCCATGTCAAAAAATAATAAAAACCCTGTATTAGTCTCCATTATTGGCGGCAGCGGTTATACCGGTGCGGAACTAATTCGTCTCATTTCAAAACACTCTTATTTCCAGCTGAATCAAGTTGTAGCTAATAGAAACGCCGGAAAAAAAATCAAAGATATATTCCCTCACCTTAGGCATTTAAAGTTACCGGACTTTATAAGTTTTGAGCAAATGAATTTTGATAATGTGGATCTTATTTTTTGTGCTTTACCGCACTCAAAAAGCCAGGAGATAATTGTAAAAATTCCTAAAGGGAAAAAAATTATTGATCTATCAGCCGATTTTAGATTGGAACGGATTGAGGAATATGAACGATGGTATGGATCAAAACATATTGCGTATTCTTTACAGGAAGAGGCAGTTTATGGCTTAACAGAAATATACAAAGAAGAAATAAAGAATGGGTCTTTGATTGCCTGCACTGGGTGTAATTCCGCCGCAACACTCTATCCTGTGCTGCCACTCTTGAGTAAGGGCGTTATCAAGGGTGATAATTTAACGATTAATATAGGAGCGGGAGTCTCTGGTGCAGGACGAGATGCAAAGCAAAATATTATTCATGCGGAAGTTTCTGAGGGTATAAAGCCATATAATATTGGTAAACATAGGCATATCGCTGAATTGGAGCAAGAGTTTAAAAAAGCTACGGATAATAAGATTGGTATAACATTCATTCCACATTTATTACCTCAAAATAGAGGTGTTCTAGTATCTATACCCCTAGCGTCACCAGCGTCCATAGTTCATAAGACGCTGAAAAATTTTTATAAAAATGCACCTTTTATAATCGTTTTGCCAATTGAAGAAATTCCAGCAACGCAACACGTAAGAGGCTCAAATTTTTGTCATATCGGTGTTGTTTCCGATCATAATAAGGATAGAAGTGTTGTGATTTCAGTTCTAGATAATTTGATTAAAGGTTCAGCAGGTCAAGCTATTCAAAATGCTAATATAATGTTTGACTTTGATGAGACATCCGGCTTATTAGAAAGCCCAATTTTCCCTTGAAATGAGTAATTCTAATAAAAAAAGAATGCGAATAGTATTTATTTCGTGTGGACTTACTGTCTTATTAGTCACCACGACCATATTATTAGTTGCTTTTCGATCTGGCATTGAATTTTACAAATCACCCAGTCAGTTACTTGAAGTTAAAGACTCTTCAATCCGTTTACGCGTTGGTGGTCTTGTGTTACGAGGGAGTGTTGAAAATATAGGTGTCAATAACTCGTTTGTTATCACTGATGGCAACAAGGAAGTTGAGGTTCAATTTGTTGGCGTACTACCTGACCTTTTTGCAGAAGGACGAGGAGTGATAGTCAGAGGCCAGCTTAAAGATAACGTTTTTATCGCGTCCCAAGTATTAGCCAAACATGATGAAAAATATATGCCGCGTGAACTCGAAAAAACTTTGAACAAAGATTAATTATTCGGTTGATTACTTTTTATAAAAAGTGATGATATGATTGTTGCAACTCCCGCCAATATTAGCATGCCCACTAATCCCATAATGGGATCAATAGTTTCAATATTCCAGCCCAAAAAACCACTTGAGAGTGCAGAAGTAATGACCATTAATGCTGAACTAATGCCAGAAGCACTTCCTGCTAAGCTGGGCACCGCTTGAATAATGGCTGTATTAGCCACAGGCCATATTATACCCGTTCCGAAACCCATTATTAACATTGGCAAGAAAAACGCCAAAGGGTGCGTATATAGATTAGTAGTTAAAATTGCAATCAATGGCCCACTAATCAGTAAGATTGATCCAAGTATTAGTAGGGGCCTTGTAGAAAATCGGTCTACTATTTTTCCAACGATGATATTTCCAGGCACAAATCCTAAAGGTATGAAACTCAAGAGTAGTCCAATTTGTGATGGAGACAGACCATAAACTTTCACTGCAACAAATGGAGCTCCAACAAAAAATAGGCCAAATATTGAAAAACTAAAGGCAGAAACCAAAGTTGGAGGCCAAAAGTTCATTGATAAAAGTAGTAAAGGATAGGATTTAATTTGACTTAACATGTCTGTAGATTTATTCAGATTAGTCTCATTTAGGTCATAAATAATAAGACCAAAAAGGAGCAAGCCTAGAATTGTAAGAAAATTAAAGATTTGCATTGAGCCAAAATAATCGGAGATCAACCCTCCTAATAAAGGTCCTATCAGGGGACCTATGGCCATAATGGTTGAAATATATCCGAACATTATGGTCGCTTTATTGCCTGAATAAATATCGCCTACAATAACTCTGGCAAGTACCATTCCAGCAGCTGAGGAGGCCTGCAGAAATCTGCAAAAAAGAAATACATATATATTATTAGAAAAATAAGATCCTAAAGAGGATAGAATAAATAAAATAAAAAAACCGATAGCAATGGGCCGCCTTCCAAAACGGTCTGATAATGGACCGGCGATTATATTGACTATAGCAGCTCCTATTGAAAACGCAGAGACACTGAGTTGAATAGTTCTGTAATCGCTTGAAAAAATCATTCCCAAATCTGGCAGAGCGGGAACAATAATTACTTGTGCTAAAATATATATTCCGGCTATTGCAGATAAAGTAATATTAGTTGGACCTGCTTTATTCATTTACAAAGGTTCTTCTTTAAAACTTGTTATCTGTTATCATAATGTAGAATGAAGTAAAGTTTTGTTAGCTATAAGCAGCCAATTAGTTTAGCTTTTTGAATTGTAAGGTTCAGTATTGTATTTATGTTCGGGGTAGGTGAATTTGTTAGTTCGCCTAACTCTCTTACAGCGACAATAATTGAATCTATCTCGATTGGTTTTCCAGCTTCTATATCTTGAAGCATGGAAGTTTTGTGAGCGCCCACCTTCCTTGCCCCATCAATCCTCTTTTCAATAGACATGCTAATCTTTGCTCCCAGTTTCTCTGCAATTGTTTTTGCTTCAATCATCATTTCTTTTACAATTGCTTCAGTGCCTTGGTCATTACAAATTTGTTCCAAAGTGGCCCCAGTAAGTGCAGATATTGGATTGAAACTGAGATTTCCTATTAACTTTAACCATATTTCATCACGAATATTTTTTTGAATAGGTGCTCGGAACCCTGATTTTTTTAATATTTCAGAGATGAACTTCAATCGATCACTTTCACTTCCGTCAGGCTCACCTAGACTAAACCTATTGCCAGCAATGTGCTTTATTGTTCCTGGTTTTACTATCTCACAAGCTGGATAGACAACCGACCCCACAATATTGTCTGGAGGTAAAATGGAGTCGATAAGTAAATCTGCGTCTAAGCACTTTATTTTATAATTTGCATATTTGTTATCTAATTTATGAAAATACCAGTGAGGAATTCCATTCATACAGGTAATTATTGTCGTATTTTTCCCAACAAGAGGTTTTAAATTTTCGAGGCTTGGTAAAAGAGCAGGTGATTTAATTGTTATGAAGAGATAGTCCTGAATTCCTAATGAATTTGGATCATCGGTGCAATTAACAATAAAGCTAGTCTCTTCTCCTAAAGAATTAATAAGGGTGAGGCCATTTTTTTTCATAACTTCTAAGTGCTGCCCTCTTGCAATAACACTAACATTAATTCCAATCCTTTCTAAATTTACCGCTAAAAGACCTCCAATTGACCCGCCTCCAAAAATACAAATTTTCATGTTTCCAGTCCTAACTTTTTAGCAAGACCAATTCTTTGTATCTTGCCTGTATTTCCTTTTGGAATTTCATCAAGAATTAAGATCTGTCTAGGAATTTTAAAAGTTGTTATTGATTTGGAAAGATAGGCCTTTAACTCTCTGTCATCGATAGTTTTACCTTCTTTTAATACGACCGCAGCAGCGATATCTTCGCCCAATTTTTCATGTTTTACCGAAAAACATACAGCTTGAAAAACTGCTTCGTGCTTCATGAGACCTTCGTCAACCTCTTGAGGTGATATTTTTTCACCTCCTTTATTTATAATTTCTTTGATTCTACCAGAAATAAATAAAAAGCCATCTTCATCAAACTTTCCTAGATCCCCTGTTCTAAACCATCCATTAAAAAAGTTTTCTTTATTCGCTTTGTCATTATTTTTATATCCATTGGTTACGTTTTTTCCCTTAATAACTATTTCACCGATAGTATTAGGAACAGTTATAAGCTTATTTTCTTTAAAAAGTGCTATTTCCGGTCCCGCAGATTTACCAACGGACCCAGCTTTTCGAATGCCGTCCAAAAAATTTGAAGCCATTTGATGAGAAGCCTCTGTCATCCCATAAGCTTCAATAACTGGGCACTGAAAAACATTTTCCAGAGTCTCAATTGTAGCTACTGGCATTGCAGCAGAAGATGACCTTAGGAATCTCAAATTCGATGATTGGATTATTTCCTTATTTCTTGAGGCTCTCGATAAGATAGCTTGATACATAGTCGGCACGGCTGTTATCCACGTGGGATTAAAGTTTCTTAAACTACCGTAAAAAGTCAACGCGTTAAAGCCACTAGTACATACCAAACTTGAGCCTGTGACAATTGATGACAGTAAAGAAGCGATCAAGCCATGAATGTGGAATAATGGCATTATGTTCATGCCTTTGTCTTTTTTCTCTAGCTTAAGCACGTGAGCGATATTTAATGCTGATGATATGATGTTCATACAAGAGAGCTGTACCTGTTTAGGTCGAGATGTTGTACCTGAAGTATGCAATATTAAACAGATATCATTGGTTTTTTTTTGATTAGGTAAACTTATAGAAGAAGTTGGCAACGATTTTATTAAAAGCTCACTTTCTGGAGAATAACTTTCAATGTAGAATAGTTTTATTTCGAGAAGCTTGGCTGCCTCTATAAGAGCATTTGAAGCATTATCATCAGCAATTATGAAATCACAATCTAGGTCTTCTAAGAAAAATAAGAACTCCTCCCTAGTGTAACTAGGATTGAGTGGAGAAACTGTTACATAATTAGCGAGAGCTAAAAAACTTATGGCCATATCAATCCCATTGGGGAGCACCAGTGCACAAATTTTATTATTTTTCGTATCTATTGCCAAAAGTTGTTTGCCGATTTTCTTAATGTTTTTCGCCAAAAATTCATATTCGATCCCAACTCCTTCTTCGTTGAAGAGACTTGTTCCATTATGACCACTTATAATCTCAATGATTGACTTGTCGGTTAAACGCTTATTCAAAATATTGCTCCCAATCT
>CACDWF010000045.1 GCA_902556405.1 uncultured Alphaproteobacteria bacterium | reverse complement strand
CTATTTACGCTTGTACTTAGAGAACAAAGACGGTTTACGTCGATTTGGACCCAAACACTTTTAGCGCCTATCGTCACTAGTGCGCTTTTTATATCAGTATTTTCATTTGTTTTTTCTGATAGAAATGCAGGATCAATATCCAGCGATGATTATAGCTTGTTTATAGCTCCTGGAATTCTTATGATGGTAACGATTCAAAACTCTTTCGCTAACACCTCTACGTCAATACTGGTCTCAAAAGTCAACGGTAATATCGTTGATACTCTAATGCCTTCCCTATCCTCTCTAGAGCTGTCCCTAGGATTTATGATAGGAGGGGCGCTTAGGGGGCTGTTTGTTGCAACTGGCGTTTTGCTTGTAATATTCCCCTTTTTGAAGCTCTTTCCAGTTAATTTGCTCATACTTTATTTTTACATATTGATGGGAAGCATTGCTTTTTCTCTTTCAGGTATATTAGTTGGGATAATTTGTAAGAAGTTCGACCAAATGAGTGCTGTTAACAATTTTATTATTGCGCCTTTATCGTTTTTGTCAGGTACATTTTACTCAATTAATAAGTTACCAGAACCGTTTAATACAATCTCTCTCTTTAACCCTGTATTTTGGTTGATGGATGGAGTACGTTATGGTGGACTTGGTTATGCAGAATCAAACATGTTTTTTGGGTGTATTGGTATATTTTTTGTCAACCTGGCTTTGTTTTTAACTGTCTGGAAATGGTTTTCTGTCGGATATTTTTTGAAGGATTAAGATCAATTGAGTATAAAACCTATTAAGAGAACTTTATGACTATAAGGCCAAATCGACCCATAGAAACTTCATTGATGAGTACCTACAGCCGCTCTGGTTTAGCTTTCGTTAGAGGCAAAGGGGTATGGCTTTTTGATAAAAAAGGCAAAATGTTTTTAGACCTTGCTTCCGGAATAGCGGTTAATTCGCTAGGCCATAGCCACCCGAAGCTAGTAAAAGTGCTTGCTGATCAGGGATCAAAGCTTTGGCACACTTCAAATTTATATACGGTTCCAAATCAAGAGAAATTGGCACAACTACTCACTAAGAACACCTTTGCAGATAAAGTTTTTTTCACAAACTCTGGGGCAGAGAGTGTCGAGTGCGCCATAAAGATTGCTAGAAGATTTTTTTTCTCAAGAGGTCAATCAAGTAGAAATAGAATAATTTCTTTCGATGGGTCTTTTCACGGAAGGACTATGGGTACAATCTCAGCAGCTGGTAGTAAAAAGTTGCTTGAAGGGTTTGGCCCGAAGCTACCTGGATTTGACCTTGTCAAAAAATTATCTCTTGATCGCGTTGAAAAAAAGATCTCTAAACGAACATGTGCAATCCTTGTTGAGCCGATACTAGGAGAGGGGGGGATAGTAAGCCTTCCCTGTTCGTTTCTAAAGGGACTTAAAAAACTGTGTAAGAAATATAAATTGCTCCTAATTTTTGATGAGGTTCAATCTGGCATTGGTAGGTCTGGTCATTTCTTATCACATGAAAGTTGTAAGGTCACTCCAGATATCGTGGCTTTGGCTAAAGGTCTAGGAAATGGCTTCCCTATCGGAGCTTGCCTAGCAACAGAAGAAGTAGCGAATTCTATGGTGCCTGGAACCCATGGTTCAACTTATGGAGGTAATCCCTTGGGTTGTGCTGTTGCGATAGAGACAATAAAACATATTCTTAAACCGGAGTTTTTATCCACAATCCGGAGAAAGGGTGACTTCTTTAAAGAAAGATTGCATGGTTTGCTAGAAATGTTTCCCGAACAAATATTAGACGTAAGAGGAAGGGGACTAATGCTGGGGTTAAAATGTGTCAGTAAAAACGTTCACCTCATTGATATGTGTAGGAGAGAAAAGTTACTATTAGTTCCAGGAGCATCAAATACTGTACGAATACTTCCACCTCTCACCATAACATACAAGGAAATAAAAGAGGCCATTATAAGATTAGAACGAGCATTGTTAGAGATGAGAAAATTCAATGAATAATTTTTTGAATATAAACGAAGTCAGTCAAAAAAATTTAGAAGCAATAATGGAGGACGCAAGTACAATAAAAAGTGGAGCTGTTTCGGAAGAAAGTTATATCGAATGTCTTAAAAATTCAATTACGGGATTGTTATTTGAAAAACCATCTACAAGAACACGACTCTCTTTTGAAGCAGCGGTACTGAAACTTGGAGGCCAGGTTTTGAATCTTCGCAAAGATGAAATTCATTTGGGGAAAGGAGAAACTCTTCAAGACACAAGTGCAATGGTTTCTTTATTTTTAGATCTCTTGGTTCTAAGACTTTACGACGAAAAAAAATTATATGAATTTGCTCAATACTCAACAATTCCAATAGTTAACGGCTTAACAAATGAATCGCATCCTTGCCAGGTTCTGACTGATGTATTCACATTTCAAGAATTACGAGGCAGCATCACAGGAAAAAAAGTTGTCTGGTTAGGGGTAGCGAACAATGTTTTTCAAAGCTTTTTGCACGCTGCAGTTGCTTTTAATTTTCATATCGTATTTTCTGGCCCTGAAAAATTTCAGCCTAGTGAAAAAATGTTGGGATTTATAAAAAAGCACAATTCCAATTTTCTTACTATTGAACCAAATCCAATCACAGCAGTTGAAAATGCGGACCTAGTTGTAACAGATAAGTGGGTATCTATGCATGATAGCGAACTTCCAACAGCTGATTTAAAGGATTTGGCAAAATTTAGGGTGACGGAAAAGCTACTTGGTTTTGCCAAAATGGAGGTCCTGTTTATGCACTGTCTTCCTGCAGAGAGAGGCCAAGAGGTGTGTGAGGATATTTTTAATGACAAGCGATGCGTTGTTTTACAAGAGGCAGAAAACAGAATGCATGTTCAAAAATCTATTCTAAGATGGTGTCTAGGTCTATTTTGAAACTTTAGAAAAAGTTAATTGCCAAGATTCCCAAAAGTGACAATATAGCCAGAAGCACTAAAATGTTATTGTTTATGAGTTTTCTAACATTTGAGAGGCTATTTTTTGAAATAACATTATTTTTATTTTTATGTGATTTAGATAGATTTTGGTTATGCATTGAAGCCAATTTTAAAACTTCGCTGTTGGATGCTTTTTGTTCTTCTTCGAGCGCAATCAACTGCTTGTTAAAATAAGTTATCATTTCTCTTTGATGATTTTCTAGCTTATCGATAGCAACCTCAAGCTCTCTAAACGCATTGTTTTGTGCAGTTTGGAACTCATCCAAACGTTCGTTCACCAGAGATGTCACATTCTGCCTGATTTCTTCAATCTGATTACCTGAAAGAAAACGTTCTCTAACATCCTGTATACGGTCTTTGATAATGTTGTTTTCCATATTCATTTGGCCTAGCTACACTCATCAGTTTATTACAGTTATTCTTTATATGCAAAAACTGTGCAAATTTTTAGTAATTGAAACTTTCATTTCGATGGTGCCCGCTGCCGGACTTGAACCGGCACGACTTTTCAGTCGAGGGATTTTAAGTCCCTTGTGTCTACCAATTCCACCAAGCGGGCTTAGCAACGTCTATCATGCATACATTAGTATTATATACGTTTTGGGGCAAGAGCTTTCAATTGGTTATTGCTTTTATTGTAAAATGAAATACATCAACTCGGCACTACTTTATATTTAGAGGGGAAAAAATGGAATTTATAGTCGTCTATGCTGCTATGCTAGTAATCTACGTAATTGTGGATTTCGTATGGATTACTTTATTTATGCAACCTTATTTTACCGCAAATTTAGGACACCTTTTGAGAGAATCAGTGGGAACAAGTTTCCTAATCACTTATGGCTCTATTTTCTTCATATTCTATGTTTTAGGGCTCTATTGGTTTGGAGTGCGAGCTGGTATTACGTCAAACTCTGCTATCACGGCCACATTATCCGGAGGATTTTTGGGGTTATTAGCTTACGGAACCTACGGGTTAACTAATTTTATTTTTTTCAAAGGGTACCCTTTATCAATAACTTTGCTAGATATCACTTGGGGTTCACTGCTTGGAGGTGCCGTATCTTTGTGTGGCTATTTAATTTTTTTACGCTTTTTCTATCAGGGTTAGTTGTTTAATCATTAATTACCGGCAAATTGTTCTTCAAGACTATTTGCTTGGCCGTCTTCTATTTTTGTGAAAAGATTTTCTATAGGGTTAAATTCCTCACCTACCTTTACCTTTTCAAAAATTGAAGTGAAATTGTCCTCCAAAGAAGGCCACTGGATCTTAGCCTCTGATTTTCTGAGACAAGTTTTTATTTTTGTTGCTGTTTCTGGTATAAATGGTTCTGAAATCTCGCTAAAGAAAAGCATAAGATTGAAGGCAAATCTAATGACTTTTGCTGCTTCTGCCTTATCGGTTTTTATTATCATCCAGGGTTGTGAGTGTTGTAGATACTCATTTCCTATCGACCATATTTTTCTCAAATGTGATGCCGCTTTTCTTATTTCTATCTTTGTCATTGCTTCATCATAGCTTTCAAAAATCTTCTCAATTTCTGAAACAGTATCAAATTCGTGCTGAGTATATTTTTTACCCTCCGGTATTGTTTTTCCGTATTTTGACAGCGCAAACTTAGTTAATCGACTAACAAAGTTTCCCAAAACATCAGCTAAATCTTTATTTATGCAAGACTGGAAGCTAGTCCAAGTGAAGTCTGCATCTGAAGTCTCTGGCGCATTTGACAGTAACCACCATCGCCAATAGTCTGAGGGAAATAAATCTAGAGCTTGGTCCATAAACACACCTCTTTTTTGACTTGTTGAAAACTTTCCTCCTTCATAAGTCAACCAATTAAACCCTTTAATGTAATCAACTAATTTCCAAGATTGATTAGCTCCTAAAAGAGTTGCTGGGAAAGAAAGGGTATGGAAGGGAATATTATCTTTAGCCATGAATTGAACATAATGCACGTCTTTTGCACCATGGTCATTCAGCCACCAACTTTTCCAGTAGTCAGAATGCATTTTTTTACTAGCTGCCCAGTCAATTGTTGACGATATATAAGCAATTGGAGCATCGAACCATACATAAAATACTTTGTTTTCCATTCCTTCCCACGGTTGGCCCTCTTTTTCAACTGGAATTCCCCAATTGAGATCCCGAGTAATGCTACGATCCTTTAAACCGTCTCCATCGATTAACCATTTCTTTGCTATAGAGGTTGTTAAAATAGGCCAGTTTTTGTTGGACTCAATCCATGCCAATAGCTGGTCTTTAAGTTTACTTTGCATTAAATAGAGGTGCTCTGTCTTTATCAATTCCAAATCTTTTGAACCGGATAAAACAGATCGTGGGCT
>CACDWF010000044.1 GCA_902556405.1 uncultured Alphaproteobacteria bacterium | reverse complement strand
TTGTTACATCATTTAACTATCCCTGAGGCAGGAGTTTAGATGTTGCAAAGTAGAAGTCAGACACACCCTGTGTTTTCATTCGCCGATGGAGAAATGGGTGTAATTTCCAATAAAATAATCCGCTACTTAGAAAAATTAACGGGTCAACCGCGTATAGAAAAACTATATTTTGACTATGTAAATGATAATCTAAATCCAGAATATTTTTGGTCAGATGCGCTTGACCGACTGCGTATCGAACTAGACATCCGTCGAGAAGTTTCAAATGGAATAATGGCATCCATACCGTCTACTGGACGGGTCGTGACCATCGCTAATCATCCATATGGAGTCATAGATGGACTTGCCTTATGCTCAATTATGGCCGAAGTGCGGCAGGACTATAAAATCATTACCCACAGGGTATTGAGACAGGCGCCAGCGGTAATGGACAAAATCCTGCCAATAGATTTTGCAGAGACGAAAATTGCGCTTAAAACAAATATGGAGTCTCGCCGTGGAGCTTTGGAACACCTCAGAAATGGTGGTGCACTTATAATCTTCCCAGCAGGCGCCATATCATTAGCGCCAAATATATTTGGAACTGCAAGTGATGCGCCGTGGAAAACATTTGTTGCGAAATTAGCGTTGCAGCCTGACACAACTACTATTCCGTTCTACTTTGAGGGACGTAATTCAGCGTTATTTCAAATTGTGAGAAAAATAAGCTTTACGCTTGGTTATTCACTTATGTTTAGGGAAATTTGTAGAAGAATGGGGACAAATTTAACTGTCACGATGCGTCCTTCTATACACAGTTCCAAACTAGCTGAAATGGAAAACCGGAATTTGATCACAGAATATCTCAGGCGCCAAACCTATGATTGGTCTTAGGCTATAAATCAGAGCTGGGTCAATACAGCGCCAAACAATCAGTAGGTTACCAACATTAGCTAAAGAAAACGAAACTAAAAGGTAGATTTATCTAACCCGAATTAGAGATGGTTATTTTCTCCTTTGGCCTTTTCCCAATAAAACCAAGCGCTCTGAGAAAATTGGACTTTAGATTGAATGAGTAAATTAGGGCGCCTTTTTATAGTATACAAACATAAGAGATCCGCCTAATTCAACCGCATAACATCATTTCCTACCATTTTCAATTAGGTTACAAACAGCAAGTGCAGAAACTCCACCTAATATTTGAAATAATATAAAAAAGGGAAGATCAGAGGAATTAATGCCTGAAAATGTATCTGTCAAGGTCCTAGCGAATGTTACTGCTGGGTTAGCAAAACTGGTAGAAGAGGTGAACCAATAAGCACCTGTTATATATAAGCCTACTAATGCGGGTACCTTTCTGGGACTATATCTTGATCCTAGCAATATAGTAAAAATTAGGCCAAAAGTCGCAACGAACTCGGCAATATAAATTGGTGAGCCCGTTCTTATCTTTGACGAAAATTGTATGATGCTTACATCAAACATAAAATGAGCAACCCAGGTTCCAAAAACTGATCCCGCTATTTGGGAAAGTAAGTATGTAGAAAGCTCAAAATTATTAAGATTCCCTCTTAAACGCATAACTAGTGATACAGCTGGATTGAAGTGAGCGCCCGAAACTGGAGCTAGAATTGTGATCATAACAAATAAAATCGCCCCTGTAGCTATGGTATTTCCTAATAAAGCCAAAGACTCAATTCCTGCTGAAAGCCTTTCACTCATTATGCCTGAGCCGACTATCGTCCCTAATAAAAAAGAGGTACCTATAAACTCTGCTATGTTTTTTTTATATGTCATTCAAATCCGCTGTCACTTTTTGCTCTTTTACTTTTCAAGTCTTTAAACATGATATCAGATTATTAAACCTTATCTTCTTTTAAGCTTACTTATTAATAATTTTTATTTTACAAAAGAGCATGGCAAAGTCCCAATCTACAATTTTTAAATGTCGGACATAAGTAGCATCAATGGATTTAGAAAATATAGTTGTATCACTGGCAAAAAATAAGAGTGAAGATGTCCAAGGAAACTTAATAAAGATGGTTGGTGGCCACTCTAATCATGTTTGGAGGTATAAAGGAGCGCAGGAGATTGTGTTGAAAAAATATCTCAAGGTTCCTCAAGGATCTTTGTTTGAAAATTCATTACAGGAAGAAGAAAAGGCACTTAAAACTGTTAAGAAAATAAATATTGCACCTAAATTTGTGAAATCATGGCCTGATCTTTCTATTATTGCCTACAGATATGTTGAGGGTATTCCTTGGCAAAATGACATCAAGGCAGTGGCAGAGCTTATTTTGGAAAAAGAGAGGATCAATCCAGAAAAATTTAAGGAGGTCAGTTGTGAACCAGAGGAACTTTTGAAACAGGGAGATGTGTTTCTGGCAAAGTGCCAAAAATTGCCTAAAGTGAAAAGACCGCACCCGGAGCAGATCCAACCACTTAAAAAATTTTCACTCTTACATAGAGATATAAGGCAAAATTTGATAAGTGAATTTAGAGGAGGCATAAAGTTAATTGATTGGCAAACACCAGCAAAAGGGGACATCTGTGAGGATATATTTTCATTTATTTCACCAGGTTTCCAGATACTCGCTAACGGAACACCTTTCTCCGCAAAAGACTTTAATAGTTTTTGGAAATTTGTTGAACGGCCTGATTTATATGAGCGTTATAGAAAAATTAGGGCAGCTTTTGCATGGAGACATGGGTCATATTGTTGGTGGAAGTCGACAATTGTTGAAAGTAAATATTTAAGAACCAAGTATAGGTCAGCTTCCCTTGCAGAATTTGATTACTCTACCTCGAATAGTTTGTAATTGTCGAAATTATTAGTTAAAGCTCGACTTGGAACCTTAATGTTTTACACTTGTCGGAATTATTGCTACTTGGAAAAATTTCAATTGGTTTAAGAAATTAATAAAAGAAATTGATAAAAAAATGAAATCTCTATCCTTTATACGTCATGCTAAATCAGACTGGACCTCTCCGTTGGTGTCTGATCATGACCGTAGATTGGCAGATAGAGGGCAAAGAGCGTCAACAATTATGAAAGATTTCTTTGAATCATCCAATAAGAATTTCGATAGTGTATTCTCATCAACCGCTTTAAGAGCAGTGGAGACAATTGAGATCATTAAACCCTCCATTAAGGATACAGAGATAATCTACAAAAAAGATCTCTATACCTTTGACGATCATATGATGCTTGATTTTATATCTAAAATAACAGATGACATATCATCAGTACTTATTGTTGGGCATAATCCCGCTATACAGGAGACGGTTCTGCGTCTCTCAGACACCGATCAAAACTCGAATTTACTGAATAGAGTCGAACACAAGTATCCTACTGCCGCTTTCTGTACTCTTACATCCACAATAGACAAGTGGTCACACACGGGTGATACAATGTTTAAGATAAAAGAATTCATTTGTCCAAAGGAACTATAAAATACCTTATCAGATTTCGATTGGGCTCATAATTACTGGCTCAACAACTATGTTTGAGCCCACTTCTTCTATTAGAACATCTGCATTTTGTTCGAGCAGAGGAAATGTTTTGTAGTGACAAGGAATTAGTTTCTCAAAGTTAAAATATTTTTTTGCTGCATAGGCTGCTCTTTTCATATCCATAGTGAAGTGTCCACCACAGGATAGAATGCCAATATTTGGTTTGTGTAGGTCATTTATTATATCCATGTCAGCCATAACGTCGGTATCGCCAGAAAAATAAATTGTATTATTTTCACCTTCAATTACAAAGCCGGCTTCAGCACCAGTGTACATTATCTGACCATTTTTCATCATAGACGAGCTATGAACGGCATTTACCATAGTAACTTTAACTTTTCCAAGATTAACAGTTCCACCTTTATTAAATCCAGTTGTAGTAACCTCTTCACTCTCTTCCCAATATGACATTAAATCCGCTATTCCAAAAATTGGGGCATTAGTTTCTTTAGCGATTTCTATTGAGTCACTTGTATGGTCAAAATGTCCGTGAGAAATAAGAATATCAGTTATGCCGTGTAATGCTTCTTGCCTTTTTTCTGCAGGAAATAATGGGTTGCCATTCAGCCACGGATCTATAAGCATAACCCGATCTTCAATTTCTATTCTAAAGCTTCCATGCCCCAGCCAAATTATTTTCATATCAATCTCCTAATAGTTTCGCGCTTTCAATAGATCCGTTAACCAATCTGGATCCATTTCGGGCACCGAGGATAATAGTAATTCAGTATATTCTGGGTGTGGCGGCGAGAATATTTCACTCTTTAAACCCTGTTCAACAACCACTCCCTCGTTCATGACGACAACTTCGTCCGATATTGCCTTAACAGTAGCAATATCATGCGTGATAAAAATATAAGAGAGATTTAAGTCTTTCTGCAAGCGTCCCAAAAGCTTAAGAATTCCCTCTTGGACGATTTGATCTAATGCTGAAGTAACTTCATCGCATATTACTATCTCTGGATTAGCTGCTAAAGCCCTTGCTATACATATGCGTTGTTTCTGCCCTCCCGATAGTTCGCTTGGATACCTGTCTATAAAACCTTCATCCAGATCTATTTGCTCTAAGAGTTCAATTACTCTTTTTCTTAAATTAACACCAGTTAGACCAGCAAAAAAGCTAGCAGGACGACTGATAATATCATAGACAGTCTGCTTAGGATTCATCGCAACATCAGCCATTTGATATATCATTTGAATTTTTTGAAGCTGGTCTTTTGTTCTATTCTTCAGAGACGGAGGCAATTCACTATTTTGGAATTTTACCGAACCTGTCTTAGGTTCCAGTAATCCTGTAATTACGCGAGCAACAGTTGACTTGCCAGACCCGCTTTCACCAACCAATGCCACTGTTCGACCCAAGGGCAATTTTATATTAATGTTTCTCAGCACATGAAATTTTCCATAGAACGCGTCTACATTTTTGACCTCTAAAATAATGTCTTTACTTTTTTTCTCAGGCTTTTGAATAGATCGAACAGACCAAAGGCTTTTTGTATAATCTTCTTTTGGAGACTTTAACATTTTTCGTGTCATCGCTTCCTCAACTTCTTCACCGTATCTTAAAACCTTAATTCTATCCGCCATTTGCGCAACGACGGAAAGGTCATGTGTTATATATATTGCTGCTGTGCCATAGGTTTTAACGATATCACGCATTGCTGCAAGAACCTCAACTTGGGTAGTGACATCCAAAGCAGTAGTAGGCTCATCAAACACAATTAAATCGGGATTTGGCGACATAGCCATAGCCGTCATTATTCGCTGAAGCTGTCCCCCTGAAACTTGGTGGGGATATCTTTCACCAATAGTTTCTGGATTGGGCAGATTAAGAGCATCATAAAGAGCGCGTGCCTCATAAAATGCCTCATTTTGCTTTTTTAGGCCAGCCCTGATCGT
>CACDWF010000043.1 GCA_902556405.1 uncultured Alphaproteobacteria bacterium | reverse complement strand
GCCAAAGTTGTGAAGTTGACGGTCAGAAACAACAGACTAATACCTAATGCCATGGAACCAAGATGTGCTTTAGCAGAATATGATGAACTGGCTGACTCCTACACTTTGCACACAACATCCCAAAACCCACACTTAACTAGGCTTGTATTGGCAGCATTCATGTTCCAAATACCTGAATCAAAATTAAGGGTTGTCGCTCCTGATGTTGGAGGTGGTTTTGGGTCAAAGATATATGTCTATATTGAAGAATCTGTTTGTGTTTGGGCATCTAAAAAGTTGAAAAGACCTATAAAGTGGACAGCAGATAGAACTCAGTCCTTTCTTACAGATGCTCACGGACGAGATCACGTGAATAACGTGCAATTAGCGCTCGACGACAAAAATAAGATAATTGGCCTTAGAGTTGACACTATATGTAACTTAGGCAGTTATTTGTCAGCATTCGCAGTAGCGGTGCCTACTTACTTGCACGGCACGCTTCTTTCAGGGCTCTATGATATACCCTCTATTTACACAAATGTTAAAGGAATGGCTACAACCACTGCTCCAGTAGATGCATATAGAGGTGCGGGTAGACCCGAAGCAACATATTTACTAGAAAGAACAATGGATGCAGCGGCTAGAGAAGTAGGTATGGACCAAGCCGAATTCAGGAGATTAAACTATATTCCTAAGGATGCTTTCCCATACCAAACAGCAGTTGCGCTACAATATGACACTGGCGACTATGAACCGAATTTAGATAATGCAATGGAAATGATTGATTATAAAAATTTCGAGTCTAGAAGAGCAGAAGCTGCAAAAAGAGGCAAATACAGAGGTATCGGTGTATCTAGTTATATCGAGGCTTGCGGCTTAGCGCCTTCTGCAGTCGCAGGTGCATTAGGTGGCAGAGTAGGTGGATGGGAATCCGCATCGGTTAGGGTTGACCCTACAGGTACCATAACAGTTTTCTCTGGAGCACATAGTCATGGGCAGGGACATGCGACAACCTTCTCTCAAATTGTATCCGAGAGACTTGGCGTTCCAAACTCAAGCGTTGAGTTTGTTCATGGGGATAGTGACAAGACGCCTTTTGGTATGGGCACATATGGGTCACGTTCTTTGGCCGTGGGTGGAGTTGCCCTTAGTAAGGCCTTGGATAAGGTAGTTGAAAAAAGTAAGAAGATTGCTGCTCACCTTATGGAAGCTTCAGCGGAGGATGTCGAGTTCAAAAATGGTAAGTTTACTGTAGCTGGAACTGACAAAGAAACAGCTTTTGGGGATGTTGCACTGGCGGCCTATGTTCCCCACAACTATCCATTAGAAACTCTCGAACCTGGTTTAGAGGAAACAGCTTTTTACGATCCAATGAACTTCACATATCCAGCAGGAACGCATATTGCTGAAGTTGAAGTCGATCCGGCAACAGGAGTTGTAGAGGTTGTAGACTGGGCGGCATGTGATGACTTTGGTAACTTGATAAACCCAATGATAGTTGAGGGCCAAGTTCACGGAGGAATAGCTCAGGGAATAGGGCAAGCGCTCTTAGAAAATGCTCACTACGATGAAAATGGGCAGCTTTTGACTGCTTCATATATGGATTATTGCATGCCAAGAGCCGACGATCTTCCTTCTTTCAAGGTTGGATACACAAATACTCCGTGTACCCATAATGATTTAGGTGTGAAGGGTTGTGGAGAGGCAGGCGCTATTGCGTCACCACCAGCGTTGATTAATGCCGTTATTGATGCATTATCACCACTTGGGGTTACGGATATGTCTATGCCGGCAACTCCTCAAAAGGTCTGGAAAGCAATCCAAGATAGCCAGTCAGTAGCAGCTGAATAAAAAGGAGGATATGATGTATTCTACTAAGTATGTGAAACCAAACAGTACCTCGGAAGCTCTTGAAGCTATAAAATCCTTGAGTGACGGTAAGTTTTTAGCGGGCGGAATGACTTTAATACCGACCCTAAAACAAAGGCTTGCGAGCCCAGATGGACTTGTTGACATTTCAGGGTGTAAACTCGAATCCATTTCCGATGAGGGTGAAACCATAAAAATAGGAGCAATGTCAAGACATGTAAACGTTGCCGACTCCGCTGTCGTAAAAAAGGCTATACCTGCATTAGCGAGTCTTGCTGAAGGCATAGGCGACCGCCAGGTCAGAAATCGGGGTACCCTTGGGGGGTCTGTGGCTAATAACGACCCGTCCGCTTGCTATCCATCGGCTGTACTAGCCTTGAAAGCAACTGTGCATACCAATAATCGTAGTATAGCTGCCGACGATTTCTTTACGGGAATGTTTGAGACAGCACTTGAGGAAGATGAAATAATTGAGTCCATCAGCTTCTCAAAGCCGGCAAAGGCAAACTATGTCAAATTTCCAAACCCTGCATCGCGTTACGCTATGGTTGGAGTTTTTGTAGCTCAATTTGGTGATGGAGTTAGAGTTGCTGTTACTGGCGCTGGAGAAGGTGGTGTATTCAGACATGAAGAAATGGAGACTGCACTTTCTGGTAATTATAGCCCTGACGCTTTAAGTTCTCTTAATATTGCTTCCGATGGATTGATTAGCGATTTACACGCATCAGCAGAGTATCGTGCCAACCTTATTAAGGAAATGACAAAGAGAGCTGTGGTTTAGTTCCATTAAGATGGAATAACTAAGTTTCGAGTTTGCTGTTAGCAGCGCTTGGCTGAGGTATACTGAATGGAAATTAAAGATAGCTACGAACTACCTCTCCCAAAGGAAAGAGTTTGGGCAGCACTTAATGATGAAGAGTTTCTCAAGAGGTCTATACCGTGGTGTGAAAAGTTAGAAAGGCGTAGTGAGACTGAATTAGCGGCAGAGGTAAAGCTTAAAATAGGGCCGATGTCTACTCGATTTACTGGCAGTATCACTTTAAGCGATATCGACCCACCTAATGGGTATACAATAACAGGAAGTGGTAAAGGTGGGATTGCTGGTGCTGCAAGCGGGTCAGCAAAAGTGAAGCTGGTAGAAGATAAAGATACGACCTCGACTACGTTGTCGTACGAAGTCAGTGCACAGGTAAAAGGAAAGATTGCACAGCTTGGGTCACGCTTAATCCAAAGTACGGCAAAGAAATTATCAAAAAACTTTTTTGGAAGTTTTGTTAAGCAGCTTGAAGATATGGATAAACCTTAATAAACGACTTTATCTTTAGAAAATTATATTTATATCTAAGGTCTAGTCACAAAAAAATGGTGTTTCAAGGTGATTGAGCAACGACAAGGATTAATTGAGTCCATACGGAAAAAGTTCATGCATGTGGAGTCTTGTCCTTTTGAGGGAGAACGTATTTTTTTTGAAAATGCTGGTGGTTCCCTAAGACTTAAATCAGTTGTTGAAACATCAGCTCTTTATGCGTCGTATCCTGATAACCAGGGACGAGAAAATCATGCTTCCAAATCTCTTGCTAAGTCGATTGAAAATGGAAAAGCTAAAATGAGACTTTTTTTTAATGCAGATCGAGGTGACGTCATTGTAGGTGAAAGTGGTACAGAGCTACTTTTTCGGCTTATACGAACAGCGGCGCTAGAGTTACCGGAACGAGGAGTTATGTTAAGTTCCACGCTAGAGCACCCCGCCTCTATGAGCGCAATGAAAAAGTGGGCAAAAAATACTAAAAGAGATCATATTATAGTCGAACATAATGACGAGTCTGGATCTATAGATGAACAAGCTTATATGAAAAAATTAAACAGAGAAGCTCGCGTCGTTTCTATTGTTCATACATCTCCTGTAACTGGAATGACTGTTGATTTAGAAAAAATAACAAAAGAAGTTAGGAATGTGGCACCTGACTGTATAATTATAGTTGATGGCATTCAGCACTCTAGTCATGGAGCCATAGATGTTCAGAAATATGACATCGATGGTTATGTGGTTTCTCCGTATAAAATGTTCTCTCGACATGGTTATGGGGTTGCATGGGCTTCTGATAGATTATGTACTTTGAATAAGGAGCAATTGGCAGATGGTCCGTTCGAAAACTGGGAATTAGGTACGCGAGATGCTGGTAGTTACGCAACTTTTTCAGATGTAGTAGATTATTTGGACTGGCTAGGCAGTAATTTTACAGAAAGCGAAAATACTAGAGAAAGGCTTGAGGCGTCCTCTCTAGCTATAAGATCGCATGAACGAGAGTTAGTAGATTTAGTACTAAATGGTAATGAAGATATTGGTGGGTTAAGAAACAATAAGGAAATTTGCATTATTGGCAACCCAGCTTCTAAGTCTCGAGAGGGAGTCGTGTCCTTTTTTCATAAAAAAAAGCCTTCAAGCATAATAGTTGAAGATCTTAGACAGCGTAGAATACGCGTACACATTAGAAAAGATGATCATTACTGTGGGAATATACTCAGGCCTTTAAATCAAAAAGACTGCATCAGATTTTCAATATGTCATTACAATTCAAAGGCTGAAGTGGTAGAGTTCTTGAGAGCTATCAATGAAATTAGTGCCAACTAAAGAATTCTTTTTATCTTACTCTCCATTTTTTTCTTAAAAATGAGCTTTTCTTTTTCATAAGCTTCCACTCTTGCCTTAAGATAAAAATATGATTTGTCTGATGTCATGCTTGAATAAGTGTCTGTTCTAATAGACCACCCTTCTCTAGAGCGTTCTTCTGTCCAATAGGTCTCTCCCTTAGCGGATAGAGGATCATTTGGATGTATAGACCATTTTTCTCGTGCCGAGCTGCTTATGACTAACTTATTCTGAAGATCCTTATAGCTACCAAAGTCATCTTCAATATCCAAGAATACCTCTTCCGTAGCTTCATCAAATAGTATTTGCCTTTTATTGTGTGGTTTTCTAATTTCTTTGCCTCGCCACGGTTTGGAAGCGACAGGCTCAGGAAAAACCCATTCGTCTGAGTTTGTTCCCTGTCTTAATGGCAATGACAAATAACCGTCTTTGACCACTAGTTTAGCAGGATTATACACTGGCCAAACCAAAGGCCAGTAAGCATTTGCTAGGGAAAGGCGAAGTTTATTTCCTTTTGGTAATTTATATGCAATGTGATCTAGCTTTACCTTTACAGTGAACTCTTTTGCTAATGGGATATTTTTCGGACTATCAAACGAGTCACGAAACCTCAGGTTTAAAATACCATATGTTATTCTACTCGACTTACCATCGGGGTAAACATCGCATAATCGGACAGCCAGTTGTGCATTAGGTGAGGTTGCTTCGAGCGTTACTGTTAACTCAGGAGACCCAATTATATCCTCTTCGAGATTCAAGGCTTGTGTATCAAAACAAAGTGAAAAAGCGTCATCAGAACGCTGGTCTCCTGGAAGCTCCGGACCTAACCAAATTGCACAATATTCGCCACCTTTTAGCCCACAATGCTGAGGACTATCAATTACTCCCAAAGGGGATCTATTTTTTCTTTTGCTTAAAGAAAGTACATTATTAGAGCTTAAAAAAAAATTTTTGTTTTTGCTTGCTTTACTTGGCCAAACATCTTCTTTAACCCAATACCCGTCTCTAAAATTATAACTACTTTTTGGGGGCTCACCTTTCATAACATATA
>CACDWF010000042.1 GCA_902556405.1 uncultured Alphaproteobacteria bacterium | reverse complement strand
AAAACATATTTTAATTGTTAAGGAGATATTTTGAACGATAACTACGAAAATCTATTATATAATATAAATCAGCCCATCGTCTGCGAAGCCTGCCTCGAAGAATATAAAAATTTAGATAATCCAGACATAGCTCTTAGAGATCACGTAAAAGTAGACGTCGGGTTTACTCGAATTGGCATTCAAGTTTGGTGCCAACGACATGAGAAAAATATCTGTCATATTGATTTTGGAGGGAATAGACCTCCAGCTGACTTCAGATGCTTAGAGAAGAGCTAAAAATGCAAAACTTTATTTATAACCAACCTGAAGCAAAGTGTGATTTTTGTAAGGCAACAGAAAACCCTCATCCTGATTATGATGAAAAAATTCCAATAACCAGAATAGATATTGGAAAAAAAAGAGAATTAACCCTGTGTATAAATTGCTTTTTTATGCATAAAGAATGTTCTGAAAAAAAAGGTCACCCCCTCGTCGCCTATTTATCAAAATTGAATAATTTATCTCTTATTTTGGATAGATCAAACAAGAAAAAGTCTGAAACGTAGTTGTGATATATATATATGATTGAGAAGAAAACTGTAATAATTGGTGCTGGATTATCTGGATTATTATGTGGCAAAAGATTAGCTGAAGCTGGTCATTCAGTTCTTATACTTGATAAAGGCAGGAATATAGGTGGAAGGCTGAGCACACGACGAACTGATGGAGCCGTATTCCATCATGGTGCAAGTTCCTTACCTGACTTTTACAATCATAAAGAATTGCCAGAATTTGGGTTAAAAATGTTCAAAAGAGCAGAAAAAGAAAAAATAATCCAGCGTAAAGGAAACCTATTTGAGCCCATAAATTCAGTTGCCGACTTTGTAAATTATTGTGGGACGAATTTAAATATACGGGAGAGCAGTGAGGCTATCTCGTTAAATTTACACAATAAGACAATTGATGTGCAATGTAGGGGTAGCGTTCATGAAAAGATACCTTATGATGTCTTGGTCCTTTCAATACCTCCAAATCAAGCTAAAACTCTAATTAATAAACAAATTAATAAGATTGACAGTCTAATGGATAAAGTCCAAATGAGAAGCTCTGCAGCAGCTCTCTTTTCTTTTGACATAAATCCAGAACCTGTAAAAGATAAACATTTCTCGAACGAAAAAGTTCATATTCTTGTAGAAAATAATCGATTTAAATGTGAGCAACAGTTATTCTGCTTAACCGTTCACACTAAAGAACCTTTTGCCAAGGAAATCGTTAAAAACGACAAAAATACAATTAAAGAGCTGTTGCTTAAAGAGATAATAGACGCCGTCCCCTTTTCTTTACCTAAACCAACTTACGAAGCTGGCCACCGTTGGCTTTATGGGTTCACTGAGCGACCTTTGGGAACCCCTTATCTATATTATAAAAGGGAAAAGTTTGGTATTTGTGGCGACTGGTGTTCAGGTAGTACAATTCTGGATGCAGCTTCAAGTGGCATCAAATTAGGCGAACAGATTTTAAACCTGTAAAATGTTTTTCTTGTTCAAACTTAGAAGAAAATCAGATAGCGATATCTTCCAACTTATCTTCAATAAATTTTTATCTTTTGAAAAAAATCTTTTTATATTCTGGTCTTGCTAAAAAATGTGAGAGTAAGGCAGCCACTAGAAAAAAACCGAGCGTCGCATACTCCCGGTATTCAGTTATTCCCTGCTGATAATAAATAACTAGGCCTGAGCCTCCTACGAATTTTAAATATATATCAAGAAATTGAATCGGGAACATTTTTTCCTTACCAAACATAAAGTGTCGTATAGCGAGATAACCAAACGTAAGAAAAACACTCACTCGTACGATTTGCCATCGATGAAAGGGAATTTGCTCAATTGATTGATTAAATTCAAAGGGGAAAGAAAAAGAGTAGCCAAACAATGCAAGTATACCTGCAAAGAGCGCCCAGACCCCAAGTAGAAAGATCATTATTTGTGCTACTAATCTCAGTTACTTCCCTCAATTACCTAGACCGTAATAAGAAAACAAAAAAATCAAATTGGTGAACTATTTACGCTCGTTAATAGTAACACATTTTCAAATTTTTTCAATTCTGGGGAATTTTCATCTAAATCTAACAACCAGTTAAGATAAAAATTTCGGCTATTAGTTTCTTACAACAGACGCACCTTCAATTTTAATATCAGTTGCAACTGCTTCTTTTTCATAGGTAAATGCAAAAACGCCAGACACCTTATTTTCCTTAAAAACAAAGCTATTCCTCAAATCACCTAGTAGTTTTTCTGAGTCATCTTCGAACTTTTTCAAGGCTTTAGCATCCTCAAATTTCACGTTAATATTTAAATCACCATCTTTACTTATCAATATATTCAGTCCAAGAAAATCATATTGCGCTATTTTCCCACCCAAGGACTCTGAGCAAAATCCAGCCGCTACTTTTGCCTCACTGACACCAGGAAACTTAAACTGATAGATCACTGCAAACATCTAAATATCTCCTAGTTCTGAGAGCATATTATCGAGATTGACTTGAGCTTGTTCTTTGGAAATTGATATTCTCTTGAATATTCCCTGATCAAGATCTAGTTGACTTTGGAACTCTCTAGCTTTCTTAGTCATCGCTCCAGATGCGTCCAGCAAGTCGAACTTTATTAGACTATGTTTTCCTGATTCATCTATAGGTCTACCTTCAATTACCGTCAAAAAATTAATTGTGTCTTTGATAGTCATATTTGGATTTTGTTTAACAACCACATTAAGTATATCAATTGCTCGAGATGCAGTAATTTCTCTCTGGTCACCCTGCGTTTCAAGTTGATGTGCTAGTCTTGCCGCGAGCTTTTGTAT
This sequence comes from uncultured Alphaproteobacteria bacterium, assembly GCA_902556405.1. GTDB lineage: Bacteria > Pseudomonadota > Alphaproteobacteria > Rhodobacterales > Rhodobacteraceae > CACIJG01. Next base: position 3,022 of record CACDWF010000042.1, on the reverse strand, counting down.
TAACGTAGTCTGATTTTCGTCGAGTTTTTTACCCAACTCCGTATCGACAACGCAAAGCGTTCCCAATATTAAACCACCCTGAGTAACTAAAGGGAACCCTCCATAAAATTTTACATATGGATCTCCAGTAACAACGGGGTGATTTTTGAACCTCTCGTCTTTACTACAATCTTCTACTATTATCGGATCAGTACTGTTTAGAGCAAATTGACAAAATGTTCTCTCTCTAGGACTTTCAGGACGGTCCTCTGGCAATCCAATGTGACATAACATGTACTGTCTTTTTTCGTCAATAAGGCCAGTATAGCTAACAGGCATATTCGATATTTCTTTTGCTAGCTCTGTATAGATTAAAAAGAGCTCCTCATTGGCGACATCCATCACCCCTGTTTTTCGAACTGCCTCAAGTCTTCGGGTTTCGTTGCTGGGTATGGGAGCTGGTGAAAAATCACTATAATCTACCAAAAAATCCTCCTTCTAAAAGTTTTATTTTATAAACCCTATAATTTGATACAATATTATGTTTCTTGCAAGTTTTTCAACTCTTTCATTATGATTGTTACCGTATCGAACTATTACATGCGTCGGAAAATAGATGGCATATAATAAGGAACTTTCCGTTGGTACTCAAAAAAAGTTTTACCGTATATTTTTTTAAATCTTTTTTCTTTCAACATAGGACCAAAATAACAATAAAGAGAATAAGATAAAGCAACAATAAATAAATCCAAACTCATCTGAGGGCTCGTCCAGAGAACCAGGCTGAAGGAAAGATAAATCGGTTGCCTTATTATCGAAAAAAGACCACGAGTAGGCATATCAGGATAAACGGGAGGTTTCCCCTTATATAAGGATGTCCAGCCTAAGGAACCGGTTTGCACTTTATAACCTGCCTGTATAGATGAAATTGATAGTAAAGCCCAACTAAGTAAGTTAAGTATAATCATGAATAAGCTTGCTGGTGTTTCAATTTGCCAAATAAAAACTCCAGAAAAGTTCCAGAAAGTAAATAAAATGATAAGTTGTATGGAAGCTATAGTAGCGTAAACAGTTGTTCTAAGAGTTTTCGCAAAACTTTTAGGCGCAAAAATCTCTAGTACCTTCATACCACGGTTAGACAGAAAGAATGAGTGACCCAGAGGAAACTGGATTAACAACAGAAGATTTATTGCCACTGCTTCATAGCCCTCGAAGGGCCCAACGGAAAATTGAAAACCAGTCAGAATGGTAATAAACATCACCGCGCCTGCCACTAGAAAGATGCCATGGCACATTAAACCGTAAAATATAGCTATTAGTTTGTTACCTGATAGATCCATAGAATACAGATAGTACGTCTTAAGAAAATGAAAACATTAAAACTCAAATTCTTTTTGTAATTTTGGCCTCCTATTTCTCGATTTAAGATAATCGTTTTCAGAAGTTCTTCTGCTACCTATCTTCTTCCAAATAGCTTCCGATTGGGATCTTGCTGTTTTTAAGTTTTTGAGCAGATAAATTCTTGTTGATGCGATTTCCCTTGATAGTTTTTCATCAACTATGGGGCTATAATATTTACCTAATAATTCTGGTGTCTTCCACGGCGTATGGACGTTTGCCACAGGCATATGCTTTAACTCTGGGACCCACGTTTTGATAAATTTTCCTTGAGGATCATGTTCCAAGCCTTGCTTGATAGGGTTATAAATTCTTATTGTATTAATACCCGTAGTACCAGACTGCATCTGTACTTGAGAATAATGAATTCCAGGTTCATAGTCCGAGAACAGACGCGCTAGATATAGAGACGTTGGCCTCCAATCCAACCATAAATTATAACTTGCAAAACTAACAAGCATTGCTCGCATACGGAAGTTTATCCATCCAGTTGAAATTAATGATCGCATACAGGCATCAACAAAGGGGAAACCTGTTTCTCCACGCTTCCATCTTTCAAAATTTTTGGAATGAGCGGTCTCTCTTTCCAATTTATCATAAATAGGATGAATGTTTTTCCATTCTATGCTCTTTAAATCTTCCAACTTTTGGATAAAATGACAATGCCACCGAAGTCTCTTTTGGAATGAATTGTAAGAGGCTTGCCATTTTTTTATTTTATCTCCAACTAGGTCTGGCCTTTTTTTGGTTTGTTCTTGTGTCCTCTGGAAAATTGTACGGATAGAAATAGTCCCGAAAGCAATATGTGTAGACAGTCTAGAGCAAGATTCTACAGATAACAAAGGTCCAGACATCTCCCTCTGATAGTTTTCACCCCGCTCAGATAAAAAGCTTTTTAAAACGATACTTGGCTCAATTTTGCCAAAGTTAGTATTTGGTTCGAAACCATCAAATTTCAGCTGCAAGTCTTGAGAAGAGGGTAAGTTATCAGAGTCTTCAGGTATACAAAATATCTTTCCAGGTACTGCATAAATCCTTTTACGCATGTAGTTATGCCAAAGCGTTGACCACCGGTCACGAGAATCTAAATTCTTTACTACTCCGTTTTGTTGATATTCTAACCAGTCTATAGAGTTTTCGTCAGTCCACTTTCGGATAGCTGCATCGCGATCTTTTGAAAATTTATTCCATGTTTCATAGTGAGAGAAAATTTTTTTGATATTATGTCTGTTCGCCAAAGACTTTAACACTGGAAGTGCTTCTCCAACTTTAATTACTAACTTAGAGCCTTTCTTAATGAACATATCGTCAAGTCGGCTAACATAGTGTTGAAGATACAGAAAATGCCTGTAAGAAACATCAGGTTGTTTCCAGAGGCTTGGCTCTAATATGTAAAGAGGTAAAATTTTTCCGCTCGCGCAACCATCTGAGAGAGGCGCATGATCCAACATCCTCAGATCTCTTTTGAACCACACGATATTCAACTTGCGGCCTACTTACCTTTGCGAAAAATTCTTTTACGCCATGCAGTGTAGCTTCCAGGTCTAAGGTTTTTTCGCATTAAATTTTTTACTTCGATCTCCTTAAGCCCGAATTCATTCCTTATAGCCGTGAAAGTTACTTTGTCACTAAGCGCTAATTCAAT
>CACDWF010000041.1 GCA_902556405.1 uncultured Alphaproteobacteria bacterium | reverse complement strand
AATACCAAGCCAATTTTATGTAGGTTCAAAAGCTGGAAGTGGAACGAGGATGACCCCAACCAAAGATTGTGCACATATGTGAAAGCAGGATCAAATATAGACCCTCCTACGACTACTATTGTAATTGAAGAAAAGGGCCCATGCCCAAAACAATTTCAATGTGCTCGAAACAAATAGTATTCCGCTATAAATTGTGCATTTGAAACAATTTTAGTTTTTTAGAGGTAATTTTCCTTTAATATCAGCATTATGATAAATAGAAATTCTACATACCCTAATGAGGTGATTTTTGTAAGACAACAAAATTCGTTTAATCTTCCAAAAGAAGAGACTGAGTACTTAGTAGAAAAAAGAAATGATTTCGATGAAATCGAGAAGCTTGTAAAATTTTTTCCGGTTAAAGATGGCACGATAGAGCTTAAAATTGAAGCACCAGAATACTCCAAGTCATATAAGCATGGTGACATCTATAATATAAGCAAAAAAAAATCTGTTGGATTTAGTGAAGTCGAGCAAATTGTTGGCTCGGGTATAATTCTAAATAATATTTACAAAAAAAATAGAGATTCCTTTTCAATACTCGGTTCTAGGGAATATTCGGATAAAGTAAACGTCGCAATTCATTGTTTAAAAAGAGATAGCAAACATATAACTGACAAAGGTAAATCAGTTCTCGGAAGGTATACTCAGGGAGATTTAAACTTTGATGATTTTAAGGGTAGTGGTTTTTTTTCGCTGACTTGTGGCAAAGCAAGCGACAATATAGATTACACCTTTGGGGAAGAATTTTATTTAGAGGTATATTTAGACGACGATACCTTTAGAGATCTACTTAGCAAGATTTATCATGCTGAGTTTGAGGCTATTATTGTTAGATGTAACCTAGGTAATTTGAGAGGTTTATATGCGGAAAAACCTACTGGGATATATACGGAAAATGGGTTTATAACCGACGGTCAGGCCTTCAAACTCCTATATGAAAAAGCGGACGTTTCCAATTATACAGATATGCCTGATTACTTTGGATCTGTGGGTTCCATTTCAAAAGGCAACCCATTTATAGTTGATGTATACTATGCAAGCAAAGATTTACAAAAACCCAAGCCAAATAAAGCTAAGCAAACCCTCAGAGAACATAAACAAACTTTAGAAAAGCTAGAGTTTATCGGCTCTAATAACAAAAGGAATATAACATTATTATATATTTTGATATTTTCCATACTCTTATATATCGCCACTCAATTTTTTGAATGAAAGAAGCTATTTAATTGATTTTGAAGTAGCAAAATTGGAATAAGTCCGGTAAGTACAATGAATAATGCTGGCAATGATGCCTCGATCATTAATTCGTCATGCGCAAACTGGTATGTAAAAGTAGCTAGTGTTTCGAAGTTAAAAGGTCTCAGTATCAATGTCATTGGTAGTTCCTTAACTATATCTACAAAAGTCAAAATCGCAGCAGCTATTATCGATGTTCTTATAAGTGGAAGAGTAATTTTAAATGAAGTAGAAATTTTAGAATAACCCAAACTTTTTGATGCATCAAATAAATTTGTGGGAATTCTAGAGTATCCTGAAATCACTCCACCATAGGGAATGGCATAAAACCTTACTGTTAATGCGAATATAACTCCATAAATCGTTCCTCCTAAAAAGACTATATTTCCGGTAAAACTATCCAAAAATCCAAAAAAAATTACCACACCTATAGCGAGCATAGTTCCAGGCAAAGCATAGCCTGTAGCAGCAATGTTATAGATAATAACTAAAGCTCGACTTTTACAAAAATACGCACTTGAGGCTGAGAAAAAAGCAAGTAATATAATTATTAATGTGGCGGTAAAACCTATAAATACCGTGTTGAGCAGCACAGGGAAAATCACAAAAAGACTATTGGTTTTTAGTCCTATAAAAACGTTATTTATCAACATAATTATTGGAAATATAAAGCCAACTGATATGGGAACTAAACAAAATCCAATTGCGAACAGTGATTTTCTTACACTTAACTTTGTTGGTGAAACATTATTCAACCTCTTAGAGGTGTCATTATATTTTTGGCTAGATCTCGCCTTTCTTTCCAGAACGAGCAAAATGATTATAAACACAAAGGTCACTATCGCTATTTGGGATGCCGCAGATATACTGTTCATCCCAATCCACACATTAAATATTCCCAGAGTGAGCGTTTGAACAGAGAAATATTCAACTGTTCCAAAGTCTGAAAGTACTTCCATTGCAACAAGAGCAAGACCTGCCACAATATATGGCCTACATAATGGCAAGCCAACTGCCAAAAATTTATTTCGACCATAAAGCTGCGCAGTTTCATACAAGCTTCTAGGCGAGTTATTAAAACCCGTTCGCGCCAAAATATATACATACGGGTAGAGAACAAAACCCATTACAAAAATAGCACCCATTATCGATCTTATTTCAGGAAAATAATAGTCAGATGCTGCGTTAAAGCCAAATATGTGTCTAATAAGTCCTTGTACTGGCCCTGCATACTCTAGGAAATCAGTGTAAACGTAAGCAATAATATAGGCCGGACAAGCCAAAGGTAATATCAAAGCCCATTCTATCACTTTTTTACCATAAAAAGAATAATAAGTCACAAGCCAGGCCGTTGAAATGCCTAAACCCGCCGATAGAGTTAGTACCCCTAGGAATAGCGATAAAGTATTTACAACGTATATAGGCAATACCGTGTTTACAAGATGAATCCACAATTCTTGGTTGCTTTCGAAAGCCGTCAAAATCAATCCAAATATAGGACCAATTAAAAGGATCGACAGAAAAACAGCTGGAAAATTTTTAATTATACCCCTATTTGAAGACCAAAAATTAGGTTGAAATATTGCATAATTACTCAAAGTTTTACCAACCAACTTTATCTATAATTTTTTGAGCTGCATAAGCTTTTTCGGCAATTGAGATGATAGGTAAAATGTCAGACTTAAAACTTCCCCAACTTTTGAGTTCTTCAGTAGTTTCGACATTCGGGTTTACTGGGTATTCAAAATTAATCTCTCCATACATTTTCTGAGAGACCGCTTTTGATAAAAACTCTAGTAAGGCCACCGCTTCTTTCTTGTTTTTTGAATATTTTGCAACTCCCCCACCCGATATATTTACATGTGCTCCCCTATCTTCTCCACCTTGATTCGGGAAAATCAAACGTACGCTTTTTGCCCATTCCCTTTGGCTTGGGTCATCAGAATATTTTAATTTACCAAAATAGTAATTATTAATTATTGATATATCACACTGCCCTTCAAAAATTGCCTTTACTTGAGCCCTATCATTTCCTTGGGGCCTTCTCGCTAGATTACCTACAAATTTTTTCGCCCAGTCCTCCGCTGCTTTCTCTCCCAAGGATAAAATAAGCGAAGCCATTAAAGCTCTATTATATACATGGCTTCCTGGTCGGGAACAAACCCTACCTTTCCATTGTTCGTCGGCTAGGTCCTCAATTTTTGTAATTTGTCCTTCTTTTACTCTGTCCTTGGATGTAACTATAATTCGCGTTCTTTTTGATAAGGCAAACCATTTATTTGCTGGGCTCTTGAGATTCTGAGGAATATTCATATCTAAAATATCCGAATTTACTGATGCGAGGAGATCAAGATCGTCATAAATGTATAAGCGCCCAATATCTACAGTCAATATGACATCAGCAGGACTATTCTTACCCTCTGCTTTCAATCGTTGAGCCAAGCCTTTTGTTGCGTATACTACGTTAGTCTTTATTCCCGTTTCTTTAGTGAATTTCTCCAAAAAAGGATTGATGAGAAAGGGTTGGCGGTGAGAGTAAATATTTACTTCAGCACTAATTACCGTAGTAAAAGATAGAAATAAAAACGTGATAATTGATAGAGGATAGAAATTCATTAGAAGACCCCTTTTATATTTTAAAAATTTTATTCAGCGATTTGAAACTGGAGAGATTTTCTGATGCTATGTCTGAAATTTCTTTCAATGGTTTCAAATATAATTCCGTTACTGATTTAGGATCGAAGTCCTTATCTTCAACTCCCAATTTTAGATTATCGATATCCTCCGAATGATGAAGCGATCCAAAGAGCCAATCCCAGATCGCCAAGGCAGCTCCAAAGTTTTTATCGTAGTGTCTTTCATCCAACGAATGATGAAGTTGATGTTGCGCCGGTGAAATGAGAATTTTTTCTAACCAAACCCAGTATTTGATGTCTATATGGGAGTGTCTTAAATTTGATCCTGCAACGTGAAAAGAAAATACTAAAAAGTTAACTCCTAAAATAGTTACTAAATCTACTTTATCACCAAAAATGAAAAAGAACGTGGAAATCACTACACCTTGGGAAAATGCTCCTCGTAATGAAAATAGAATTCCCTCAAGAGGGTGTGTTCTGTAAACTGTGATTGGATTCAAGGTCTCAGCCGAATGATGAACTTTATGAAGAGCCCACAAAACAGGCCACTTATGCATCCATCTGTGTACCCAGTATTTTGTAAAGTCGTCAAAAGTGAAGAAAACAAAAGTAAATAGTATTGCTACTACGATAGTCGGGGTATCACTCAAGAAAAAAAGAAGTCCACTTAAAGGTAAAGATAGAAGGGAATAGTAAAGAAATGTTGCGACGGCTAACTGTGTCAAGAGGTAAGGAGATAACACCAACATTAGAACTCTATTTATTAAAAACATTTTGTAATCAGAGATTGCAGAACCTGATAAGAGAATTTTTTTATCAAAGACTTTAAAAATTGCTGATTTCAACCTCTTTTTCCTTATAAATACCAGCCATAAAAGTGCTATTAAGATGGATAAAGCAATGTACCCAAGGAAAACTCTTTTCTTTGGATCAACAAAGTGATGGAAAATGTCGCCAATATATTCTAACATCCTTACCTACCGTATATTGTACCTATTAAGTATAAATACACTCTCCCCCGTGACTGGGAAATCCGGGGGGAAGCTGGAGAAGGAAAGCTCTTTTAGTCGTTTTCTGCACTATCGGAGCTTCCTACCTTGGATGCCAAAGAGGACATATCTGCTAACATGTCGTTTCCTTTTGCTTTGACACCAAACTTTTCGACCATCAACTTTTGAATCTTAAGCATGTGTAGCTTAAACTCTCCCCAAGACTGAGCTTCCTCTTTGATGTAGTTTCCCGCAGAATCTACACCCGTTACTTGAGAAGCATTCATAAGAACTGGTCCCATACCTGTAAGCCTGTTAAGCTTCACGGCTGTTTCACCCAAGTTTGATTTGCCTGTCTGAAGAGCCAGCGCAAAACCTTTTAGTTCTCCCCAATGTTTCGCGTAGGTGGAGAAAGCTTTATCCGAATAATTTTCTTCAAGCTTTACGATATCCTTATAAACGGAACCAGCGTACTTAAAAACAGACTCGGCAATAACCTTTTCCCAATTTGCGTTAATTACCGCGATGTGACCTAGCAGCGCAGCTTTTTCTGATGATGAAAGTTTTTCGCCTTTTGCTCCTGCTATTATCTTTCTACCGTCTAAAAAAGCCTGGGTAACCGTATTGTAATAATTTGTCTTACCACCTTTATCAAAACTTGATGCATAGTAAGCGTGTGCAAAATTGTACTCGCTCTTAAGATCTACTACACCGTCTTTGTTTTGGTCTGCAGCAGCCATATCCTTCATTTTGGTGATATCGTAGTTTTGCTTTGCACTGAGACCGAGCCCATGTGAGACGGCACCCCAATATCCAAATGCTTCATCCCAAGCGTGCTCTTTATAGGTATAATAGGCTCCATCTTTGTATGGCTTGTCATTCGTCTTTGAACCAGGAGCCATCTTCTCATCTAGATAATTATCAACTGCTTGGTTATAAAATACAGCGCCCATTGCAAACTTTGAAATTAATTGAGGATAGTTATAACCAGTAGCAGGGTCAAAACCACCTTTTGTTTGAGCAGCTTTTTTAATCATAAACTCAATAACTTCTGGTCCGGTCATTTGACCAGGCCATCCGTTTATAACGCCCTTGTAAGTCTTACCAGAAAGATTTTTACCTTTGCTGATTTGATTAAGCGTTGTTTGCTTTATTTTAAAATCACCTTTTGTTTTGGGTGCAATTATATCAAGGTCCTCTTTACTTCCCTTGAAATACTTCATCATCTGAGCTTCGATTTCAGCACCGTTAGATCCTCCATCACCTTTACCAGCTAGTTTTTTGAGAGAATCATGTAAAACATGTCTTGCTATCTGCCCTGAGTAAGAAACTGAATTGGTCTTGTCTCCAGTGTAACCTTTCAGTGTAATTGGAAACGTTGAATAAAAATGATGTGCTGCTACCTCTGTCACTACAAATACCGCAACAATCATAACGATAAGTTTTTTCATTATATAATCCTTCAATTTTAATTCCGACGATCCCAGTCGGAATTAAAGATGACTAATTTACTCGCCTTTGTCAACAACTATTCTGACTAAAAAAGTAATGATTAAAAAAATTGGATTTATCTAGTTTAAGAACTACTTTTTTCTTGCAAATGATAATCATTATCAAGTAGACATTTTATAGGAAGTTTTAAGTTGATTTATTCTATCAGAAAAAAGTATTTTATTGCCCTTTTACTACTTGCTCTAA
>CACDWF010000040.1 GCA_902556405.1 uncultured Alphaproteobacteria bacterium | reverse complement strand
CTATGCAACTTGTCAGATATCAGCCATTTTAAGAAACGATACCCAACTCTTCCCGCAGTTGGCTGGTCAACCCACGAGGATCCGGAAGATACTCAAATTGTAAAAATGGCGACAGCTTTAGGTGCAACTATGTTTGAAAGACACGTTGGCCTTGAGACAGAAAAGTTTAAATTAAATGCTTATTCTTCAAGCCCTTCTCAAATTTTTGAATGGTTAAAGGCAATCAAGTTAGCACGAGATATACTTGGTAGCCCAGGTAGACTACATATAAATCAAAGTGAAACTAAATCACTCGAGGCGCTTACAAGAGGAGTATTCTTCAAATATGATTTTAAAAAAGGGCATGTTTTGCAGAACGAAGACGTATATTTTGCCTTCCCAATTTCAAACGAAAGTTTATCGAGTGGAGAATTCGTTGCAGGAAAGACCTTAGATGTAGATGTAAAAAAAGATATGCCACTGAAAGGGAACGATCTTAAGTCTTTACACAGCAAGCAAGAAAAACAACTTGCATCAATTAAGATAATCAAAAATGCAATTCATGAAGTAAAAGCGATGCTAAATTTAGCTAAGGTTACATTGCCATCATCATTTGTGACGGAATACTCTCACCATGCAGGTATTTCTAAATTTCGTGATGTGGGAGCTACGATGATAACAGTCCTCAACAGAGATTATTGTAAAAAATTAATTATACAACTCCCTGGTCAATGGCACCCCGATCACTATCATAAAATAAAGGAAGAGACTTTTTTCTTGCTCCATGGAGATCTAATAGTGAAACTGGATGATCGAATATACCATCTAAAGCCTGGTGACACTATTCTAGTTCAACCTGGCGTTTGGCATAGTTTTAAATCAGCTAATGGATGCGTATTTGAAGAAATTTCAACAACACATCTCCCGGAAGATTCCTTTTATCGTGATCCAAAAATTCAAGGTCTCACTGGCCAGATGCGCAAAACCTTAGTAGATCACTGGGGAAGGTTTCAACTGGAGGAGCAATTAATCTGATATGTCAATTAAAAGCCCAATCGTGTTTGACTTTGACGGGACTATGGTGCACTCAAATGAAATTAAAGAGATTGCTTTTTATCTGGCGGCAGGCATAAAGCCTAAATCAAATAAAATTATCAGCGGAATACTAAAGGAAGGGAAAGTGCTTTATTGGGACCGCTTTGCTATTTTGGAAAAAATGTCTTTAGTTCTAGGATTAAATTATATGGAATTATTACAAAAATATAATGAAATAGTAGTTAATTCGTTACCAAAGTGTAAAAAGCGAGAAGGTATAGACAAGTTTCTTTTAAAGTGTAGTGGGAAAAAATTTATAAACAGCGCAACTCCTTATTCATTCCTTAAATCCAGCGTGGATCAAATTTTTGGATATGGAAATTTTGACTTGGTTCTGGGAGATGGAGCATCAAACAAAATAAAAAATATTGAAATTATTTTAAATGAATTTTCACTAAGCGCTAGTAGTTTAATCATAATAGGTGATGGTCAGGATGATTATGAAACTGCACACCATTTTGGTTGCACTTTTTATGGGTTTTATGGAGGCACAATCCGTAATAAAAAAATTGATTTATATCAAAATTTTTTCGAGATAATGAATGTAATGCGATCATGTGATGATGACTTTACCGATGAATTACAGAAATAAAAATATTTTGGCGGTTGTACCCGCTCGCGGAGGTTCAAAAGGTATAAAATTAAAAAATCTTATTAAGATAAAAGGAAAAACTCTTATAGAATATGTGGCTAAAGTTATACTTGAATGCAAATGTTTCACTAATTCAGTTGTTTCGACAGACCACTATTTAGTTGCAGAAGAGGCAAAAAGAGTTGGGTTAAGCGTTCCATTTAAACGCCCTCTGAGCTTATCAGCAGATTTTATAGGAGATAAAGAGGTTTTAAAGCATGCTCTTAAAGAAAGTGAAAAATTTTATAAAATACAATATGACATTGTTGTAATGCTCCAACCAACCTCTCCTTTACGAAATAAAAGCGAAGTGAAAATTGTAATCGATACTCTTATAGATTATAATTGGGACGCAGTATGGACGTTATCTAAGACTGACCTAAAGTATCATCCCTACAAAGCAATCACCAAAGAGGCTAACGGAAGAATTCAGCTGTTTAGCAAAAAAGGAAAATCAATTACTGCGCGACAACAGCTATCAGATATATATCATCGGAACGGAGTTGCATATGCAATAAAGCGAGATCTTTTAATTTTTGGTAAAGATCTAATGGGTGAAAACGCAGGCGGAGTTATTCTTGATCGTCACCATGTTTCCATTGATACGATGGAAGACGTTAGTAAAGTTGAGTCACAAATATGAAGCATGTCTTTTTAGTAAACTCAAATTTACATTTGCGCAATTGCATTGCCACTGTGAAACTTTTGAACTTAAAATATGAGAGCGTGGTTTTTATAGCAAGACGTAAGTTGCAAATACCTGTGCCGTTCAAAACACTTGAGCTTAATGAGGACCTAAGGTGGAAATTTTTGCCTTACAATTCCCCTGTAAAACTAATCTTAACAATTTTTTGGATATCAATTTATGTAAAACCGCTAATTCAGAGAAAAATTAATATTACGCTTCAGAACGATGAGTTTTATTTATATCTGCCACATGCGTTTGCGGTAGATATACGAATACTAATGCGCCATGAAAAATGCATTGGCTTGCGCGTAGTAGATGAAGGTACTAACGGATTCAGTATTAATAACGCAAAAGTTCCTTTAAACGGGATTGAAAAAAAGAGGTACTTTAAAAGTTTGATTACACTTCTTGGATTAAAATTTGAAGCAACTCGCGAATTGATGCCGAACTGCAATCATATCAATAAGGTTTTTTCTCCACACCCCAAAGCTTTTAAGATCTATGCTAAAAGTAAGCTTAGCCAATTGCCCATCACGCTTGTATTTCCAGAAATAAAAAAGGTGGGGCAAAGAAAGTTGGATGAAGATATACAACTTTTACTAATAGATCCATTCGTTCATGAAAATAGAGTTGATATTGAGACATATAAAGACAAATTGAAAGCGATGCTGACAAAAATTAAAGAGGATTTTAATCCTAAATCGATTCATGTCAGCTTCCATCCCACAATCCGTCATGATCAAAAATTTACGCACGACATTTCTAAAATTATATCTGACATGAATATTGACCCAACTGTATTTGAAGAAGACGTTGAAGAGTTATTTTTACGTAGCTCGGGAATTTTGTTTTGTACCTATTCAAGCACTATGATCTGGGCAAACAAATTTGGATGGAGAGTTGTTTCTTGGCTCAATCTCCTTCCAAACGAGTTGCATTCCAAGATCGAGCAGACAAATAATGTTCTTGCCTATCTAAAGATGTGTGAGGTTGAACTTCTGGAAGGAATATAATGAGAGTATCTTGTGTCATTGCTACCTGTGGGCGACCGAAATACCTAATCGATCAGCTAAAATCAATTCTAAGACAAAGTAGGTTGCCAGATGAGATAATAATCTGTGAGGATATGCCGAGCACAAAGAATAAAAAGTTTTTAGATACGCTTGATTTTGGAAATATCGAATTGAAATACCTAGAAAACTCCAATAAGCTTGGAATGGTACAAAATTTTAATAAAGCATTGTCAGAATGTAATGGCGACCTAGTATTTTTGTGCGATGATGACGACATTTGGCTTGAAAACAAAATTGAATATTTATCAAATATTATGCAAGCCAATGAAGACCTAATCATTTGCTATCACAATGTTGAATTCTTTAATATAAAAGATGGTCTGCTAGGCTTTTCAAAATTTGAAAATTACAAAAGTTTGGGTGTTCCTGTGTCAGAATTTGTTATGGGTTCGGCAAGTTGTTTTAGAGGCGATATTTTAAAAAGTATACTGCCAATACCAGATTTTGAAATTGGGCATGATGATTGGGTAGCATTTGTTGCGAAGTGTTATGGTAACTTCGAGCACTTTGACGTAATTTTGCAACATTATCGAAGACATGGAACAAATATGTCCATATCCCCGATAAATAGAACTACTAAATTATCTTTTCTAGAGAGTTTAAAAATGTATTTGAGCTTTATAGGTCCAAAGTACCGGCATCAAATGTTGGTAAGAAATAGATTAGGTTTAAAAAGGCTAGCCTGCATCAAGAGACGGTCTCCTAAGCTTAAAAACATAAGTAAAATTGAAAAACAGTTGTTACATGAAGAAACACGGCTGCAAATACAAAACCTCCCTCATCTCAAACGTTTTTATATTATAATTTTGAAAATTGTTGCGGGTTTTTATACAGGTAAACCGATACGTACAATCTTTCGAGATTTCATTACGCTTTGATACTTTTTTGATATGAGAAAAGTACTTATAACTACTGTCACCTTAGATTATGGCGGAGCTGAGCGAGTCGCCGTAAACCTAGCAAATGAAATAAGTAAAAAAAAATTTCAAGTCACTTTGCTAGTGTTAAAATCTAATGGACCACTAGATCAGCTTGTTTTCGAGAAAGTAAATTTGGTTCACTTGCACATAAAAAGGCTTAAATTTGGTTTATGGACATGTTACAAATTTTTAAAAGACTATTCTCCAGATATCGTGATTTCAAATATGCGAAATGCGAATATAGTAGTGGGAGTATTTGCAAAATTTTTTGGGTTTGAGCGAGTAGTTTTGAGAGAGGCAACGACGTTCACAGGTTTGGATGGCTACAGTTGGCTAAAAAGATTTCTGTATTTGAAATTTCTTTCCTTTGCATATTCATCATCCCGATCTATTATTTCGAACTCTAGCTATACCGCAAAAGAACTAGAACGCCTCAAAATTGCGCCATCCGAGAAAGTCACAGTAATTGGAAACCCAGTTATTGAAAAAGATCAGTTTTTAAAAGATAAAGAGAAACGCGTAGTCCATAAGTGGCTTAATGATAAACATTTGGAGGTCATCTTATATGTTGGTAGGTTACACGCCGTAAAAAACCTAAAAAATTTAATTTTAGCTTTTCAGGCTGTAAATATTCTGAGACCTAATTTGAGATTAATTTTACTGGGTGAAGGCGACGAAAAGAGCTCTCTTAGTGAAATAATCATCAAAAATAAACTGAAAAATAAAGTCGATATTGTGCCATTTACTGATAATCCGCTTCCTTTTTACAAACATTGTAGTGCTTTTGTTTTAGCATCCAAGTGGGAGGGTTTTGGCAATGTGTTAGTTGAAGCTATCGGCTGTGGTGCGCCTGTAATAGTAAATAATTGTCCAGGTGGGGCGGTAGAGTTAGCACAGAAGTCTTCGTTATATAAAATAACTAATAGTAATGATATAAAACAATTTTCATTTGACATCGAACAATTTCTAATGAAATTAAATGGAAGACGACAGCCCAAAGGCGTATGCGACTTTTTTATTGAAAATTATAATTCAACAATTATTGCAGAGCAATATCTTGTCACGCTTGGTTTAAATAAAAATTCTGGAGATAAAAATTGTCATTAGAAGTTATTTTTGGTGGTTTTGAAAATAAAGAATACCCTTGCCAGATTTTTCAAGAGTGCCGTAAAGCTAATTTAAAAGTAACTTTATTTACTGGAGCACATGATTTTGATCCCAAAAATTATGACGAGACAATATATATGGATGTTTTTTTAAATCCTTGCTTTCAGGCAAATAGCTACCTAGAATCGAATGGTATTCCTATAAAAAATATATCAAGCAATATACTCTCTGAGTTTTTAGAAGCACAAATATATTTTAACAGGTTGATGGACAGAATTGAGTTAGCAAGCAAGACATTCAGAGCCCGCGAACGACATTTCATTGAGATCCTCACTGCGATTTTATCCATAATGACCGAGAAAGTAGGTAAAACAACAGTAATATGGAGAGAAGCTCCGCACTCGCCTCCTTGTATCATTTTATTTTTTGTTTGTAAGTTTCTTAATGTTCCATGCTTTTTTGCAATGAAAACGTTAATTAATAGTAACGTCAGGTTTGTGGATGACTTTCGCCCTGAAAAAATAAAGACAATTTTGTTTTCAGATAACGCTAGAAAGGTAAATAGTCCTTCGTCATTTCATGACATTTCTAAGACGCTAGACAACCACTTTTTAAATCGAGGTAAGGCTATTAATAATGAACAAATAAAATTAAAAGGTAGCATCTTTAAGCGTTTCAAACGTTCACTTAGAGCAGTTCAGCGCACAGTATTTTGGATAATTAATCCAAAATTTCAGCCACGCAATATATTATATCGTTTATCTTCGTTTGATATTTTGAAAAAAAGTATTCTGTTAAAGTGCAAATCGATGTCTTATAAAAAGTTATTGGATAAGCTCTCTATCAAAAAAATTCCTGAAAAACCGTTTGTATTTTACCCTTTAAATTTTCAACCGGAAATGACGACTGATCCAATTTCAGGCTTTTATACTCATCCACACTTAATAGTAAGGGAAATATTACAGACAATACCCACTGATGTAAAATTAGTAGTTAAAGAACATCCTAGACAATTTTTAAGTTACGAAAATTTGCCGGAGTTAAATTTCAGAGATAGGCAGTTTTTAGATTTGCTGACTCGTGACGATAGAGTTATGATCATAGATAGATTAATACCAAACGAGAAAATAATTTTAAACTCATGCTTAGTTGTTGGATCAACAGGAACAGCTCTTTGGGAAGCAAATATTCTTGGTGTGCCCAGTCTAAGCTTTTCACGTACATGGCATAGTGAGTGCGAATCGTCACCATATTTTAATCATGATTATTGTTCGCTTGTCTCAATAACTGACGAGTTATTAAAAAAAAAGAAAGATGATGTCTATAGTGACGTAAGAAAGTTTCTTGATAACAATGATCATCTATTTGTCGAGACCGTTCATATGCACAGAGCTGCTTTGGACTCAAATCTTTCCTTCGATGAATTGGTAAATAGATATGTTCAATGTGTAAAACAGTTGTCGCTAGGTGATTTTTCTACAACTTTGTAACAAATGCGAAACACATGAGATCAACTTTTTCGTCAGACAATAGTGTATTATGAACAATTCAATTTTTTTAATTCAAACTTGCAAGCCGACTTAATAGAAGCTTTAGATAGTTTTTGGAAACGGTAATCTAATTGCGGCTTTGTTTGTGATTTTTGATTTCAGCAAATATTTACCTGCTAACGATATTCCTTCACCCTGTTGGAGTTAACTTAAATAAGTATGAAAATCAGAAAAAAAAACTCAATAACTGTTATGCAGGGTAGATCCTTATGTAATTGAGTC
>CACDWF010000039.1 GCA_902556405.1 uncultured Alphaproteobacteria bacterium | reverse complement strand
TTTGATACATTGATGTAGCAGCTAGTCAATTTCTAAAATTGGACTTTAGAAGCGTATTGTAAGACTATTTTTAATTTTTATTTGACTGAATAATTTTTATTGCTAAATTTTGGCGCGATTAAATTTAAATCTTCAAAAGGAAGTAAAATGTCGAAGGAAAAAGACGCTGATACCATCACTGAATTAGGCGAAGACGGCAAATTACATAATATAACTACTAAAGCAGGAAGACTAGCAATGGAGTTAGCGTCTGAAAAAAAGAGGCTTGCTCAAGAGCTAGAGGAATTACAAGGCGAGTACGATGACATTAAACCTCTTACGCCTACTGGTACAAGAGATTGGTATGTTAAATGGGGAGCCATGATATTGTGTGTATTAGGAGTATTTCTTACATCAGGAAAAATGTATATTTTGGGGCAATTGTGTTATTTCTTTAGTGCCATCGGATGGATATATGTCGGCATGCAATGGAGCGACAGAGCACTAATGATTGGATCCGCGATATGTGGTACTGCAGTTGCCATGCTGTTGATAGACAATCCCGACTTGTATCTGCTTCTTTCAAGATAAATACTCCTATTGCTATTTTTAAAAAAATAGAATTAGTATCGCAAAAAAGGTTTTTAAAAGGATTAATTTACCTCTTCGTTATGGATAGTATAATTCTCACCATCCAGTAGGATAATGCCATATCCCGAATTCTCACCTTTGGCATATTCTACTCTATCGGCTTTGAACTTTAAGACCATTTGCTGATTTATGCTTTTGAACGTGGAGAAATTATATCCTTCGTAAAGACCACATATACTTCTATGTATGTGACCAGATATTAGATGGTTTACATTATTGAAATTTTTTATAGTTGAAAAAAAATCGTGGGAATTTTTTAGTTTTAGTTTGTCCATAGCCTGCATTCCCGTTGTAAAAGCGGGATGGTGCATAAACAAAATTACTTTTTTATGATCCGCTTCTTTAAGTTTTTGACTCAACCAGTCGAGTCTTTTTTTACATAAGTAACCACAGCTTTTGGGTATGTCATCGTGAGGATCTTTAAGCGTATCTAAGAATATAAAATCAAGATTTTCATAAGCCTCACTACTCTGTAAGAATCCATTATGATCTGGTTGGTAGTATGGAAATACATCGAGGAAGTTCTTTCGGTTATCGTGATTTCCAAGCATAAATTTTATGGGTCTATTTATTACCGAGACCAAATTTCTTAAGGCACTATATTCTTCAATTTTACCACTATCCGCTAAGTCGCCTGTAAAGACTAGCGTATCAAAATCATTATGATTGCCTTGCAAGTGCAGTATAGCTTTCTCAAGTTTTTGAGATGATTTTTTTAAACTTGGTTCATCAGCAGAGTTTAAGTGAATATCTGAAAAGACTATGATTTTTTTCATTTTTAGCTCTCGAAAAATTTATTGGTCTAAATGTCCGTCCCACCCCACGGCGTGACTCTATAGCTCTTCTAAAGTTGCATGTTACAAAAGATAAATTCATTGGTCTACGACTTAGTCTGCAGCTTAAAGTTATTGTCTAGGCCCTTTTGAAGAAGTTGGAAAATTGAATTAATGATATCTACTGTCAAATGAAACCCGGTAGTAATATAATTCGAATATGTGACCAAATATAATACCGAAAATAACCTATGTTATATCGCTGATACTAAAATCCCTTTTCACTGGCGTTCATGAAAGATATGTGGGCTTTAAGTAGAATTAGGAGTCCACACCCTTTGAATTATAGGAAAATTATTTTTTACATCAAAAAGAAGTAAATCAGCTCGCATACCAATCTTAATCAAACCACGATCATTTAGATTAGCTGCTTTTGCTGGTGTCTCAGTAACCGCCTTTATTCCCTTTGCAAAATCTCCCAAAATATCTCCAAGTTTTACCGCTCCCATTAGCAGTGAAGAAGGCATATAATCCGATGAAAGAATGTTACAGCAACCCATGGAAACAAGGTCCTTAGCCGCGACGTTTCCGGAGTGGGACTCCCCTCTCAGAATGTTTGGTCCTCCCATGATAATATTAATTGATGATCGATTTAATACCTTTGAAGCTTCAACAGTTGTTGGAAACTCGGCGATTTTACATCCATTTTCAATTGATGTAATTGCATCATTCTCTGTCGTGTCGTCATGACTTGCGAGAATAGCGCCAAGTCTTTTATTCGCACTTAAAGTTGCGGCATGGTTTCTATCTCCCCAAGCCTTTTTTATTTTATAAAGACGTTCAAAATGATCTTCCAAATCTTTTGGACTCATAGAGTATTTTCCCTTTAAATACTCTGCCATTTTATCTAAGTCTCTAAATTGCTTTTGGCCCGGAGTATGATCCATCAAACTAACTATTCCAACTCGGTCTTCTGGGGTAAACTCTTCCAATTCGATTTCCAAAGTTTCAGAACAAACTTCTGCTCTAAGATGCGTAAAATGACTTATTTTCAGGCTTTTCTCTGCTCTCAGCTCCTTAATGGTGTCCGTAACTTGCCTAGCATATTTAAGATAGTTACCCCTTTTATCTGACACTATCGAACCAACTCGCAATGCGTCAAAAACAGTCGTAATACCAGCACTTTCTAGTTCTCTATCATGTGATAAAATCGCAGCCTTTATTGGCCATTTAACATTTGCTCTTGGTTGCATATGTCTTTCCAAATTGTCTGTGTGTAGTTCAATCAGGCCTGGTGATAAATAATTTTCATTACAATCGAAAGAACCACGTATAAATCCTTTTCCAGAGTTAACCTCTTTAATGACCCCATCCGCTACCCTGATGCTTCCGTTTACTACTTCGTTCTCCAGAACGAGACGTGCATTGCTTAAAATAAATTCATGCATATAAATTCATACTCTTGACTTAAAAGTTTCATATAAATATTCCAAATTTTTTGTACTCTGTTATTAGGACATTTTTATGACAAATTATTCCAGATACGCAATTTATTTTTCTCCCTATCCAGATACATTTCTCGATAAAGTTGGGTCTCAATGGTTAGGCTGGAATCCAAAGAAAGGTAAGATTACCAATCACAAGAAAATAAAAAACCCAAAATTTGTTGACTTAAAGTCTATCACGGAAAAAGCAAGGATATATGGCTTGCATGGCACGCTCAAAGCACCATTTGTCCTAAATGATAAGTATTCATACAATGATCTCATTAGCGATGTGGAATTAATTTCAAAGCGACATAGTAGGTTTATAATCCAAAATCCAGTCTTGAAAAAGCTTGGCCGATTTTATGCTTTAGTCCCTGAAAGAAGCCCTAAGGCACTAAGATCTTTAGCAGATGATTGCGTTTCAACTCTAGATAAGTTTAGAGAACCTCCCACATCCACAGAACTAGAAAAAAGAAGAGCTAGTGGACTTGACTTTGAAGAGGAAGAAAACTTAAAGAAGTGGGGTTATCCATATGTCTTTAATAGATATAAATTTCATATTACATTAACTGGAGAAATAAGATTGGTTGAAGAGAAAAATATTCGAGACACAATAGAATTAAATTTTCAAGAAGTTATCGGATATCCCTTACCTTTTTTAGATATCTGTCTTTTTGGGCAAAGGGATGATAGGTATTTTTGTGAACTGAAAAGATTTTCGCTGCTTTAATGCATTACAGATAATAATTGAATAACTGCTTTATCTAGATCATCCTCATTGTTGATAATAATTGAGCCCGTTGGAATATCAAATTTCGCCCTTTTTAACCTTAGTTGAATATCCTTTGCATTTTCTCTAGCTCTTTTTTTCAATCTTTCGAGAACGATTTCTTCTTTAGCATCAATGTAAATTATTTTTAACTCTGGAAATTGCTGCTTATATTCCTTAATAGCATGTCTAGATCCATTGAAAATTACGTTTGTTCCCTTATTAAGGTGATATATAATATCAATAGGTATCCCATAAAAGTTATTATGCGCATACCAATGAATAGCTACTCTTTTTTCTTTTAATAAAATATCTATTTGAGACTGATCCACTTTAATAAAGTCTTCGTTGTCGACCTCAGCACTTCTAGAAATATATCTTTTAGGGAAATATGCATCGACTTTTTTCTTAGCAGCATTAAGAATTGAATCTTTCCCCACTCCAGAAGGGCCTACCACTGTAAATAATGTTCCTTTACGCATAATAGATTTTTCTCAGCTTGCTGAAAAGTTGCTTACATCTATTTCTCGCTCACACACTTTATCCCTTACTTCTTTGTCATGAAAGATACCAAGTATTGCTGACCCTTTTTCTTTTTTTTCTGAGATCATATCCATGACAATTTTTTTGTTTTCACGATCGAGGCTCGCCGTCGGCTCATCCAAAAGAAGCAACTTGTAGTCTTTAGAAAAGCCAATAGCGATATTTACCCTTTGTTGTTCCCCTCCTGAAAAAGTCAGTGGGGAGAGGTGCCATAACTGAGAGCTTAAATTTAGCCTAGACAATAATGTCTCAGCTATATCCTTCGCTCTGGCGCGACTTTCAAATTGATCAAGAAGAGGTTCCATAACCAAATCTATGGTGCTTACTCTCGGTAAAACTCTTAAAAATTGACTTACATACCCCATTTTTTGTTTTCTTAATATCGACATTTCAATGGCTTTTAAATCAAGGATATTTTCCTTATCTATATAAATCTCTCCTTCTGCACATACATAATTACCGTAAATCATTCTCATTAAAGTTGATTTGCCACAACCAGAGTTACCTATCAATGCAACACATTCCCCCGAATTAACATTAAAGCAAGCATCTCTAATAACTGAAAATTTCCCTTTGTCTAAGTTCTTTAGATTGAAGGATTTTGCAACATTTTTTACTTCCAACATTTTTACACCTTTAGTATTGAGGAGACTAGTAATTGCGTGTAGGAATGCTGTGGATCATCCAAAACTTGGTCGGTTAATCCAGTTTCAACAATTTTGCCATTTTTCATAACAATCAATCTATTCGCCATGAACCTCGCAACTGCGAGATCATGCGTTACGATTATTACTGACAATCCTAATTCTCTAACCAAAGATCTTATGAGATCAAGTAATCTTGCTTGGACAGATACATCAAGACCACCAGTAGGTTCATCCATAAATATTAGCCTAGGTTTCGTTATAAGATTTTTAGCAATCTGAAGTCTTTGTTGCATTCCACCAGAAAAAATACTCGGTTTGTCATCCAGTCTGATTGCATCTATTTCAACCTTTTCGATCCATTCGGTGGCTTCAGCCCTAATTTGAGAGTAATTTCTATACCCTATTGCCATTAGTCTTTCGCCAATGTTCCCTCCAGCACTCACTGCCATTCTAAGACCATCTCGAGGATTTTGATGGACAAAGGCCCACTCGGTTCTCAGTAGGTTTCTTTTTCTGGGTTCCGGCAAAGACAATAGATCCAACCAATTATTGTCTCTATCCAAATATGTTATATTACCACCATCTGGTACCAAGCTTCCAGACAAGCAATTTAGAAGAGTTGATTTGCCAGAGCCAGACTCTCCAACAATTCCAACGACCTCACCAGTGTAAAGCTCTATACTTAAGTTGTTGCAGGCATACACATCGCCAAATTTCTTATTTATAGCCTTCGCTTTTAAAATCTGTTCCATTGTTTAACTTTTTTGACTATTGCAGTAATCACTATCTGAACATGAAAACATTCTAGTTCCCTTATCATCAATAACCACTTCATCGAGATATGTATTGGTGGCACCACATATTTCACAAGTCTTCTCGGCTCTTGAGGCTTCAAATGGATAATCTTCAAAATCAAGACTTATAACCTTAGTATATGGAGGAACTGCGTAAATCCTTTGTTCTCTCCCAGCTCCAAAAAGCTGAATTGCCGGGCAAAAATTCATTTTTGGGTTATCAAATTTTGGTGTAGGTGATGGATCCATTATATAACGATCGTTAACTTTTACTGGATAAGCGTATGCTGTGGAAATCTCCCCGTTAATAGATATGTCTTCATATAATTTAACATGCATCAAGCCATATTCTTCTAATGCGTGCATAACCCTTGTTTCGGTCTCTCTAGGCTCTAAAAATCTTAAGGGCTCTGGTATTGGGACTTGATAAACGAGTATTTGATCTTCTGATAAAACTTGTTCGGGAATGCGGTGTCTGGTTTGAATTACAGATGCTTTTCCAGTGTTTTCAGTAGTTTTTACACCAGCTACCCTTTCAAAAAATTTTCTTATAGAGACTGCGTTGGTTGTGTCATCTGAACCCTGATCTATGACCTTCAATACATCCGTTTCTTGCAAGCATGCTGCTGTGACCTGAACGCCGCCAGTACCCCAACCATAAGGCATTGGCATTTCCCTACTTGCAAAGGGAACCTGATATCCTGGAATGCATAACGCTTTTATTAGAGCCCTTCTTATCATTCTCTTGGTTTGCTCATCAAGGTAAGCAAAATTGAAATCCTCTTCGGAGTTACTCATCCTTTTTTTGCCTCAAAAGCTGTTTTTCTTATCTTTCTAATTAGCTCCAGTTCTGCCTGAAAATCGACATAATGAGGAAGCTTAATATGCTCTACAAAACCAGTCGCTTGAATATTATCTCCATGGTACAGAACAAACTCTTCATCTTGAGCGGGAGCACCATCGCTAACCTCTCCCAATTCTTTCCAACGTAGAGCGCGATCAACTAAAGCCATCGATATCGCTTTCCTCTCCGATTGACCAAAAACAAAACCATAGCCTCTAGTAAATTTAGGGGGGTGGGTCTTTGAGCCCAGAAATTGATTAACCGTCTCGCATTCTGAAATCTCTATCTCAGCTATCTCTATATTAAACCCTATCTCTGGGATTTCAAATTCAACAGATATAAGTCCTATTCTTAGCTCACCAACGAATGGATGATTTCTTCCGAACCCCCTTTGGGTTGAGTATGCCATACCTAATAAAAACCCTTCATCGCTTCGAGTAAGAGCCTGTAGCCGCAATGCTCTATTAGCAGGAATTTCCAAAGGCTGTCGAGTGAGATCAGGCGACTCCGCTTCACTAGATGATGTCTCTTCTGTCTCAATAATTCCTTCATTATTAAGGAACTGAGTGACGTGTTGGAACATTTGTTCAGTATCTTTTCCAGGCTCAAATTCATCGATGCTGCCATCTGCTAATAGTTTGAAATCTAAAAGTCGATGAGTGTAATCAAAAGTCGGTCCAAGAAGCTGGCCTCCTGGAATGTCCTTAAACGTCGCGGATATTCTTCTTTTAGCAATCATTTTGTCCGTATTTATAGGCTGCCCAACTCCAAATCTCGGTAAGGTTGTTCGGTATGCTCTTATTAAAAAAATCGCTTCGATTAAATCTCCTCTAGCTTGCTTTATTGCTAAAGAAGCAAGCTCAGGATCAAATAGCGAACCTTCAGCCATCACTTTTGCTATTGATAAAGATAATTGAGTCTTTATTTGATCGACACTCAGATCTGTGACTTTTCTGTCTCCTCGACGTTCATCCTCCAGCCACCTATGTGCATTATCAATCGCTCTTTCGCCTCCTTTTAGGATAGCGTTGAAAGCGATGGCAATGCCAGGAAAAATTCAGAATTTTCAGGTCATTGATGGACTTCCCACACCTCTATCTATCGCTGGTGCAACGCTTATATTAGTTTTTTGTGATTTTAATACTAAGATTTTTTTAGGAGAGACCTTTCGAAATAAAAATGTCGAGGATTGGATAAATTTTTATACCGGTGCAAAAATTTCTGGCGATAAAAATGTTGATTTCGCAGTGGGGCATATAGAGGAACTACTACCTTTTCACGAATTTCCTATTGGTACGGACGAGTATCCCGACAGGTCGGCCAATATTGTGATTGAAAATGCAAGCAAAGATGTAAAAAGTTTTTCTCTAA
>CACDWF010000038.1 GCA_902556405.1 uncultured Alphaproteobacteria bacterium | reverse complement strand
TGGGTAGTGGCTTTAAAAAAGCTTGAGCAGTTTTAATCACTTTTCATTATCTTTTATAAAATCAAAACAAGCTGCTGCAACATTTTCAGGTCTTTCAATATGGGTCCAATGCAGTGCATTTTTAATAATAACAAATCTCGAAAATCTTGCCCCTTTCTTTGTTTTTATAGTTGAGTATTTATTAGAAGAATTTGTTTTAACAAATCTCTTCCAGTTTTTTTTCCATATTGGATCATCTCTATCTTGAAATTTTCCCCCTGGAAGTAGGTCCTCTATTTCATTTGGCCAAAAATTCCAAATACCCCAATAGGGTTGATCTCCGGTATGATTTGATATTATCCCGAAATCACGGGGTAAATCAGCAAAAATATATGTTGGAAACCTCAATCTAAAAAGTCTAAAAATCCCTGTTACTTTGCCAAATCCAATCAATCCCATAATTTTTCTATAAAATGGCATTTTTTTAGCACCGGGAATTTTTTCTGCGAGAAGCATTTCGTCGGATCCTTGAAATTGCATCATAGGAAAGTCCGTGTCCAGTATACAAAAACCTCGAGATCGATCGGAACGCCTTCTTCCTTCATCAAGAAAATCGGTCTGCCGAAATATTTGCCGTGTCAGCTTAAAAAAATAATCAGATTGATTTGGCATTCTTTGAATTGCCTCCCATCTATCATATATTTCTGTCCCTTTTTTGGCTATTGCTGCCTCTTTAGAAAATGACGGCGCAATAAATCCAAAAGGAGCACCACCCATAATTGCACTTTTCAAAAGTTTAGGAAACGCTTTAGTAGCCATAATTCGATGAGGTGGACCCAGAAAAATCCCCTTTTCAGTCAGCTTTGTCCATTCTTCTTTGAAATTGGTCCAACCCTGTGACCCTCTTGAATAAGAAATTGCCATCTCAGGGTACTGAGCAAGCATATTATCCATGATTATACATCCGCGATCATGTCCCACAAAATGAGCTTTCTTTATTTTTAATCCGACAGAAATAATTTTTTTAAGCGTATCAGCACAATTTTCTAAATCAAATCGAGGATCTATTTTCACCTTTCCCTTCATTTTTATTATTTTATTTGGAGGTATAAAACCATCATATTTGGCCGTGATTGTATGGTGTTTTTTAATTTCTGTGTACTCTTCTAGAAATGGCACAGTTACAGTTATGAAATGAAATTTACTCTCTTTATCATTATTCACCATGTTAGACACTAGCCAGCGCGCGTCTGCTAGACTGTCCTCAAATACGCCCATCATTAAAATTACGGGTGTTCCTTTTTTATTTCCAGCCAATGAAACTCTGTGCTTATGGCCTTCAATCTCTATGTATTTAACTGCGAAATTGATCCCGTTTGTTTGCGGAAGTGAGTATATTTTTTTTGCCATTTTTTTTTACTTGAACAATTTCGATTATTGATTGGACGGATCCGTTGACTTTAGCAATGTTAAAGTTCAAAATAAATACCTAAAGTTAAGGAAAATATTTTGAGATTAGGAACAGTTGAACATAAAAAAGAAATTAAGCTTATCGTTTTGGTTGAAAATGATACTTTTCTTGATATCGCTAAGGCAGCTGCTCAGGCTAGCATAACTGATTTCGACTTTACAGATATGCAACGATTAATTGAACAAGGCGAGAATGCTTTGGAAAAGGTATCGTTTCTGCTCGATCAAAGTAATGAAAGTTGTTTTATCTCCGCTGACGAAGTAGTTTTTCGCCCGCCTTTAATACCATTACAATATAGAGCATTTTCAATTTTCGAAGATCATTTAAAAAATGCGTTTGCACAAGCTACTAAACTTTCAGGTATAAAGTATGAGATACCCCCAGTGTGGTATGAACAGCCAATTTATTATAAAGGTAATAGACTTTCTTTTGTTGGTCATAAAGCAGAAATAAAATGGCCATCATTTTCCGAATTTTTAGATATAGAATTGGAAATAGCAGCTATTATTGGAAAAAAAGGAAGAGATATTAAAGAAGAAGACGCGTCAAATTATATTTTTGGCTATAGTATTTTAAACGATATCTCTGCAAGAGATGCACAAATGAAAGAAATGCCTGGTCAAATGGGCCCCGCAAAAAGCAAGGATTTCGATACTGGCAATGTTCTAGGCCCTTTTATCTTGACAGCTGATGAAGTTGATCACCCTGTTGCTTTGAACATGGAAGCAAGAGTGAATGGGAGCGTCTGGGGCGGTGGTAATAGTAGAGATATGCATCACTCTTTTTCTGATATAATTGCTCACATTACTAAATCAGAGACAATTTACCCCGGAGAGGTTATCGGCTCAGGGACGGTTGGTACGGGTTCAGGGATAGAGTCCGGGAAAAAACTAGCCCCAGGTGATGAATTTGAACTTGAGATTGAAAAAATTGGGACTCTTTCTAATAAAATAGTAAGGACAGGTTTATGAGTAAATGGGATACCACTGGTCTTGACGAAAACAAAAAACCTAGGTTGGGTTATAAAAATCGTGATCAATTATCTGATGAGTTAAAAGATATCTTTGATTCTATCGTGTCTTCCAAAAGAGGTGTGGGACCCCTATCAAATGGCGCACTTCCAGGACCTTTTAATGCTTGGATGTATACAGATACTGAAATGGCGGACGCTTTGGATAAAATTGGTGTTGCCATTAGAGTAAATACTAAAAATGCTCCTGCAGATATGAAAGCGATCGCTATATGTAAGGTTGCGGTACATTATAAAAGTAATGTAGAATTCTGGGCACACAGCCAAACTGCTCTGGCAAATGGTATTTCTCAAGACATTTTGAATGATTTGCTTGCAGAAAGGGACCCATCGTTTGAAAAGACAGATAAAGGAAAGCGCTTAAAAATAGCTTATTTATTCGTGAAAGAATATCTTGCCACCTACCGAGTTTCTGACACCACTTATAAAGAAACCCTCGATATAATTGGGTCTGAAAAAGGACTTATAGAATTGATTCTTGCGATTTCACACTATATCGGTTTGGCCGCTCAATTAAATATTTTAAGAGTGCCAAATCCAGGAGAAAAACAATTTTTTGATTAAGAAATGAATAACGTTATCGCAATTATAAAGTCTGAAGAATTAGTCGAATTAGGTGCTCTAATGGTAGATCTTCCTCAAAATGCTGATGGTCTTAAAGTTTTAATTACAAGATTTGAAGGTAAGGTTAGAGCGTGGATAAATTCATGTCCTCACGATGGTAGACCTCTGTGTCGTGACCCAGCATTTCTGTGGGAAAGAAGAAAAAAGTTTCTTCAGTGTATGAACCATCAAGCCCTGTTTAATGCAGAAACTGGAATATGCGAAGAAGGGCCATGTAAGGGAAAATATCTTTATGGCTTGGAAACAAAAGAAAAAAATAACCAGATTATAGTTTCTAAAGGAGATCCAAAAAATGGATGAAAAAGAAAAATTAGTAGATAGAGATCTTCATCTTTTTGAAGCAATAAATGAAGGTAAGGGTGAACATCTTGAAGGGTCAGAGTCACTGCCACCTATTAAGCCATTAACTAAGGCGTGGGACGTGGCTTACGTTCGCTTTTCAGTACCTGATCTGAACCTCTATGAAGATTGGGTAAAGGACTTTGGATTGAAGATCATGTATAAAGACGAGAACGTCATATATTCAAGGGGTTTGGAGGGAGACGGTTTTTGTCACGTAGCTCACCGGGGACCAGCTAAATTTCTGGGTTTCGCTTTACAAATGAAGAGTGAAAAAGAGCTTAAAATCCTTGCGGAAAATATTGATGGATGTACCAAAGTGCATGAAATACCTGGAATTGAAGGATCGTTGTGTGGAGGTAAAAGAGTGTCATTTATTGATCCAGTATGCGGTTTTTTAGTTGAAGCTGTATCAGGTAGGAGTGTAGAGGTCTTAAGCTCTGTAAGAGACAGATTAGAGTACAACTATGGAAATAAAAATTTCTATAAACGAGACCCAAACAAATTACAGGATACTTCTGGAAATAGAGAAGCTGACGGCAGTAATACTGTTTATCCTGGTCCACCGGATGTAATAAAAATAGGCCATGTAGTTTTAGCAGCACCAGTCGGAGATCACCATAAATTGATGAAATTTATGATTGAAACTTTTGGATTCCTTCCAACTGATAGCGTAATTTTTGAGGCACCAAAATCTGCAGAAGGCCACGCGATCAATCCTGAAATGTTTAATAAGCTCAAAGAAGCTGGTCCTTCACCTTTATACGAGGGTACATTTGCGGAGGGTTCGCCTACCTACGCATGTTTTTTTAGATGTGATAGAGGAGAAACACCTACCGACCATCATACTTTTTTTATTTTGTCTAATATGGATCCTAGAATGGCTCCAAAAGGGAAAGGTATTCAAACGCAGTTAAGCCATGCATCCTTCGAAGTATCTAATTTAGATGATGTTTGGCGGGGACATATGCAGCTCAAAAATAAAGCTGAATTTGAAGAAAAAAGGTATGAGATTGCTTGGGGGGTTGGTAGACATGTCTTAGGGTCTCATATTTACGATTACTGGCATGATCCATATGGCCATGTTCATGAACACATGTCCGACGGTGACAGAATTACAAGATCTTTTGGGCAAAGAATACACTCAATAAGTGGTTTAGGACCTAATGGACACAATCAGTGGGGGCCCACAGTAAAAGAGTCTGGTATCAGAAACCTTGACGGACCTGCTGCGGCTTCTTTTTATGACAAATTTGATGAGGAAACTCAGCAATCACTGGTCAACAGAGATCTGTCAAACGTTAAAAAGCTGGTAGAAGCCATTAGAGCTACTGATTAAATATTAATTTGCAACTAAGTCAAAAAGAGACTTATAGTCGACAAACAGTTTTTCTTCCTCACCATTATTGTATGTGCCCAACATTGTATAGCCGGGAGCCATAAGAACGTAATCTGCCTTATTGAAAAGCTTTCTATGCATTTTTTTATCTTCTTTTCTTGGAGCACAAACCAAAATGTCATCTGAAGTCTTTTCGCCATTTAACCCTTCAGAAAGCACGATACAGAGAGGCTTGATTGCTTTGTCTATATTTTTCAGTACTTTATCGATCTCAACAGATGAATTGTTGCAAAGCACCCTGTATTCGAAGGGCTTATATTCGCGTAGTGATCTTGGGAACCCTTCTTTAGTCATGAAGTTATACATTGGGTAACCTTTTTGATTTGTTTTTCCAGGCTTAAATCCATTTGGAACCGTTATAGTCTCTGGGACAAACGCCGGAAATAAATCAATCGGGCTACCTCTTGCACCCTTGAAAAAGTAAATTATGCTTCTTAAAAAATTTATATGAGGCTTAACATTGAAAAGCATATTTCCCATGAAAAGAGATTGCTTAATGATAAATTGGGAGTCAGGAAAACATTCAACTTGATATTTGTCCAAGATTGATGCCTCCGAGACTCCTTTATTCACTAAATCAATTTTTTTAATTAAGTTAAAGGTATTTCTAATACCGAGATTAAGTCCCTGACCAAGAAATGGAGAAGTTTGATGAGTTGCATCTCCGATCGTGAAGGTATTATTTGCTCTCCACATCTCGGAAATCATTGAATTGAACTTGTATACGGTAGATCTTAATATTTTAAAACTATTCTTCTTTAAAAATGGTTCTACTAATTTCTCAATAGAATCTGGAGATTGCATTTGCGTGAAGTTCTCACCATCCTTCAAGGCAAACTCAAACCTAAAATTATTTTTATAAGTTCCGTGCTTTTTTCCAGACATATTTATAAATGTGGTAGGTCTCTTTCCAGACGGATCAATAATTTGCCAACCCCCAGCATCGAAATGCATGCCCTCCTTCAAAGAGCTTGCTGGCGCTTCGATATCGGCTACCAGAAAAGATATAGCCTTACCAAGTGTTTTTAAGTTAGCTCCCATCTGCTTTCTAACAAAGCTCCCCCCGCCATCCGCACCAATCAAGTATTTAGATGTAATTGTTTCTGTTTTTCCTGATGCTGTGTTTTTGATCTGCAAACAGTTTCTACTCTTCTCTTCCCAAAGGACAAGCGACTCAGTGCCAAAATATGTCGTGATATTTTTATTTTTCTTAATTTGTATTCTAAGTAATTTCTCTAACTGCGGTTGATTAAACCAGTTTAAAAATCCGTACCTATCTAAATCGAGTACTTTTCCTTCAATAATTGGAGGCTCCATTTTCCCAAATGGCTTATCCATTTTTGTGACCCCCATCACGTAACCAACCTCGACTGCAGAGGTAAATTGAAATTCCTTCCAGTTATCTTTCAAAACATTTTCTATTATACTCATAGAGTAGCCATTTAAACCTACCGCTCTAGGATGAGGGTAAGGAGATTTATTTAAATCGATAACCGCTACCTTAAAGCCCCTATTTGCCAGCAACAAAGAAGCAATTCCACCGACTGGACCACACCCATTTAAGATGACATCATAGTTATGAGACATTTTGAAAATACATTTAATTTATATTTTAAACTTAAATGGTAGATGAAATATTTAGAAAAGACAAACATTCAGATTATAAAAGCCTTGAATTTTTATTAATATTATAGTTATGCCAGCATGAAACGATACCGGAAAGAGGGTCAGTCCGGCTATCTTAGAAAAACTCAAGTAAATGTTAGATTGAAGCTAGTAAAGCCAATAATTTCTCTTCATCTTCGATCCTAGCCTCGATAGGATCCTGATTTATTACTACAAACTTCCAATTTGAAGAAGACCCGCAATCGTTTTTTCTAAGAGGGGCTTTTGGTCTGCTCTAAATATCCGTTTAAATTTTTCAATTTTAAAGTTTTTTTCTTTTGCTCTATCGAGATATTTTTTTGCTTTTTTCATATTACCTTTTTCTTGTTCAAGAAATGCGTAAAGAGCTAGAACTCTCGCAGTCATATCTTCAGCATCAATATCTTTTCCGATTAGACTATAAATCTCACTGACTTGATTATCTTTGTAAAGAGAAAATGCTAAACTGCTAGTAATGAACCAGCCTGTATCATTAGGCACTAGATTAAGTGCGTCCTTTTTCACTCTGATAGCACCTTTACTATCGCCGCAGCGTTCGTATACGATGCCAGCAGTTGTTAGCGTATCAACTGTACTGCCTAATTTCATTGCCCGTTCGATATCGGCCACAGACTCCTCACAACTCCTTTTAAGCATATCAACGCCTATTAAAGCTCTCGCCGCTAGTGCATCAAAAGACAGCGGGTCCAATTCTAACGCTCGATTAATTACGGAAATAAGTTTTTCTATATCTGTATTTTTATCTGTACTAAGCCTAAATATAAGTTTTTGATATAATTGCCAGGCCTCCATTACCAAAACCGTTACACTTTCACCAACGTCAGATGATCTGAGATCTTCAATAATCTTAAGTGCGTTGACATAACTATTTTTATTAAATTTTCTGTATTCTTCACGCCAATTTAAAAAAAGAATAAAATCTTCCACGGAGTTAAAGTCTTTTGCCCAGTTACTTCCCTGTGAGACACCAACACCAAGATCAATAGAGAGGTCACCTAAAATTTCACTGCTAAGTTCATCCTGAACAGAAAATATATTATTTAAATTAAAGTCTTTCTTTTTGGAAATTGATATTTTTGATTCTGCAAGGTCACTTATTTGAAGATTGAGTCTAGCATTATTACCCATGACTTGCATTGAGCCTCTGATCAAATAATCAACCCCATAATCGTCTCTAATTGCATTATCAAGCATTTCCGTTTTTTGTGCATGAAAGCTCGTGCTACTGGATAACACCTTTATAGCCTGATAGCGTGAAAGAGTAGAAATCATGCTTTCAGTAATACCTCTGGCAAATCCTTTTTGATCATCCGATAAGCCAGAGGTTTCAATAGGCATTATAAGTAGTATAGGTTTGGATGAAGTTTCTAAAGCAGCAGATTGTTTGTCATTTTCACTCGCAGTATT
>CACDWF010000037.1 GCA_902556405.1 uncultured Alphaproteobacteria bacterium | reverse complement strand
AGCAAAGGAGGTAAAAGTTTCTGTCATAAGATCTACTATAGTAAATGTGCTAAGCAAAACTGAGCCCGCTAAAAAGTAAATGCCACAACTTAGTTTTTTCAGGATATTTTTAATATTAATTATTTGTGTATCTGCACTTTTATTCGCGTCACCTAATTTTTTCTACAGTATGGTTGATAAAAAGTTAAACAACCCTTCTCAGACATCTGCATGGCCTAATTTTATGCCGCTAACTCTCGTAAAGCTCGGTTTAGATCTCAGAGGTGGCGTTTATATGCTTTTAGAAGTAAAAACAGATGACGTTGTAAAAGAAAAATTTGACTTCCTTTGGTCCGATATAAGAAAGTCTTTAGTGAAAAAACGAAAAGAGCTAGGATCCATACGAAGAATAGATAGCCCATCAGACCAACTCAAAATTGAAATCGGAAACCAAGAAGGTATCAGTTTTGCCATTCAAGAAATAGAGGAATTTAATTCATCAACGGAATTATTTTCTTCAAGGTGGTCAGGATCTGTGACCAGAGACCTACTAGAAATAAGTTCAGTTGATAATACTATAATTATTAAATTTTCTAATGAGCAGATGACAGCGCTAGAAAAGCAAGTTATCGATCAATCACTGGAAATTATAAGAAGAAGGGTAGATGAAACTGGTACAAGAGAGCCAACTATTCAAAAGCAAGGTAGAAAAAGAGTGTTGGTACAAGTGCCTGGGTTAGGTTCAAGTGAAGAGCTAATAGCTCTTCTTGGAAAAACTGCAAAGTTAACCTTCAATGAGGTTGTATCGATGGATACGAGCTCAAACGTGCCGGCAAAGATGGATGAAAAAGTAGTCGGTTCTGAGCAAAATAAAGACTTATTTTTTCTGCTTAAAAAAAGACCTGTTGTTTCTGGAGAAAACCTGACCAATGCACAGCCATCTTTTGATGAAAATGGCTTGCCAGCGGTGTCTTTTAATTTCAATCCCTCAGCTGCACTTAAATTTGGGAATTACACCAAAGAAAATATCGGCTCACCCTTTGCTATCGTTTTAGACGATGTGGTTATCTCAGCTCCGACTATTCGTAGTCATATACCTGGAGGTTCAGGTATCATAACTGGAAATTTCTCAGTAGAAGAGAGTAATAGGCTAGCCATTTTGTTGAGGAGCGGAGCGCTCCCTGCAGAGATCGAGGTATTGGAATTAAGAACTATTGGCCCAGAGTTGGGACGCGATAGTATTAATGCTGGGAAATTAGCGGCACTAATTGGAGGGCTACTTGTTCTAGTTTTTATGTGGTTGAGTTATGGACTTTTCGGCCTTTTTGCAAATGTTGCGCTTATGCTGAATATTATTTTAGTTATGGCATTGCTTTCAATTCTTGGTGCTACCCTG
This sequence comes from uncultured Alphaproteobacteria bacterium, assembly GCA_902556405.1. GTDB lineage: Bacteria > Pseudomonadota > Alphaproteobacteria > Rhodobacterales > Rhodobacteraceae > CACIJG01. The sequence goes on along the minus strand of CACDWF010000037.1, from coordinate 6,823 downwards.
ACTTTACCGGGTATAGCTGGGATCGTTTTAACAATCGGAATGGCAGTAGATGCTAATGTGCTTGTTTTCGAGCGTATAAAAGAGGAGATTAACAAAAATAGTTCTATCTATAATTCAATAAGGATTGGATATGAGAAAGCACTATCATCTATTGTTGATGCGAATGTAACCACGATGATAGCGGCTGTCATTCTTTTTTTCTTTGGTTCGGGACCTATTAAAGGGTTTTCAGTAACTTTAGGTTTAGGGATAATTACGTCCGTATTTACTGCGTTAATCATAACTAGATTTTTTATCGATCTATACGTGTTATTTTATAAGCCAAAAGTTTTGAGGGTATGAATGTTATTGAGAGGGTTATTTAATCAATCAAGAGAAATCGAATTTTTTAGATTTTCTAACTTATTATCTTATGTTTCGCTCGGTGCTATTGCTGTATCAATAATTTTATTCACAATTTTAGGCCTTAATTACGGGATAGATTTTCGTGGTGGCACTATGTTTATGGTATCAAGCCCCGAAAAGGTAAAGGTTTCCGATGTTCGAAACACTTTGAGTGGCTCAAGATTAGGGGATATTTCTATATCACAAGCTACTAATCCATTGGAAACATTAAGTGCAGGAACTTTAGTGAGCACAGATAATATTTTTATAATTAAAGTTGAAAAGACCGAAGGCCTTAATGTTGAAACCAAGGTAAAGAGCTTATTACAAAATAGTATACCCAGTATAAAGTTCCTACAAATCGAGACTGTTGGATCTAAGGTTTCATCAGAGCTTGTAAGAAATGGTATGCTAGCCGTCTTTTTCGCTGTTATCTCTGTGTTAGTTTATATTTGGTTACGTTTTGAGTGGCAATTTGCGCTCGGAGCGGTAGTCGCACTTATTCATGATGTTATTTTGACCATTGGTGTTTTTTCAATACTAAGGTATGAATTCAATCTTTCAATTATAGCAGCTCTACTTACAATAATTGGGTATTCGTTAAACGATACTGTTGTTGTATTTGATCGGGTCAGGGAAAATCTAAGAAGCTTTAAGTCCTTGCCCTTACTAAAAGTTTTGAACAAGTCTATTAACAATACTTTCAGTAGGACAATTATGACTTCAGTCACAACTTTATTGGCTCTTTTCGCTCTATATTTTCTAGGTGGTGATGTAATCAGAGGTTTTACTTTTGCAATGATATGGGGAGTGTTAGTCGGGACATATTCATCGATATTTGTAGCTGCCAAGATTCTACTAATACTTAATGTTAAACGAAATTGGGATGAACAAGATTCTAAAGCAGGCACTCAGTTTTAATACACTGAACTATTGCTAAACAAACAATATATGCTAATAAAGATTATCATTTAAAGGAGATAAAAATGGCATTTGAACTTAAAGACTTGCCTTACAGCCACGACGCCCTCGAGGCAGTAGGCATGAGTAAAGAAACCTTAGAGTTCCATCATGATTTGCACCACAAGGCTTATGTCGACAATGGTAACAAACTTATATCTGGAACTGAGTATGAAAAAATGGCGCTAGAAGAAATCATTATGAAGTCATATGACGCATCTGCTATAGCTCAGTCTGGTGTTTTTAATAATGCATCGCAGCACTGGAACCATATGCAGTTTTGGGAAATGATGAGTCCAGATCAGACAGGGTTACCAAGTGAATTAGAAGCAGCTATTAATGAGAGCTTTGGGTCTTTTGAAAAGTTTAAAGGAGATTTTTGCGCTTCTGGTGTTGGGCAGTTTGGATCAGGTTGGGTATGGCTTGTGAAGTCGAACGATGGAAGCCTCAAAATCTCTAAGACTGAAAATGGCGTCAATCCTCTGTGTCATAATGAAACAGCTCTCTTGGGATGTGATGTTTGGGAACACTCTTATTATATTGACTTTAGAAATAAGAGACCTGCTTATTTAGAAAACTTTTTAGATAAATTGGTTAATTGGGAAAATGTAGCTTCAAGAATGTAGTAGCTCAACCTCGAAACTTTTTTATATTGCATCTTAAATATTTATTTTATTTAATTTTAGGGACAGTCATTTGGGGACTGTCCCCAATTTTTTATGACCTGCTATCTTCTGTATCTTCAATCGAGATAGTAGCACACAGGTCTTTCTGGTCTGCGGTCTTCTTAATTCTTTACGTCTATCTTTTTTCAGGTGTTGGTCATGAACTATTCCAAAAAGGTAGAAATGAAATTTTCCTACTTTTTTTGTCTGGGATACTAATCGCAATTAATTGGTATGGGTTTATATACGCAGTCAATTCGGGTAATGCGCTTCAGGCTTCACTTGGTTATTATATTTTTCCTCTGGTCGCAGTGTTTCTTGGAATTGTTTTCAAAAAAGAAAAATTTACCCTTATACAAATACTTGCTATATGTTTGGTAATTGCATCCGTAGTTTTATTGGTGTATGTTAACGGAGAAATGCCTGGCTTGGCTTTGATACTCGCATTCAGTTTTGGTTTCTATGGTCTGATAAAAAGTAGCGTAAAACTAGATCCTATTTCATCTGTAACATTCGAGACAATTTTGATCACACCTCTAGCAATGATAATTATGATTTTTTTTGCTGAACCGGTTTTAAAAAAGGAGAGCTTTTTTGCTGACAATATTTTAATCCTATTGATGTTTTCTGGTCTAATCACTGCACTTCCCCTTGTTTTATTCTCAACGGGAACTAAAGTCTTCTCTTATGCCACAGTTGGTTTGGTACAGTACTTAAATCCAACACTACAATTTTTGATTGCAATTTTTTATTTTAAAGAAGCGTTTGAATTGGGGCATGCTTTAGCTTTTTCTCTCATTTGGGTGGCACTATTTATTTATTCTTTTGAAGGAATATCCAAAGAACTCAATAAAGAGGGTATGAGTGTTTCAACGCTCTCAAAAAAATTAAGATAATTTAAAAGATCTTGATCAGAAAATTCCAGAGAAACGAATTGTTCTAAAAGTACCCGAAAATTATCCCAATAGCCATTGATGTTTAAAAAAAAGATTGGTTTCCTACTTATCTTTAATTGAAACCAAGTTATAGTTTCTGATACTTCCTCAAGTGTTCCAATCCCACCAGGCAAGCACAAAAAAGCATCCGCATTTTCATACATTGTTTTTTTTCTTTTATGCATGTCATTTGTGATAATTATCTTGCCGTTGTTTTTGTTTATGCCTTCTATTTTGAGTAAATTTTTGGGGATTATTCCAAGTACTTCTCCTTTATTTCTATGGACACTTTTTGAAAGCTCTCCCATGAGCCCCAATGATCCACCTCCATATACCAATTTAATTTCATTTTTTGCTAATTGCTCCCCTAATTCCAATGTTGCGTCTTTATAAATTGTGCTATTTCCATGTTTGGAACCACAGAAGACGCAAATAGATTTTTTTTTTTTAATATTTTTCATATTTTTAATTAAGCATTATCCCCAATTTTTTTGTAGTTTTTCAAAGTAATACAGTTTAACTTAAAAGCTGGGAGATCCAATGATAAATTTTGTGCTAAAGTATACAGGTACCTATGGATTGCTCGCTATTTTAGCAGTAGCGATCGTTACCCCCACTTATATTTTCTTCACTGGGCAACAAGAAAAGCTTTCTCAGCTATCAGCAGAAAAGCAAGTTATTAATAAAGAAAATGTTTCTGAAGAGGAAGTATCAACTGAAAAAGCTGAAGAAACTGTAAATGAATCTGTAAAAAAGTCAGAAAAAAAGGATACAACCAAACTAGATAACAATTCATCAACTGAAAAAGCCGAAGAAAGTGCAAATGAATCTGTAAAAAAGCCAGAAAAAAAGGAAACAACCAAACTAGATAACAAATCGACGCGTGAAGAGGTAGAGAGCCTATCAATCGATGTTTTTCGTGTAGATGAGTTCGGAAATATAATTTCTGCTGGTAAAGTTTCAAAAAAGGCAAAAGTAGAGATGATAGCTGATAAAAAAATAATTGGAACTGATAATACATCTGAGGATGGTAGCTTTGTTGTATTTGGCAAAGTTCAAAGCACAGGATTAGTGCAAACTGTAAAAATCAGAGGCTTTATAGAAGACAAGGGACAAGAAAAAATTGTAGACTCCGCTGATTTATTTTTTGTGTTGCCCAAAGTTGAAAGGAATAATAAACAAGAGGAAAATAAGATAGACAAAAAGCCACTAGTTGTAAGAGATAATGGTGATGATCTTAAAATTCTCAGACCAATTCAAGTGAGCTCTGTAGAAAGTATCACTTTAGATACAATAAGCTACAATGAAAATTCAAGTACTGAGCTAGCTGGTCGGGCTCGACTAGATAACTCCGTTAGAATATATATCAATAATGATTTAAAAAGTGAGGTGAAGGTAAACGACAGCGGTGCATGGAGGGTGTCATTGTCAGATATCAAAGCTGGCGTGTATACCTTAAGACTTGACGAAGTAAATGAGAACGGCACCGTTGAAGGTAGACTTGAGCTTCCTTTTAAGAGGGAGGAGGAAGCCCTTATTCAGGCTATGGGAGAGGGAAGTATCACTGTGCAACCCGGAAACAGTTTATGGAGAATTGCAAGAAAATACTATGGAAAGGGGATACAATATGTCCAAATATTTGAGAGAAATTCCCATCTTATTAGAGACCCCGATTTGATTTATCCTGGCCAAGTGTTTTCACTCCCAAACTAATCTCTATATCAGCAAAGAAATAATGAGAATAAGTTCTTATGATAATGGCGTAACGGCAGGTGAAAAACAAGAAGATTACAAGACTATTTTCCTTACTACTTTTCACTATTTGTGGCCTAATGAACTAGTACTCAGAACCAGGATTATTACTGCGCTTTTCTGTCTTTTGTTAGCAAAATTATTTACAGTTTTGACGCCTTTATTGCTTATGTCTTTGGTAGATGAGTTGAATTTGTTAGTTAAAGTTGAAAATAGGGATAATTTCGTAATTTGGGGGGTTTTAGGCTTGGCTTTAGGTTATGGAGCCGCTCGATTTTCATCGAATGCATTCGTTCAGATTAGAGATTTTCTCTTCGTAAATGTAGCTCAAAATGGGCTTAAAAATCTTAGTTTGCATGCCTTTGAACATATGCATTGTCTTCCTCTAAGTTTTCACTTGTCTAGACAGACTGGTTATATTAGTAAAGTTATTGATCGAGGTGTGCGTGGAATAGAGTTTCTCCTTAGATTTGTACTTTTTTCTATTGGACCTTTAATCCTCGAGTTGCTATTCGTCTGTATCTTAATGATTTACAAGTTTGATGCAATTTTTCTAATTATTATTTTAGCTACCATATTTTTATACGTTATATTCACCATAAGCGTTACAAATTGGCGAGTTCGAATACGAAGAAAAATGAATATGTGGGACGCTGATCTAAGTCATAAGAAAATAGATAGCCTTCTTAACTATGAAACTGTCAAATACTTTTCTGCAGAAAATCATGAAAAAGAAAAATATTTGAAATCATTAAAATCCTATGAGTTTTTTGCTATCAAGACGGGAACATCTTTATCAATGCTTAATTTTGGTCAGGCTCTTATAGTAACGTCGGGGTTGCTCATTTTAATAGTAATTGCAACGAATAAGGTTATAGACGGTTCTTTATCAGTTGGTGGCGTAGTAGGATTGAACGCTATTATGTTACAACTAATTTTACCATTAAATTTTTTAGGTACTGTTTATCGAGAAATAAGACAGGCGTTGGTTGATATGGGAGAGCTCTTTATTTTCTTTCGGGAACGCGTAGAAGAGGATGAAGATGAAAAAGACGAACTTACTACTATTAAAGAAGGATTTGTTTTTGATAAAGTTTACTTTTCTTATGATGGAGCCAGAGATGTTATCAGTAAAGTAAGTTTTTCGATTCCTGTCGGCAAAATAACTGCGATTGTTGGTCCTTCGGGCAGTGGCAAGTCCACGCTTGGAAAACTAATTTTTGCTTTTTATAAGCCATCTAGAGGAAAGATACTAATCGATGGCAAAGAAAATAATAAGTTAAAGACAAAGTCAGTGAGGGTTCAATTGGCAGTCTCTCCCCAGGATATAGTTCTCTTCAACGATACTTTAGAATATAATATTGCATATGGGTCTAATGACGTTTCTAAAGACATGCTAAACTATGTTATTGAACAATCGGACTTAACAGACTTAGTATCAAGTTTACCAAATGGCTTGTCCACTGAGGTTGGTGAAAGAGGACTTAAGTTGTCTGGAGGTGAAAAGCAGAGGGTTGCTATCGCTAGAATGTTACTAAAAGGTTGTTGTATTAATATTCTTGATGAAGCTACTAGCTCATTGGATCCCAAATCAGAAAAACGAATTATTGAAAATTTATTCGAAAAGAGAGGAAGTAAAACTTTAATAATCATTTCTCATAGGTTATCTTCCATCTCGGGTGCTGATAATATTCTAGTGATAGAAAACGGTCGACTGATTCAGGAGGGAATACATGATAGGTTGATCCAGGAAAGTGGGTTATATAAGGAAATGTGGGAAAAACAAAAAAGATATAAAAGTATGGAAAAAGGGGCCGATTTTAATGGTTGAATCAGAGAGTTTTATCAAAGAAGTCAGTGAAGAAGTAAAAAGGGACATATTATTTAAAACGCTTAAGAAGTTTAAGTGGACTATAATTGTTCTAATTATTCTTTTAGTTGGAGCCGTGGGTGGATATGAATATTATAAGTTTGATAAGAAGTTAAAGGCGCAAGAAATTGGAGAGTTTTTTGTTGAAGCGATCGAGAATTTAAAAAATAATGGGCAAACTGTTACTGAAGAAATTGATAACAAATTAATATCTGTTTTGATTAAGTTACATGAAGCAAAATATTTTGAAGAAAAAG
>CACDWF010000036.1 GCA_902556405.1 uncultured Alphaproteobacteria bacterium | reverse complement strand
TTATTGATGAAAAATCAATCCATCTGACTAATTCACCGGTAGCACTATCGATACATGCTACTAAGTCAGACTTCCATATATTGGCCCAAATCTCATCTCCAACAAACTCTAACTCATTAAGATTGTCTACAGGTAATCCATTGAAGGTAATTGCTACTGACTTTATGACCCGAAGGGTGTTCGGATCACGAAATTTTAAAATGTTACTCCCATCACTCATTACTAAATATTTGTTGTTACTAGTAAGCCCCCAACCCTCTCCATTATACGACAAAATTTTTATTATCTTGAAAGTAGTTTTATCGTATACGAACATAACTCCCGATTTCCAAGTCAGTTGATAAAGCCTACCATTGAATAAAGTAAGTCCTTCAGCAAAAAACTTATCCTCCAAAGATATTTTTTTTATCAATTTTTCAGAGTGTGTACTATATCTTCTAAGACTTGAATTTCCATATAGACCGGTACTTTCATAAAATATTCCTTCGTCTACAATGAAACCCTGAGTAAAAGCCTTACTATCATGGGGAATTTTTCTTATGATCTTAGGGGTAACTGTTTCCTGAGCATAAGAATGAAAAACGTTAAGGAAAAAAACAAAAAGGTACAGTATATAGACACGACTTTTTATTATCGATAAAAGTCTTGTAAAGAATAAAACCACAAAAAAACAAACTTAAAGGCACAATAGTAACTAAATCTTTTGATAAAAAATTATTGCCACTTTCTCTCCATTCAGAAACGGCTATCACCTTTCAATCATGCTTTGATCCTACTAGTCATGCTAGCGATATAAGTTTGCTGAAAGATGCTTCAATCCATAAAGTTTGTGCGATAATGTATACGTCTGGTACTACTGGGCCATCAAAGGGCGTTTTATTAACACATGGGCATTTTTTTTCATATTCAATTATAAGTGCGGAAGTTCAACTTTTAACTAACGAAGATACGTATTACATTTGCATGCCACTTTTTCATATTAATGCGTTAAGTATTCAGTGTTTTGCGGCGCTCTACGCTGGTATGAATGTTTACTGCGTTGAAAGGTTTAGTCCAAACAGATGGTTGCAGGATAATATTGATTGTAAAGCGACGGTAACAAATCTACTAGGCGTCATGACCGAATTCATTTTTAATACTGCTAAGAGTGATTTTGATAAAGATCATTCATTGAGACATGTAGGAGCTGTTCCGATTGGCGCCGAGTGGGCCGATAAATTTGAGAAACGATTTAATATAAAGTTTTTCCAAGGCTTCGGTATGACCGAAAGTGGGATGAGTTTCTATGAGCAAATCTCTAGTGACAAGACTATTCCTGGCTGTGCAGGGTATCCAATTGGGGAGTTATATGAGGTAAAAATAGCCAATCCTGAAAATGATGAAACACTGCCCAGTAATAAAATTGGAGAACTTCTTATAAGGCCTAAACACCCAGGTATCTTCTCTGCAGGTTATTACAAAATGCCAGAGAAAACTTTAGAGTCTTGGCGAAATCTATGGTTTCACACTGGAGATGCCTGCTATTTTGATGAAGAGGGAAGGATGCATTATTTCGATAGGATTAAGGACTGTATAAGGCGCAGAGGTGAGAATATTTCCGCTTTTGAGTTGGAACAGGTTATTAATTCATATCCGCAAGTAGATGAAAGTGCAGCGATAGGGGTAAAAACAGAAAAATCAGGCGGTGAAGATGAAGTCCTCGTATGCATCGTTAAAAATAAAGGAGACAATATAGATAACGATAAGTTTTTGCTCTTCTGTCAAGAAAAGCTACCTAGGTTTGCTATTCCAAAGTATATCAGGTTCGTAGAAAGTATCAGAAAAACCGGTTCTGGGAAGTTAAGTAAGGTCGATGTCAGAAAAGAAGGCCTTACTGATGACGTTATAATGCTAACTCCTGATCGTTAAGCACAAAGTAAGTTACAAAGCCAAAAAAAAATCAAAGCAGCGTTTCTATTTTTGATTTATTTTCAAGTGCTTTGTATTGGTCATTTTGTAAAGCACTCTCACTAAGAATAACAGCTTTTTTAATTGGCGCACCCTCAATGCTCACACGAAAATGCTTTATTTCATTTACAAATATTTCTTTTTCTAAAAAAAGGGATTTGCGCTTTGTTCTTGAGTAAAGTTGCTGCCCCACGTGATAAGCAGGTCTTTTGCTATTGAGCATGGAAAAAAACATATTTAACAAGTTCGCTGTTGCCTCTATTTAAAGTTTGAGGCCTTTTTTATAGAGGGCTAGTGACCGACCTCTAACTAGACATAAGCATAAAATAACTACTTTTTCTACCATTTATTAATAAATGGTTAAACAGTTGGATCGATATTTGTATCATAATTGTAAAGCTTTCTACAAAAAGGGTTGTTGCTATTGACAAAAGCTCAATGAAACGGGTAGCCTTGTACTAATCAAATCTTGGTCTTTAACGTAGACCTTAAATGGAAGGAAAGAGATATGTATAAATTTTTGATGTCAACTGTCGTTGCTGGCACTATGGCTTTAGCCACAAATGTCTATGCGGCATGTGGATCAATATCTATGGCCGATATGAACTGGCCATCAGCCACTTTAATGGCAAATGTAGATAAAATTATCCTTGAAGAAGGTTATGGCTGCGAAATCGAAATGGTTGCAGGTGCAACTACTACAACTTTTGCATCTATGAATGAAAAGGGGCAACCCGATGTAGCTGCCGAATTATGGATCAATGCCGTAAGAGAGCCACTTTTCAAGGCAATGGATGAAGGAAGATTGCATTCAGCAAGAGAAATGCCAATCACTGACCTTGGAGAGGGCTGGTGGGTGCCAGACTATGTGCTTAAAAAGAACCCAGATATAAAGACAGTTTTGGATATCCTTGAAAGACCAGATCTTTTCCCGGCAAAAGAAGATCCTTCAAAAGGTGAATTCATTGGATGTCCTGCAGGATGGGGATGTCAGCTTTCAAATATAAACCTATTTAGAGCGTTTAAAATGGAAGATAAAGGCTGGATCTTAGTTGATCCAGGCTCACAAGCAGGTCTTGATGCATCAATGGCTAAAGCGGTGCAAAGAGGAGATAATTGGTTTGGGTACTATTGGGCTCCAACAGCTCCTATCGGAAAATTTAATATGCAGCTTGTTCCGTTTGGAGTACCTTTTGCTGGTGCAGAAAACTGGGATGGTTGTATTGCAAAAGCTGAACAAGACTGCGCTGATCCAAAGCCATCAGCTTGGACTAAGTCAGAGGTTCACACTATTGTGACTACAAACTTTAAAGACTCTGCAGGAGCAGATGCTATGGGTTATTTCGCAAAACGTATTTTTCCAGGCCCAATAATGAACAAAATGTTGGTGTATATGGAAGATAACCAAGCCAATGGTCCAGATGCAGCTGTTGAGTTCTTAATCGAGTATGAAGATGTTTGGACACCTTGGGTGTCTGCAGATGTTGCTAAGAAGGTTAAGGCATCTCTCTAAAAATATATGTTTATTTAGGTCGCCTCGGGTAACTGAGGCGATTTTTTTTTTAGTTTTTGATAAGGGTACCTCATGGATTGGCTGGCAGAGTTTCCGAGCTTAGGAAAACGTGACCTAAGAGATTTGAAAAAAGGTATTGATGGGTCTTTTAGAGAATGGTCTAGATCAAACGGAGATGCTATTGAAGCATTCTTTGATCCTCTATATTTCTTCCTAGTCTGGTTAGAAAAACTCTTAATAGCAACTCCATGGCCAATAATACTATTAATAGTTGCGGGGCTTGCCTATCTTGGGTCTAGAAGCTGGAAACTGGCTTTAGGCTCTGTAGTTTCTTTCATGTTAATCGGTTATTTTGGAATGTGGAAAGATATGATGGCAACTATTTCATTAATATCTGTCTCTACACTTATTTGTATAGCTGTTGGAATTCCAATTGGAATATTAATGTCACGCTATGATCGTGTTCAAAGTGCAATAACACCAATTTTAGACTTAATGCAAACTATTCCAATCTTCGTATATTTGTTACCGGTGGTAATGCTTTTAGGCATTGGAAGAGTACCAGGATTAATAGCTGTTTGTGTATACGCGATACCTCCAATTATTCGTTTAACTAATCTAGGCATAAGGCTAGTGGACAAAGAAATTCTTGAAGCTGCGGATGCTTTTGGTTCTAGCTATAGACAGAAGCTCTTTTCGGTACAAATCCCCTTGGCGTTACCAAATATTTTTGCTGGAGTAAACCAAACTATCATGATGGCGTTGGCAATGGTTGTTATAGCTTCAATGATTGGTGTTAAAGGTTTAGGCATGCCGGTTTTGCAAGCCGTTCAAAATCAATATTTAACACTCGGTTTGATGAATGGTTTAGCAATAGTTGCATTGGCAATAATTTTTGATAGAGTATCGCAGCGATACGGGCAAAGACTTCAAGCTCACCGCTACGGAAAAGAGCATGAGTAAAACTAAGCTTAAAATAGAAAATCTCTTTAAAATTTTTGGCCCAAAAGGTAAGTCCTTTATAGATCCTGTGAAGAATGGTATGTCAAAACAGGAACTATTAGACGATCATAGCCATGTTCTTGGTTTAAATAATATCAATTTAGATATTCCTGAGCAAAGAATACAAGTGATTATGGGGCTATCAGGCTCCGGAAAGTCGACGCTGATACGGCATATTAATCGTCTGATTGAACCAACAGCGGGCGCAATCACTGTAGATGATGAAGATATTCTTTCGATGTCACAGATTCAATTGCGTGAATTTAGGCGAAAGAAAACCTCTATGGTATTTCAAAAGTTTGCTCTGTTGCCCCATAAAACAGTAGCACAAAACGTCGCGTATGGTCTGACCATCCAAGGAGAGCAAGAAAGTGTAGCGAAGGAGAAAAGCCATAAATGGATTGAAAGTGTGGGATTAGCAGGTTTTGAGGAAAGATATCCTGCTCAACTCTCCGGTGGTATGCAACAGAGAGTTGGCTTAGCCAGAGCATTGGCAACAGATGCTCCCATATTATTAATGGATGAAGCATTTTCAGCCTTAGACCCTTTAATAAGAACTGATATGCAAAATATTCTTTTAGAACTTCAAAAAGATCTACATAAGACAATTATATTTATCACGCACGATTTAGATGAAGCTCTCAGAATTGGAGATAACATTGCAATATTAAGGGATGGAAAGATTATTCAAAAAGGTGATCCTCAGCAAATAATTATGAAGCCAGCTGATGACTATATCTCTGATTTCATTAAAGATATTAATCGTGGGAAAGTAATTGAAGTTAAATCAATTATGCAAAAAGGTAGTAGTAAAGGCGCTTCTTTAGACAGTTCTTGTTCTCTCGAGGACGCTTTAAAGGTCTTAAATAATGAAAAGAACAACGAGTGTAGCGTCGTCGATGATAAAGGTAAAAAAATAGGAAAAGTCACATTAGACGCAGCGATAAGTGCACTTTTCAGAGATAAAGCTTCAAAAAATAAAGAAAAATATAAATAGGATCTTATATTTTTCGAGCTAAAACACAATCTGCTGCTATCATGCTATCTTCGTATATAAAGAATGGATTTATCTCTATGGAAGCGCACCCATTTTCTTCTTGGCTATGAAAATCTATTATTTTAAATATTTCATTAATAATCACATTTAATTTTACTTTATTATTATTGCGAAAGCCATTGATTAAATTGAAAAATTTCATTTTTTTTATTTCTTGCGAGATATATTTTTTTGATACAGGTAATATAAAAGTTTTTGTATCCCTGTATAGTTCAGTTAATGCTCCACCCATACCAACAACTAATACATTACCAAATGTTTTGTCGCTTCGAATGCTCAAAAACATTTCTGCAATCGGAGTTGGAAGCATTTCTTCAATAAAAAATCTACCATTATTAATCGTCTTAGAGCCTAAGGATTTTTTAATTTCTTGATATTTTGATATGAGCTCCGTTGAGCTATTTATATTTAATTTAACAGCACCAAACTCGGTTTTATGTAAAATTTTTAAACTAGTGAACTTTAGAGCGATTGGAAATTTAATTTTTATCTTTTCTAAGTCTTTTATATTTTCCACTAGTTGTGCATTAGGAACCTTTATTCCGTTTGCTCTAATACAAATCTTTCCTTGGTACTCGTTAGTGTATATAAATCTATTGTTTCCGTGTTGGGCTAGCTTAAAGTTCTGCAACCCTTTTTTGTCACGAAAATTATTGTAATCTAAGAGGTGTTTTACTGCATTTAAACAGTTATATATACCCTGCATTGGGACACCACCTAACTTCAAAATCTTGTTGCCTACACCTTCATTTATATTTTCAGGCAGTGTTGAACAGATAATGGGAGAAAGCCCAACTAGTTTACACTCATCTATAAAAGCCTTTGTATCGTTTAAATACAGCTGCTCAGTATCGTTTATTTGCGCATGAGGAAAATCTTGTACCAAAATTGCTGTGGAGTAGTCGTTTTTCAGTGCGTTTTTAAATACGGGTCCTGTTTTTTCTGGAATACCCCATATAGGTGTTGTGTAATCCAAGGGGTTTGATATGGTTGCGATTGTTGGCAACACTTTTTCTAGTATTTTTTTCTGATTTTTACTAAAGTTTGGTAATTTTACTTCTAACTCTTCTGCGTTATCTGCAACCATTGCAGCTCCACCACCAGAACAGGTAAGTGCTAAAATTTTATTTGTTTTTATTGGGCGTGAAATGCTAAATAATTTCGCTGTTTCAAGCAATTGTATTGGATCATACACTTCAGTAATAGCCAATTGCTTAAAAAGTGCTGAATACATTTCATTATCCCCAGAAAGGGATCCGGTATGGCTTTTAGTAATCCTTTTACCAATTTGTGATTTACCGGTTTTATAAGCAATAATAGGTTTTCCCGCTTTAAATGAAAATTTTGAGGCCTCCACAAATTTATTTAAATTAGAAATTCCTTCGATATGAATAGCAATGCAGGAAACGTTTGTTTTTTTGCTAAAATAGTAAATTAAATCTTCAATTTTTGTTACGGCTTGGTTTCCCGCAGATACCATGAAACTAATTGGAAGTGATCTAGTTGCCATAATAATATCTGACGATAGCATTCCACTTTGAGTAATAAGCGCAATTCCCTTTTTGCAACGATCGCCTTTGTGTGAAAACGGCCAAAGTGCAAGGTTGTCAGAAAAATTTATAAATCCATAACAATTAGGTCCAATTAATGGGGTGTTGCCGCATTCATTGACAAGACTATCCTCAAGGTACTTCCCAGTCTTTCCAATTTCCTTAAACCCTGCGGAATAACATACTATTCCCTTACACTTAACGGCTTTAAGAGCTCTTACAGTTGAAATAACCTCTTTAGCAGGGACGGCGATGAACGCAGCATCAGGACTCAAGGGGACATCAGAAACATTTCGTAAACATTTATAATTTTCTATTTTGTTTCTGGTTGGATTAACAACAAATATTTTACCCTTGTAACCTCTTCTTTTTAACTCTCTTATGGGAACCAATATATCTTTGCCGCCAATAAAAACGACTGATTTTGCTTTAAAAAAACGATCAATGCTTTTAAAAGAATTGGAGATCATGCCCCAAGAGGTCTAAGCATTGAACGCGTTACAATATGCCTTTGTATCTCAGAGGTTCCATCCCATATCCTTTCCAAACGTGAGTCTCTCCAAAGCCTCTCAATAGGCATCTCTTCCATTAAGCCCATTCCTCCAAAAATCTGAACGGTATCATCTGCTACCTTATTAAGCATTTCTGAACAAAAAATCTTAACAATAGCTGCATCCTCGTCCATCATCTGACCAGACAGAGCCCTGTCTACAGCATCCTTTACTAATAGATCTGCAGCTCTTAAGTTCATCTTCATATCCGCGAGCTTAAACCCTGTAGCTTGGAAGGTCCCTATTGGCTTTCCAAATTGTTTTCTTTGAGCAGCCCAATCTAAAGCTAAATCAAGAATTCTTTCTGCTTTACCACAACAAGTCGCTCCAACCCAAATACGACCCATGCCAAGCCATTTTCCAGATAATGAAAGTCCGTTACCCTCAGTACCTAGTATCTTATCATTAGAAAGCCTTACGTCATTAAAGCTTAACTGGTAATTTTTATATCCTCGGTAACTGATACACTTTGTACCCTCTTGAATGTCAAATCCGGGAATGCCTACATCCACTAAGAAGGCAGTAATTCTTTTTCTCTTTCCACGAGGCGTTTCATCTTCACCGGTAGCAGCAAATACAATCGCAAAATCTGGCATACATGGTCCAGAAATAAAATGTTTTGAACCATTCAAAATCCAGTCAGATCCTTCTTTCTTGGCATTCGACTTCATACTCATTATATCAGAGCCTGCGTCAGGTTCTGTTAATGCAAATAATTCGCGTTTATCGCCTTTTACGCAGGGATAAAGATATTCTTCCATTTGCTTTTCGTTGCAGGCTAGGAGTATTTCGGTGGGACGCGCTATCCATGAATGTAGAGCATGTGACGTTTTTCCGTACTCTCTTTCAACAACCATCATTGAAGAATAATCCAACCCTCCACCACCATATTTCTCTGGCAGATTAGCTGCAAATAATCCAACTTCTTTTGATTTTTCTTCTATTTGTTTGCCTATTTCAT
>CACDWF010000035.1 GCA_902556405.1 uncultured Alphaproteobacteria bacterium | reverse complement strand
GTTTTTATCAATTCCTTATGAGTACCCTCATTCTCTAGCCTTCCTTTCTCAAGAAAAATAATTCTGTCTGCGTTTTTTACAGTTGAAAGACGATGAGCGATAACGATGATAGTTTTATTACCAGAGATATTATCAATTGCCATCTTTATCGCATTTTCTGATATTGCATCTAGAGAGGAGGTAGCTTCGTCCAGAAGAAGAATTGGAGCGTCTCTTAATATCGCTCGTGCTATAGCTATCCTCTGCTTTTGTCCAACCGAGATCAATAATCCTCTCTCACCTAAAAGAGTATTATAACCATGTGGCAAGTCTTTTATGAATTCCTCTGCACAAGCAAGCTTTGCAGCCTTTTTGACTTCTTCCAATGACGCCTTAACCCTTCCAACGCGAATATTGTCTAATACTGATTTGGAAAAAATAACAGGTTCCTGAGGAACATAGGCCATCTGTTGCCTTAAATGAGATTTAGAAACCTTAGTAATAGGATAGTTATCAATAAAAATAGACCCTTTACTAGTATCATATAATCTCTGTATCAGTTGAAAGAAGGTGGTCTTCCCCGCTCCTGAAAGGCCTACCAATGCAACCTTTTCATTTTTATGTATAGTAAGTCTAGGAATATCTAAAGCTGCGATTTCTTCTCTCATTGGGTAAGAAAATTTAACTTTTTTAAAAGTGATCGATCCATTTATTGGAGTTTTTATCGGTATTGGATCAAAGGGTTCTTCTACTGGATCCAACGTATTAAAAATTTCTCCTATTCTATCCAAAGCGCCTAAAAATTTACTAATCTCTCCGTAAGTCTCCGTTATGGCTCCTACACTTACTCCAACAACCAAAGAGTAGAGACAAAATTGAAGCAATTCACCTATCGAAAAACTACCACTCTCAACATCCTTAAGGCCTGCCCAAACAACAAAAGAAATAGCTAAAAATACCAAAATAATAATTAAAAAAACCATAATTGATCTAGCGAAAACACGCATTTTTGATTTGAGGTAACTATCCTCTATTAATTCGTTATATTCTGCTACCGAATGGTCTTGATAGCTATTTGTTTGAATTGTTGTTGCAGCGAAAATGTATTCAGATGCAAGCCCAGCGCTATCGGCCAATTTATCTTGTGTTTGACGGGTTAGCTTTCGTAAAAATCTTCCAAAGTACATTAAGGGGAAAACTATTAGCGGGATAATAAGAAGAGAAAATGATGCTAATTTGATAGATGTGGAAAACATTAAAATAATTCCCCCTAAGAATAGCAATGTATTTCTTATAGCAAGAGATAAAGTAGATCCCGCAACGCTTTGCACAAGAGTTGTATCTGCATTTATTCTAGACACTAAATCACCAGTTAAATTTTTCTCAAAAAAATTCGGGCTCAAATTTATAATCTTTTCGAATAACTCTCGCCTTAGATCAGAAACCAATCGTTCTCCAAGTAATGTTACTAAATAAAAGCGAATAGCTGTGCCAAACGCCGCGACAGTTACTAAGACACAACTTATAAAAAGATATTTTTGACCGGTTTCAATATTAAATACATACCCATCAACGATGTAGCGCACCATGACGGGTAGTGATAACGTTATCAAAACTGTAACAAGGAGAAATACAAGGGCTCCTAATGCCCAAAATAAGTGTGGCATGAAAATTTGTTTAAAGAGCCGCTTCAACTGATAGCCTTTTGGACTTTGAAGATTACTGTGCTCATTATCCACCGTATTTGATTTCATTTTTCCTATAGATGTGAATTTGTGTACTTTGTAGCTTAAGAGTGAGTTGGTCTCATTTCGAAAAAAATATATTGGTATGCTGTTCGCAGGTGCTCAATGAAAAATAGTGAAATATTTGTTAAATCCAAGACAAATATTTTTTTTTGGCTGATTTTAATTGTACATGTTTGAAACTCATGGTTTGCTAGAGTGGTTATGAAAGGAAAGCCGGTTTTTAATATAGATATTTCAAATTTCACTAGTAATCCGTATCCCGATTTAAAGGAAATGCGAACGCTCAGTCCTGTTTGTTTTGTTCCCCAAATGAAAGCGACAATGATTTGTGATAGAGAATCAATCTATGAGTGTGAAAAGAATATCGATGTATTTTCTTCTGTTCAGCCTCAAGGACTTATGACGCTTTTAATGGGACAAAACATGATGAGAAAAGACGGGAAAGACCATTTGATGGAAAGAAAAACTATATTTAAGACAATTTCTCCTAAAACATCTAGGGATCATTGGAAAGATAGATTTGAGACTATTGCCGACAATATAGTTGATAAAATTAAGATGCTCAAATCTGGAGACCTTCTCACAATATTTGCCAAAGAGTTTTCCGCCGAATGTCTTAAACTAGTTACTGGGCTTACTAATATGACGGCAGATGAAATGGACAGAGTGAGTCAAGGTATGATCGATGGCTGTTCTAATTATACTGGAGATAAAAATATTGAGGAGTACTGCAATAACTGTACTGAAAGTATCGATGCACATATTAATGAAATAGTAAGGACAAAAAATAGAGACTCTGATTTTTCAATGATTAGTACGATGCTAGAAGGCAACCTTAGCGCAGATCAAATTAGTGCTAATATCAAGTTAGCAATCTCTGGAGGGCAAAATGAACCTCGTGACGCAATAGCCGGATGTATATGGGCTGCTTTAAATTTTGGATTAAAAAAGCGTTTAATTGAAAAGGGTAATTGGGATCAATTATTTAATGAATTTTGTCGTTGGATGTCTCCTATTGGTATGTCTCCAAGAGAAATAGCGAAAGATTTTTTATATAAAAATGTTTTTTTAAAAAAAGGAGAAAGAGTGTTCCTGATGTTTTCCTCCGCTAACCGAGACGAAAAAGTTTTCAATAATCCTGAAAAGTTCGATTTAGAACGAGATTGTTCAAGATCAATTCATTTTGGTGCAGGACCTCATTTTTGCGCAGGAGCATCAATAGCGAGTACTATGATAAGCTTAGTTGCGTTACCAAAACTATTTACCGCACTCCCTAAATTAAAATTAGTTGATAAAGCAAGGTATGAGTTTGAGGGCTGGGCATTTAGAGGCATAACATCTCTTGAATGCGAATGGTGAAAAATTGAATGGATCATTTATATTCTCACGCGACTCGTATTTTCTTGGTGCTCTTTTTTTATTTTTAGAAATAATATTGGGCACTTCGATTGTTGCCATTATAAAATACTTTTCAAGTGATGTTTCTTTATCCATCGTCTTAATGTTTAGATATTTATTTTGCTTACCAATATTGGTGGTAATAGGTCTGAGGATTGGCGGAACAAGTTATTTTAAAATAAAAAACAAAAAAGTAATGTCTCTTCGCAGTGTAGCCGGTTTATTAGGATTATCCTTTTGGTATCTATCTGTAATTCATTTAGATATAAGTAAAGCATTGGCTTTATCACAAGTTATGCCAATTTTTATTTGTATCCTTTCAATTCTTTTCCTCGGCGAGAACGTGGGCATCTATAGATGGTCTGCTATACTCGTAGGCTTATCAGGTGCTATAATAATAATCGATCCAGACTCCAAAAACTGGTATAGTATTGGTTTACTTTATATATTTCTTGGGACTCTTTTTGCATCAATAATGTTTGTTTCGCTGAGGAGGCTAGGTATGACTGAAAATGCTGTCGCGACAGCATTTTGGTACAACTTATTTGGCTCATTTGTCTTCAGCATATATTGTATTTCAACATTTACGTTTGATAATATCTCAACTGAAATATGGGCCGTACTAATTATCATTGGAGTTATGGCAAGCGCACAACAAATTTTTATGGCGTTAAGCCACACGTATGCGTCTGCTTCGTCTCTTGCTCCTGTACATTATACTACCATTCCAATGGGAGTAGTGATTGGAATAATAGTATTTAATGAAAAAATCGATTTGAACTTTTTGATTGGTACTTTTTTTATTGTTGGCTCTACTATATTTATTCTCTACAGAGAAAGAAAAAAGTCTACTGGTTAGAAGATCTATCTTTAGTCCAATCATAGGTACCATTATCTCTCTCTTTGACGGCTTTTTTCCATCCATATTCTTCTGACATTTTTTTAAAATTTAATCCTTCAGGAGAGTGCCTGGAAATACCGTCAAAGATGGTGGCAAACTTTTGACTATTGAGTAACCCAGATGTCTCAACAGCCTGATTTATCAAAATCTTTTGCATAGCAAGTTGGTTAAGAGGAACAGTTGTCATGCGCACCGCGAAACTATCAACTTCATCATCAAGTGTTTCCTTCGAAGCGGCCTTCAATACTAAACCAAGTTTTTCTGCCTCTAAACCAGAGATTTTATCTCCGGTAAATAGCATTCTCTTCGCCTTTTCTGGACCAAGTCGATACATCCAAAACGCGGTAGTTGGAGTGCCCCAAACTCGAGTTGGCATGTACCCTATTTTAGCATCATTTTCCATAAAAATAAAATCGCTACAAAGTGCAATATCGCTTCCTCCTGCCAAAGCGCCTATTCCATGAATTTTACATATCACAGGCTTCAGACAATGAAATAATGAC
This sequence comes from uncultured Alphaproteobacteria bacterium, assembly GCA_902556405.1. Classification (GTDB taxonomy): domain Bacteria; phylum Pseudomonadota; class Alphaproteobacteria; order Rhodobacterales; family Rhodobacteraceae; genus CACIJG01. The sequence continues at coordinate 4,261 of CACDWF010000035.1, read as the reverse complement.
ATAAAGTGTTCGTTGTTTTGCCACATAAACCTGTAATCCTTTATAGGGTCCCAAGGCATTTTTTGTGTTAGAGGGTTGTATTTCTCATTTGCAAAAGCGGTTAGATCGTACCCTGCGCAGAAAGCATCTCCTCTGCCTGAAAGTATAATAACGTGAACGTCGTCATTATCACCGACTTCCTTGACAGCTTTAGATAGAAGAGAAGGAATTTCAGTGTCTATTGCGTTTAAAACTTTAGGCCGATTCAGATATATACGTGCTATCTTACCATCTATTTCAATTTCGACTTTTCCCAATTAAATAACCCAGTCAAGTTTTGGAGCGGGTGATGGGAATCGAACCCACGTATTCAGCTTGGAAGGCTGCTGCTCTACCATTGAGCTACACCCGCGTTAGTTAAAACTTGTAAGTAATACCGGCGTAAGTCGTATTGCCTTTTAAGACAATAGCTGTACCCGCAGCATTTTTGGTTTCTGTTGATTTATAACCGAGGTTTAATCCAATGTTTGATGTTAAATCGTAGTTAAACCTAGCATCCATAGTAGTGGCTTTTTGTTTTCTATCCTCAGTCTTGTAGCTAATCGTCAAGCTACTTCCTTGCGATACACCTAAATTTAACTTAGTTCCATACGTATAAAACTTTCCATAGTTATTTATATCACTGCCTGCAAATAACTTTATACCAAACGAAGGGGCGTAAAGATTATAGGAAATTCCAAGTGAGGTGTCCGTTTCCTGAACTGTAGCCAGCTTTATCTGGGACCCCATAAAATCGATGCCAATATTGGGAAAAACTGTGTAGGTTATTGACCCCTCACTGTTATTTAAAACTACATCATCAAACTTACCATCACTTATGCTCAAATTGTATGTTATTGCAGGAGATAATTTGCCATCAAGGTTCAAAACTCCCCCATCACCTGTGTATTTTGTTCCTGAAATATCGTAATTAAAAGAACCATACGACAGACCTGCACTTATGCTCGCTTGCGAAAACGCTGTTGTGACACTTAATAGAAGAGCCATTAGAAGGCACAAAGGACATAAATTTCTCATGTTTAACTCCAAATTTTCGATCTACAATACATATTCAAATTACAATACAACATCAAGGTTTATCTTTGTAAATATTGATTAAGTCTTTAAATGTTTCGATTTTGATTGTTGCACTCTCGCCTTTCGCCAATTTATATACACTGCCATGGCCATATTCACAAAAGATAAAATCAACATTTGCATTTTTGGCGGCTTTTGCATCTGTATTTGTATCACCAACAAAGAAAACTTGGTAAGGCCTTTTGTCTAGCCTGTAAATAGCTTCCAAGAGAGGTTTTGGATCTGGTTTTGCAACCCCAACAGTATCTGATCCAATAAAAGAAGTCTTGAAAAAATCAATCAAGCCTAACCGTTTCAACAGCTCTCGTGCGTGTTTTTCCGGTTTGTTTGTGCAAAGCCCAAGTTTAACGCCCATCATTTGCAGATTTTCAAGCGTGGCAACTACACCGTCATAATTCACGGAATTTTTATCCAACACTGTAGCATAATTATTGAGGTATAATTGATAGTAATCCTTCAACAACTTCTCGTTAAAGCTAATGCCTTCCTCTTTTAGTCCGTAACGTAGTATTGCTTTTCCACCTTGAATTGCGGTTTGTAGGCCACTGAAACCTTCAAGCCTTGTTGTCCAACCCTGACTTTCAAACACTAAATTTCCAGCATCAAGCATATCATATTTCGTATCTACAAGCGTGCCATCAAGGTCAAAAACTAACGCTTTCATAACTTTTCCTTACAAAATTAGATTAAATGAAATAAATTAAGTTGTGTTTTAAGCATAAAGGTGTAGATGACTGTTTCAACCATAATTTTAGCGGCTGGTAAGGGTACTCGAATGAAAAGCCCTAAACCTAAGGTTCTTCATAAGATTGCTGGAAAGTACCTTTTGAGCTTTAGTGTGGAATTAGCTGAGGCTATCGAGTCCAAAGAGGCTATTGTGGTTATTGGCAAAGAAAACGAGCTAGTTATTAGAGAAGCTCTCTCAGATCATAAGATAAAATTTTGTGTACAAAAAAATCAACTTGGAACTGGAGATGCTGTCAAAATAGCTCTCAATAATAAAAAAATCAAAACAAAATATATACTCGTATTATATGGAGATACCCCGTTTATTACGAATTGCACAGTTAAGCGGATGATAAAAAAAGCTGAGAAGGGTTTTGAATTCGTTTTCCTCGGTTTTCAATCACAAACAAAAAATAGTTATGGAAAATTTCAACTGGGGCCAAATAAGACACTGATCAATATAATTGAAAAGAATGAGCCCGGCTATGCTTCTTCCGAGTGTTTGTCAAACTCTGGTATACTTCTAGCCAGATCAAGTATGATAATTAATCTAATCCAAAAAATAAAAAACGATAATTCTAATAAAGAGTATTATCTAACTGATATTGCTAAAATGGCAGCTAAGCATGGATACTCATCTACCTATGTGCAGTGCGAAGAAGACGAATGTATTGGCGTTAATTCTCAACTTGAATTAACAGTTGCAGAAAAAAAATTTCAAGATAATTTCAGAGAAAAGCTAATGATCTCCGGTGTAACTTTGCCATCACCAGAAACCTGTTTCTTTTCGCACGATACAGTAATCAAAGCTGGATGCGTTATCGAGCCAAACGTCATTTTCGGTACCGGTGTGACAATTCAAAGCTCTACGATCATAAGATCTTATAGCTACATAGAAGGGACTCAAATTGGTAAGCATTGCCAAATTGGTCCTTTTGCACGACTCAGGCCAGGCACCAATCTTTCAGAGAAAGTGAAGGTTGGAAACTTTGTGGAAGTTAAAAATGCTAGTTTAGCGCCTGGAAGTAAAGCTAATCACTTAGCATATATTGGGGATGCAAAGATCGGTGCAACCACAAATATCGGTGCTGGAACTATATTTTGCAATTATGATGGAAAAAAATAAACATCATACTGAAGTGGGCGATAATGTTTTTGTTGGTTCAAACGCATCTCTTATTGCTCCCCTGAAAATTGGTGACGCATCAATAGTAGCTGCTGGATCAACAATAAATAGAGATGTGGCGCCTGAAAGCCTAGCCATAGCGCGACCAATACAGCAGAATAAAATCGGCTTAGGCAAAAAAAATAATGCTTAAACTTCAGAATCTTGCTGGTAAAGTAAAGAAATGAACAAACTGGTGAATAAATTACATAAAAATAACACACTTGTAGACCCCTTTAACAGACACATAACTTATTTAAGGTTATCTGTGACAGATCGCTGTGACTTAAGATGTACCTATTGCATGCCTGAAAAGATGTCTTTTTTAAATAAAAAAGAAGTTCTGACATTCGAGGAAATGTATAAAATTTGCAGTAGTTTTATAAAAGTAGGCATTAAAAAAATAAGAATAACAGGTGGAGAACCATTAGTAAGAAAAGGTATAATGAATTTGTTCGAAATGTTGAACCCACACTTGTCTAATGATTTAGACGAACTGACACTGACAACGAACGGTACACAATTGTATAAATATGCTAGCCAACTATTTACTCATGGTGTAAGGCGAATAAACGTATCTCTGGATACTTTAGACCCGAAAAAATTCAAACTCATTACTAGAATTGGCAACCTAGAAGATGTATTGACAGGCATTGAGGCTGCAAAAGATGCAAATCTTAAAGTCAAAATTAATTGTGTCGCCTTGAAAAATATAAATGAGAATGAAATAGATAAGTTTATAAATTGGTGCATCAAAAACAATTTTGATCTCACGTTTATCGAAACAATGCCCATGGGGGATATAGGTAATGAAAACCGCTTGAACCATTTTTTATCTCTGGATGACCTCAAAAAAGATATTACACAGAGGTATAATTTAGAAGATATATCATTCTCAACTGGTGGACCAGCGCGATATAGTAAGATATCGGGATCTGACATAAAATTGGGTTTTATCACCCCACTTTCACATAACTTTTGTTCTAGTTGCAACCGTGTAAGGATTGATGCAACTGGCGTAATGCACCAGTGTCTTGGTCAAAGTAATAGTTTTGACTTCCGAAAAATACTTCGAGACCCGTTATCAACGAAGAATGATCTTCTTGAAAATATTAAAAATTCAATAAATCAAAAACCAGAAAAACATTCTTTCGCCTATGATTTTTCTAAGGAGAATATAAAAGGTCAGATAAATAGGCACATGAGTTTAACTGGAGGCTAACGGAAATTTGCAAAAAGTGGATTATGCACACC
>CACDWF010000034.1 GCA_902556405.1 uncultured Alphaproteobacteria bacterium | reverse complement strand
TAAGTTTTTAACTATGTCCTCAACAGTAATTTCCAAATTAGGATTTTCATTGACAGTCTCACTATCGGCTTGTCTATAAAACTTAATTCTTTCCTTATTCTTCTCGATAAGAATATCTACTATTTTTTCACTCTTTAAAAGAGGGCGTTTTTCCTGATAGAGAATTCGATTTGATATAATATTAAGATCACATTGAACCCAAATAGAAAAAGATTTTGATTTAATCGCTTTCCTTGTTTTTGAAGATAATATTGATCCCCCGCCTGTCGATATGATATGGGGAGAGTTATCTAGCACTCTTCCCACAACTTCCTCTTCGACTTTCCTAAAGTATCTTTCACCACAGTCATCGAATATTTTATATACTTTCTTTCCAACTTCTTTCTCAATTATTTTGTCTGTATCTGATAACGGAACGCCTATCTTATCAGAAAGCATCCTACCAATAGCGCTTTTACCACTACCCATTAAACCTATAAGTGCTATCGATTTAGATAAAATTTGTTTCATTGAATAAATTGATTTACAATACAAATCTAATTTTAATTTTGTTCACTGGCTATATAAACGCACGTTAGTGTAAAAATATGAATATTACAAAAAAAAATTGAGCTGTAGTGGAGACAAATAAGGTTGTTAAAATACTATATTATAGGTGCAACAGTATTACTTATTACCTGTTTTTTTCTATACTTATTGGTCGAACAAGATCCTCCACAGGGTGAGGTAACTATTGAAGTTAATATCGATGATCAATTACAAAATTAAGTTTTTTTTCTTAGTTTTTATACCCTTAACCGTTATTTTTTCCACAGTGCATTCGGATGAGCAAAAACAACAAAATCATTTAAAAAAATCTACAGCTATTGATACCAAAACGTTAATTTTAAATTCATCTAATAGTGTATTAAAGAAAAAAAAAGTTGAAGAAAATTTTTTGGGGGAGTTAAACGTAAACGGAATAGGACTAATATCAGTGGATAGCACTAAGTTTCCAGAAGATTTATGGAGTAACTCTAACGAAAAAGTACTGGCAGAAAAACTCAATAATATGCCTAAATTATCTTTATCAAGCACCAATAAAATCTTCAAAAGACTTCTGCTTGTCGATGCCAAGCCTCCTCTAAACTCAATAGGCATAAAAAATATGGGGTACTTGTTTTTGCTATCACGTATAGACCAACTAATCAACTTAGGGGCAATAGATGAAGCAGAGGAAATCCTCAACCTTATAAAAGAACCTTCGATTGATCTTATGAAGAGAAAAATTGAAGTTGCATCATTAAATGGAAGGCTTTCAAAAACTTGTAATTTGGCGAATAAGTACCCCAACTTTAAAGGGTTGCTTCAATTTAAGATAATATGCTTAGTGAGGAAAAATGACTGGCAAGCAGCTGCTTTAGCTTTTACTGTAGGGTCATCCTTAGGACATTTTGATGAAAAAGAAAAACAACTACTATTAAACTATTTAGATCCCGATATTGAGTATAACTATTTTGCCGATTTTGAGATCGATAATCTTAGTCCAACGAACTTTTATCTAATGCATGGGAAAAAAGCATTAATACCTCCTGATATAATACCTAACAAATACGCATATGCATTTAGCGAATTGGGAATGGACCCCGAAATACGAATTAAATCTATGGAGCAATTAGCATTAAACTACGGAGTTAGTGCCAATAGATTATTTAATCTTTACAGACTAAACTCTCATCAAAACAAAAAGGAATCTTATAATGTAACGAGAGCTGTAATTGAATTAGATCAGTCGTTTAAGATTAATAGCCAACAAAAAACACTTACAGCTCTTTATAAAGCTACTAAAATATTCCAAAAAAAAAAATTACTAGCACACCTTTCTAACGAATATAGAGATCAGCTAAAAAACTTAAATTATTCTAATGATAAAAAGCTTAATGATCTTGCTATCGCTCTACTAAGTGTGACTGATAGCGTAACCAATCAATTTTTTACCCTAAGATCAACTAATTCCGATATCAACTGTTTGATAGATATCAAAAAAAGGATATTCATCAATTATGAAACTGATACCGACCTATGCGAATTAGTAAAAGAGCTTAACATTGAAATAATTAAAAAAAGTTTTCCTTTAAAGAGAAATAGTGATAATCAAATGGAAAAAGGATTAATTCTTTTAGAGAGTTTAAATCTTTTAGAAAAAGGGGGTTCAATTGAGTTCAATGACCTTAAGTTAAGCTTAAGAATGCTTACGAAAATTGGACTAATTGATTTAGTTAACGAAATTTCAACAGAATTAATAGCTTTAGATGCTTTAAAAAAAATGGTTTTGTAATAGATGAAAAATTTCAATGATTTATCATCTGACTTTCTATTAAGTCTTGTAACTGAAAAGAACATGAGCCTAAATACAGCGTCATCATATAAAGCTGATCTAAATATTTTTTTTGCGTTTATTAACCAACTAAACTTAAATGTTGAGGCCCTTGAACAAACCGATATAAACAAATTTTTTCAAAACCAAAGGGAGAAGGGATTTTCAGACAATACTTTGTCTCGAAGATTATCTACCTTGAAACAGTTTTTTAAATTTTTAGTAAAGGAAGGTTTATTTGATCAAAACCCTTGTGAAGATATTAAAAACTTTAAAAGAACAAAAAAAATACCAGGTTACTTATCTGAGGTAGAAATATTTAAAATATTGAATTGTGCTAGTAGTGTAGGAAAAAATAAAGTTGAGAAAGCTAGAAATAAGGCTTTGATCGAAACACTCTACGGTAGCGGAATGCGAGTTAGTGAACTCGTTTCACTAAAAAAATCCCTTTTCATTGGCAATCCAGAATTGATTTTGATAAAAGGCAAAGGAAATAAAGAACGAATGGTTCCAATTTCAAAAATAGCCCTATCAGCTATTAAAAAATATTTGAAAGAGTTAAAAAAGACGAACTTGGAATTATATAAAAGTGAATTTTTATTTCCTTCGCGATCGAAAAATGGTTATTTGAATAGAGAGAGATTTTTCTTGATTATCAAAGAAATCGCCAGCTCTGCTGGATTAAATATACAGAACGTTTCACCGCATAAAATCAGACATGCATTTGCATCGCATTTATTATCAAATGGCGCTGATCTGAGAGTAATACAAACCATTCTCGGTCACAAGAACTTAAGCACTACTGAGATTTATACCCATATTTTAGATGAAAAAATGATCAAGAGTATTCAGAAAAATCACCCATTTGCAAAAAAAGATTTAAAAAACTTATAACCATATACATTCGTATATAAGAAAGGAATAAATTATGCTTATTGACTCGAGTTTTTGGTTAACATCATTTTCGATTGCTGGCTTATTGATTATTTCAGCCTTTTTTTCTGGATCTGAAACTGCTCTAACCGGAGCAAGCAAAGCCAAACTAACTGCACTGAAAGCAAAGGGCTCAAAAATGGCTGCAAGGGCATTAGGTCTTAAGGAAAATGGTGAAAGCTTACTGGGAGCTTTATTATTAGGGAATAATTTAGTGAATATCCTTGCAACCTCTCTTGCAACCTCTCTTGCAACCTCTCTTTTTAAGGATAACGGTGTTATTATTGCTACATTTACTATGACCTTTTTAATATTAGTTTTTTCTGAAATTATGCCTAAAACTTTTGCTATAACTAATCCTGAAGGGGTTTCATTAAAGGTCGCAGGTTTAGTAAGATTTTTTGTATTTGCATTCACTCCGTTTATAAAAGCAATTAGATTTTTTGTACGAATTACTTTCAACGTTTTTGGGGTTAAGTCGGATGATAACAGTGAAGAAATGGCAACTGAGGAGATAGCAGGAGCTATATCACTCCACCACTCAGAAGGAGCAGTTCAGAAAGAAGCTAGAGATATACTTCTTGGCGCACTCGATCTTGGTAATAGAGAAGTTGAAGAAATCATGTTACACCGCAGTCAGATCGAAATGATAAGCACAAATAGTTCACCTAATGAGATTTTTGAGAAATGTCTGAATTCTCCTTATACCAGACTCCCAATTTATAAAGACAATCCAGAAAATGTTATTGGGGTACTACACGCCAAAGATGTTTTAAGATCATTCAAGCGATTTGGTCTTAGCCAATCTGTAAGAAAATTAAATGTCAACGATATCAATATTCTTGATGTTGCTATGAAGCCCTATTTTGTTCCAGAAACCACTACCCTGGATCAACAAATGAAACAATTTTTAAAAAGAAAATCGCATTTTGCTCTCGTAGTTGATGAATATGGTGCTCTTAGAGGACTTATAACTTTAGAAGATATTTTAGAAGAGATAGTCGGTCAAATTAGTGATGAACACGATGTAATCGAACAACAAGTTATGGAACTTAACGATAACTCAATAGTAGTAGAGGGTAACATGACCATAAGGGACCTTAATAGACATCGAGACTGGAACATCCCTGATGAAGAAGCAAACACGGTTGCAGGTCTTGTGATCCATGAAGCGCAATCAATACCTTCAGAAAAACAAATTTTTATTTTTAATGGATTTCGATATGAAATATTAAAAAGAAAAGGAAATCGAATTACAAAAATAAAAATAAAGAAACTAGGTACCTAATCATCGTATTTCCTTAAAGCTAATACCGCGTTCATCCCACCAAATGCAAAAGAATTGTTAAGAACTACGTCTACGCTTTTCAACTCTTGAGAATAGTTTGGGACTACATCGAGATCACAATCAGGATCTAAACCTACATAGTTGATAGTTGGTGGGATTACTTTTTCACTGACAGCAAGCGTACAAGCTAATAGTTCAATTGCCGCGGTAGCACCTATCAGATGACCATGCATAGCTTTAGTAGAAGAGACTTTAAGAGCTCTAGTATGGGGTCCAAAAACTGTATTTATGGCCTCACATTCCACTTTATCATTCAAAATAGTACCAGTCCCGTGTGCATTGATATAGCTCACTTCTGTTTTATTTATCATTCCATCTTTCAATACACCCCTAAGAGCTTTCTTAGGGCCAATATTATTTGGTTTGATTAGATCAGATGCATCTGAAGACATTGAAAAGCCAACAACTTCTGCGATGATTGTCGCTCTTCTTTTTTTTGCAGACTCCAAACTTTCAAATACAAATATACCGGCACCTTCACCATGAACGAGCCCATCTCTTCCTTTAGAAAATGGGCGGCACTTGCTCTGAGATAAAATTCGTAAACTTTCCCAAGGTTTGATCCCACCAAAACTAAGAAAACTCTCACTCCCACCTGTAATCATCACTTCCGATTTTCTTGATTTAATGGTTTCATAAGCCAAGCCCATGGCATGATTGGCAGAAGAGCAAGCTGAGGAAACTGTAAAGCTTGGTCCCTGAATTTGATATTCAATAGAAATCAAACTAGTTGCTGAGTTGTTCATGATCTTTGGTATAGTAAGGGGATGCAACCTATTATGCCCTTCCTCAAAAACTTGTTTATAGCTGTTGTTAATTGTTTCAATGCCGCCAATTGACGAACCCAATATTATACCAGCATTTTCTGACCAATCTTCTCTACAAGTTTTCAGTCCTGAAGTCGTTATTGCCTCATTTGCAGCCAATAAAGCAAATTGAGAAAATCTATCCATCCTATCAACTTGCTTTAATTCAAAAAAGTTGCTTGGATCAAAGTTTTTTATTTGCCCACCGGTTTTTACTTTTAGTCTGCTTACATCTGGAAATTCAAGTTGCCCAATTCCAGATTTCCCTTCCCTTAAACTATTATATATTTCCGGTACGGACATCCCGATTGATGAAACACCTCCCATACCCGTAATTACCACTCTATTTTTCATAAAAGTTCAAAAACAATAAAAAAACCTTAAGCATTCTTCTGTAAAAGATCTTCTAGGAGATTAATAAGACTTGAAACAGTATTAAAGTTTCTCTTTAGCTCACTTTCATCTAAGCCCTCAAATGGGATTGATATCTTAAATGTTTCTTCTAACATAAAAACCAACTCAACAATAGCGACTGAGTCCAAATTAAGCTCTTCAAACTTACTATTTAGAGAAACTTCTTTGGGGTCTATACCTGCTTGTTCTCCAACCAATTCTAAAACCTTCTGTTCTATGCTATTCATGATGGAGGTCCCCAAAACTTGTAATATAAAAAATTTGTGCCACGCTATATATCTAAATTATTTTTTCAACATTTTTATCAATTGCGGCAATCGCCTAAATGCCATGTAAGAGGCAAGATTTCTACTTTTCAACATGGCAGGGTTACCCATTAGAAACTGGTTAGACTTCGCATTAACCGATAGACCGGTTTTACCAGCAAGAATTACGTCCGATCCAACCTCAATGTTGTCACCGACTCCAGACTGTCCACCCATAACTACTCTATCACCTATTTTTGCTGATCCAGCTATTCCGACTTGACCACATATTAGGCAATTCCTACCAAGTTGGACGTTGTGTGCTATGTGAACAAGATTATCTAATTTCGTGCCCTCCCCTATGGTTGTGTTGGCAATGGTTCCTCTATCTATACAGCAATTAGCGCCTATCTCAACATAATCGTGTATCTCAACGGAACCTAAACTTTCGACCTTGAGATATTTGTTCAAACTCATCTTTACTTCGTCTGATCTGGATAACATAACTTTTTCGATACCTTCACCTGTATCTGAAACAAAAGAGAAACCATCACTCCCGATAACTGCGTTTGAATTACATATTACATTCTTACCTATTTTGACATTTTCTAAAACTTTAACACCAGGATAGAGAATGGTACCACTATCTATATTTACATTATTCATTATTGAAACATTTGAAAAAATAGTCACGTTATCTCCAACCACACAATTAGCTCCTATGTATGAAAATGGCCCAATGTTTACACGCTTGCCTATTTTTGCTGAACCGTCAACAAACGCACTTTGATTCACACCCTTCGTGCCCTTTGGAGGATAGTGGAATAGCTTGTTAATTTGGTACAAAGCTATCTTACCCGTATTAAGAAAAATTGCACCCTCAAGATTTAATTTTCTCCAGTTCACTGGTTTTGTAAATAATGCTGCTTTTGCCTTACCACAGCTAATTTCTTCAATATATTGATCGTTCAATGCTAATGCGAGCTGTGTTTTACTCGCAAACCTCGGTTCGCTAGGTCCAGACACCAATAAAGCCGGATTTCCTTCCAAGGTTCCACCTATTTGGCTAGAAATATCGCTTAGGGTTAGCATCTCACACTATTCTAATCGAAGGTTTCAAGATTACTGTCAATAAATTGATACTCCTGCTTCAACCAAAGCCATGTATACAAGCGCATCTCTTCCGTAAACATCAGCCCTGTAGTGTATCTGACCATACTCATCGAAAAATACAGTACGATAAGTAATATAGACCGGAATATTTCTAGTTAAATTTATATAAGTTTCTTCTTCTTTTTCAAGAACTTCTTGGAATTTTTTCTCTGGTTCAACCTCTTGATCTCTAAGCAAAGAATATGCGAATTGGAAAGGTTCCTGTAGTCTAATACAACCGTGGCTGAATGTTCTTTCATCTTTGAAAAATAAATCTTTCATGGGAGTGTCATGCATGTAAATGCTAAATTTATTCGGAAACATAAATTTTACAAGGCCTAGAGCATTAATATTGCTAGGTATTTGCTTAATAAGAAAAGGAAAGTTATCAGGAGTAAAAGCCTGCATATCTATTAAATTTGAGTCAATTATCGTATCGGTACCCCTAACCATTAAAACCATTTCATTATCTGTCAAAAAGTTAGGATCGCTCTGAATCAGTGGAAGGTATTCATCAACTGCTATACTCTTTGGAACGTGCCATGTTGGGTTGACGACCATGTGTGTCATTGTATCGTTAAACTCTGCTGTTTGATTGCTTGGAAGGCCAATGACTACTCTCGATTGCCAAACTTTTTCGTTTCGTGATTTGAAATATGCATGAAAGTTTGGTTGATTAACTAAAACATATTCCGAACCCCGGTCCCGATTATTCCATCTCATCCTTTCCAAGTTGACCAGTACCTGTATTAATCTGGTTTTAGGCGGGACATTGATAGCTTCAATACTCCTTTTCCCGAACACCCCATCGGGGTTTAAGCCATGGTACTCTTGAAACCTCTTCACTGATTCATTCAGCTGTTCGTCAAATAGCCTGGAATGAATTTCATACACCGGGTAACCCATTTTACTAAGTCTTTTACGAAGAAAGGGCACATTCTCATGTGTCATTCCTTTCGCTAATACAGCATCAACTGGCACAAGGTCTCCCCAAGAGCCATTCCGAGAAATCTCTCGAAGTTTTCTAAATTCTTTAAGCAGGTTTTCGTATTCATCTGAACTCGGGTAAAGTTGCTGAACAAACGAATTAAAATTCAAGCTATTTGTCAATGATTCCAAAAGAACATTGATATTCCTTCTGTCCGGAATAACATTGATATTGGGATCTATCTTATTCGGTTTCAAGATACCACCTGATAAATCTTGCGAAAGCAATAAGAAGGCTTCTGTTGCCATTAGTTCAAGCTTTGCTTGTTGAGATGGATCGATCTCAAAAATGGCTTGACTTAGCTCTCTTAGGGGATAGCGCGATAAAGGTAAGCCGTGAAATTCTGCCTCGCTTATCGACCTTGTTAGACCTTGCAGTCGTTCATCATTCCCTATCCAATAAGGTTCAAAATTCCTCCTAATGTAAAACGAAGATATTGGATGGTCGGTCTGATAAAATTCGACAAGTGATGCCTCCAATGAACTTTTCAGCAATTCCTCTTTTCTTTCAGTTTCTTGAGAGAAACTACTGAAAGAAAAAAGGTTAAATACTATAAGAGCCCAGATGAACTTAGATAAGAACAACTTGTGGAAAAATAGAGAAGTTATTTTAAAGTCAGCTTTTTTGATTTGATCG
>CACDWF010000033.1 GCA_902556405.1 uncultured Alphaproteobacteria bacterium | reverse complement strand
TACATATAGGGTATGATATTTGTAGCAACTATAGTCACAATACTGCTTTTGACAAAGCTTGGAGAAAAGTTAAAGCAACAGCCAAGGCGTGTCAGAGTGAAGGCAAAAAAAACCAATAAGTAGTTAGTTTTCTAACATCCTTTATAATTCTTCTTAAAACATTCTCTGGCCAATTCTTGGGCCCTTTCTATCTGATTTGAGGTCATTTTCTCTGTGAGTAGTTGACGAAGTTGTTGAGCCATTCCAAATCCACTTGAGAAAGCTAGATTTGCCCACATGTGTGCATATACTTTATCTTCTGGAACTCCATTCCCTAAATAATATAGCCTAGAAAGATGATATTGAGAAAAAGTATTACCTTGTTCCGCGGACCTATTAAACCATTTCAATGCAATTTTATAGTCAGGTACTACGCCGAGTCCAAAACTGTGTGCCACCCCTAGGTGATATTGTGCTTTGGCATTGCTCTGTTCAGCGGAAAGGGAAAACCATTTTACAGCGGTCTTATAATCTTTGGGAACGCCTTTTCCCTCACGATAGATCTTTGCCAAGTTAAATTGAGCAATCATATCTCCCTTTTCTGCTAATGGTTTAAAGGTCTGCAAAGCAGTGTCATAGTCGCCTTCTTTGTATGCAGCAGAAGCGCTTTGCAGTTCACTACCCCGACTGATATCGTAGCTTCCAAATAAAAGGATAAGCAAGGAAAATAAAAATCCTGTAAGTCTCATAGAGGAATAATATCTTCCGTTTTCAATTTTGAGAAGTATTTCATGATATAGTTTAAAAGACCATTACAAAAATAGTCCATCTGCTGCACACTTCTTCCATGACCAATAGTTTTTTTAGATTATTCTTGTTTTGACATTAGAGAGGTACCGAAAAATGTTTGTAACTCGGTTGTAAAAGCACCAATGCGTGCGACAAAATATTTGAATAAATTTTGTATAGGTATATGTCTCTACTATGAACCACGCTACGTTAGATGATTTCGAAAGAGTATATTCATATTATCAAAAGTATAAGGTTTGGTTTCCTCACGTAAGAACTGACAAACTCAAAAGAGTAATAGAAGAGGGAAGATGTATTTTTGAGGGTGGCGTTGTTCTTACTTATAACATTTACAAACGAAGAACCAGAGTAAGTAACAACTCTAAAGTTTTTGCAGAAAGAGGTGAAGGTATCATTCACCAGATGATATCTAATGAAAGAGGTAAAGGTCACGCTACAAAGATATTTGAAGAGTTCTTCAAAATGATAGATACCAACCTCTATCTATCCGTTAGAACTACCAATCATAAGGCTATCGGTTTTTATAATAAGATGGGAATGAGACAAGTTGGAAAAACCTCTTGGGGTAATGATACTATGAAGGGTCTTATTTATTACAAAGAATCTGTAAGGTAGATGTTCTAAAACACCTCATTTGCTGCACAATCCAAGAATATACTACGTTTACACCCTGTGTGCTTCATAAGTGAGAGGGCATACCAAATGATAAAGCAAAAACGGGTGCCCGTCTCTTGCCAAGTTACCGATCCATACTATCTACAAATATGGATCTTTTTCTGGGGTAAAATTTTAGAACACTCTTTTTCAAAAAAAACTCGGAGCAAGATCGAAGAACTGAGTGATTATAATAAAGATGATTTTTACATTTTGGAAGCCTGAAATACGGCGGCCACGATTGAAGGTTTTTTTGGGATTTAAGAGTACTGTTGAAAAAAGCGGGTGAGATGAGATATTCTTTTGGGATAATAGCGTTACATTGGACAACAGCCGCTCTAATGTTAGCTTTGGCCACCTCTGGACTGCTATATAGTTATAAAATTATTGGTTCAAATGCATTGGTCTTTCACCAGTGGGGGGGGCAGCTGTTTTTAGTTCTCGTTTTTATCTGGATCGGAGTAAGGTTAGCTTTTGGGGTTGGCCCACCTAATTCTGATCATGTATGGTGGGAAAAGATACTTGCTGCCTTAGTTAAAATCACCCTATATGCAATTCTTATTGCTTATGTGGTTACTGGCTACATTACCGCTTCGGGCCTTAGAAACTCCGAGCTATTGTTTCCCATTAATGTTGCCTTTGCCAGATCTGACTTAGGGGACTTGTTCATGGAAGCTCACTTTGCATTAAAATGGGTCTTACTTGTGGTTCTTGGTCTCCATATATTAGGCTCGATTAAACATAGTTTTATAGACCGTGACAACACCTTTAGAAACATATGGATAACAAAGAAAGGATAACCTGAATATGAAAGAAATTTCTCGTCGACACATCATTGTCACTCTCGCTAGCACGGCCACATTCTTATGTCCAGCTGTGCTTAACGCTGCAACAGCCGCAGATTTAAGCGGTTGGGCTAATATCCCAACTGATATTCCGATGGGGCTTAAGAAAGTTTTGCAACTTGGAAATGGTCCTGCAAGCATTGATATTTCACAACTTAAACCTGGAGATGTTAGTGTTATTGCCCGTCCGAATGATAGTGCAGACTATGCAGGCACTGGACAAACGCAATTTATTGCGGTAATGCGGAGAGATAAAGACTACCTGATTGTTGAATTGACTTGCCCTCACAAGGGAAAAGCCATCGGCCTAACAGGCGACCCTAAAGTGCCATTCGCCTGTACAAAACGTGGCAGGTACCACTCGAGTGAGTTTGACTCAAATGGGCTAGGAGTTGCAGGTAAATCATTAGGAGATCCAATGATTGTTCCAGAGCATAAGTTGAACATTTCTAACGGAAAAGTTGTGCTTGAACTTTCTTAACGTCAATAATTGCTTGTGAATATCCATGACAAAAATAGAGTAATCCTTAAGAATAATTAAGTTCAAAAAACGATAGCACCGCATCTGCTGCACATTACAAAATTATGCTACGTGCGTACCCCTAGTGGTCCCGGTTTAGGGGTAGACAAACTAATGTATTGTAATTAATGATATATATCGAAGCATTGATGGAGGTCAGATCTTGAAAAGAAAATTTTTTAGTGAGGGTACGGAATGGGAACTTAGAGCATTAAAAGGCGGCTGTACTTTTCTCGCATTGGTTGCTCTTTTTAATATCTTTGATCAAAATTATGATGTCGCCAGTTCACGAATTCCTCTGATAAAAGGGGTTTCGCTTTTCATTCCTGTCATCTGGTTAATCTCAAGTTTTTTAGGTTATAAAGTCCTGACGAGCAAAAATTATGCAACTTTTCTTATATTTTTCATCCTTCTAGTGCATATTACTATGTTTTTTAGAGATGAATTGGAAGGTTATCTCTACAACATGATCGATGAGGATAGGTACCGCTCTATTGAGGGTCTTGGAAAATGGACAGATTATATTTTTTTTAGGGTACCAATTTTTC
The DNA here is from genome assembly GCA_902556405.1 of uncultured Alphaproteobacteria bacterium. Taxonomy (GTDB): domain Bacteria; phylum Pseudomonadota; class Alphaproteobacteria; order Rhodobacterales; family Rhodobacteraceae; genus CACIJG01. Next base: position 7,152 of record CACDWF010000033.1, on the reverse strand, counting down.
TTTTAACATCGCTTCTTTTTTTGAGATTATGGGCTGTTATTTTAAATATAACACTATCTTTGACACCTCCCTTTTTTTTGTTGTTAATTCATATTAGCCATCCAAAAACTTTTTTGTCGAATGATTACTTTGGTGTTCTTGTCAACGACGGCATGGCAATAAATTCATGGTTTTTGAGGGATAACATTATTGTACTCATTTTTTTCACAATCGGGCTTTTAATAATCTTTTTCTTTTTTCAAGCGGTAATCTCATCTGTAAAAAAAACAGAAAGAGCCAATGCCGTTTTGGGACGATATTTTTCACCAGATATCAAAGAGGAGATCGAGAAGTCGGAGGGGACACTTGATAAGGGAAGCTCAAAAGATTTGGACATCGCAATTCTATTTACTGATATTGTAGGATTTACAAAACTTTCTGAAAAAATGGATCCTAAAGATGTTTTATCTCTGCTGTCGGAATATCAAACGATGATGGTAGACTCCATTTTTTCTCATAAAGGAACTGTAGATAAATTCATTGGTGATGCTGTTATGGCTAACTTTGGAACTCCTAAATCAGCAGGTAATGATGCACAGAATGCATTTGATTGTGCATTAACAATGAATAAGAAATTGAAGGATTGGAATAAGTTAAGAAATGAACAAGGACTGCAACAAATTGAACATAGAATTGGCATTCATTATGGACCTTGCGTTTTTGGAAACATAGGAAGTGAGCTGAGGACTGAATTTGCTGTGATTGGAGATCCTGTGAATGTAGCAAGTAGAATATGTGACTCCTGCAAAGAGTTTGATACAAATTTTATTATAAGCAAAGATGTAGCAAGTAGGATTGGGTTAAAATGCAAGTATGAAGATATTCAAAATTATAAAATAAGAGGGCGTAAAGAGGGTATGGATTTAGTAAAGATTTATAGCTAAGTTACCCCATCTGTTGCGCACTTCAAGAACATACTATCTTCATGCCCTTTATGCCCATGCATGGGAAAGGTAGAAAATAGTATCCAATTATGTGGGTGTAAGCATAAATTGATCTATTGCGCACAAGTATCAGTATTGATTTTTAAATAGCTAGCCACTCTTTAATGGTTTTATTAACATCATCGGGTTTTTCTTGTGCCATCCAATGACCACTCTCAATGGTCGCCTCCCTTAAATTAGAACAATTTTCTCTCATAGGGTCTGCTAGGCTCGTATGACACGTGTCACAAACCCTATCGTATTTTGCATGAATGAAAAGGACTGGTTTACCTAGTTTTTTAAGTGGAGCTTTCTTGTAATATTCATAATTAAGGTCTGTGTTCATGTACCATGAACCAGGGCCAAAAAACCCATTTTCTGACAAATATTTTGAATATATTTCTAGCTCTTTTCTAGATAAAACACTCTCATCCAAAGCAATATCTGGTGCTATTCCGTTTTTAAACCAACCATTGTTTTTTCTGACGAAAGCGGTATTGGCGAGCTTTCCCAAGTTTTCTACATTGCCACTTCTGAAGAGGCATTTAACTGTGTTTCTGGGGTTATCTTCTAATGATTGTTTTGCTTTATCAAAATTTTCCCTATAAAAAATTTGGTACTCCCATTGCCCATAAGGAAATTCGTTTTCCGGATAAAGCTGCCTATCTATACTTGATAGCATGTTGTCATTTTCCATCATTTTAAATGGCACGCAAAGACTTACAATTTTTTCTACATACTCGTCATGGTGGCAAGCAATGTTCCATACAACTGGTGACCCCCAATCGTGCCCAACCCATATTGCTTCTCCTCCTCCAAGATGGGTATGGAGTTCAATCATATCTTTAACAATTTCTTCTTGACAGTAATCAGCATGCTTATCGTAGATAGATGATTGGCCGTATCCTCTCATATCTGGAGCTATTGCATGGAAACCAAGATTTGAGAAAAATCCTAATTGGTTTCTCCAACTTATGCTCAGTTCAGGCCATCCATGAATAAAATAAATTTTTTTATTATTTTCTTCTCCTGCGGAAAGGTAAAAGGTCTTATGTCTATTATTTTGATATTTTTTTTCAGAAAATTGCATTGAAATGACCGCCCTCGTGATTTGGAAACAGTTCATATTATGCATTCAACAAATTTAGTTGTAAAGACCGCACCTGTTGCATACTTCAGGAACATACTACTTGTATATCCCCCTTGTGTAGTACTCTTATAATATTCATATCTATAGATAATATTCACTTCTACTGAAACTTCTTCCGTTACCAATAGGTTTTTTACATTATCCTGGTTTTAACGTGAAAGAAGTACCATTTTTGGCTATCATCTTGTCTACCCCTCATGAATCGTTCACACAAAATGCCTACAAATCAACAGGATGTCATTTTAGATGGTGCCCAAGGAGAGACTCGAACTCTCACGATATCACTACCGGCGGATTTTGAGTCCGCTGCGTCTACCATAAAAACATAGCTATTTACTCGACTGCTAAGATACAAACTCTATCACACATTATTGATAAAATTAACCACTTTTGGTCTACCGTTTGGTCTACCCCTCCCACGCATGGTACACTAGGGGTATGCACGTAGTATATTCTTGAAGTGTGCAGCAGATGGGGTTATTTATAATTATAAAAAAGAAACGCCATTTATTTCTTTATGCTTTTCTGTACCCACTCCTCATTTATATGTGCAGATATCACCTCCCCCTCTAGAAACCAATGGTCTTTAACGGCATCTCCATAGCCTGCCACTCTTTTGTCCAGCTCAACTCTTGCCTCATCGGCTTTCTCTTGACTAGGATAGACAGATATAGCCACCACCGATGTTGGAGTAGTTTTAATGCGTAGCATTATCTCAGCATTTGGAAAAGATTGACGCATTGTTGACGCCGTGTTTTTTGTTTTTTCATCAAATAATTCCTCAGAACGCCAATCAACCATATTTATTCTTGCTACACTCATGTATATCTCCTTATTTTAATACAACCACAGTAATCATTGTTTGTTGCTTTCAACGCCTTGAAAAGTAATAATTCCTAACTTTTGCAATAAAAATGCACTATTTGGGAAAAAGCTCTCTTTTTTTGGTATTTTCTGGTAATTCAAAATGTCGCATTTGATAAATTACAAAATAATGCTATCTCTAATTCATGTGTTCAATAACAAGTTTAATGTTTCTAGGCATGTTGGGATTTCTTGGCTTCAAAGGAGCTAAGTGGATTGTAAAGAATGTTTACCAAAACAGAACATCAATCTCCAACAACATTTACCAAGCCTACAATCTACCTGAGACGTTGTATCAGCGCGTTAGAGTAGATGGAAAAAGAAACTACAGATAAAACAAAAGATTTAGCCCACCGCTAATCTGTTGACTAACTGCCTCCAAGGTCGCCCTTCTCTGAGATGGGTGGTACTTACTGTAGCTCTTTGTGTCCCTTCAACATCGTACTTTCCTTGATGAACAATAACATTTTCGTCTTCGTACAATAGTTTAATGTTAAGGATTGAAAATTCGTCCTCGTCTAGTAACCGCTTTGTCTCCTTGAGCCACTCCTCTCGAGTTTCCATTTCATAATCAACTACAAACAAAAAGTCTGGATGAAGCCACTCCTCCATCCCTTTGATATCTTTTTCTTCGATAAGCTTAATCATTTTGTCAAAGTTACTCATGTAATTGTTTCTAACTCTTTTGATACCTCTTTTGCATTAAGCATAATACGCCAAAGTAGATTATCTTTGAAAGCCTGATGATTAGTAACCAATAATTTTTTATCCTCTGATTTAATATATAAAAGGTATTTCCAGACAAGTGTATCTTCGTCCTCATAGCAGCATTTAAAGTCTAACCATTCGTTATCCCCTTCAAACATCTTTTGTAAAAATTCAAGTTGTTCATCTTTTGAAACTAAACTATTTTCACGAATTAACATGAAATCTGGATGGATTGCGCCCTTGAGAACTTCAGGGTCTTTATTTGTTATTGCCTTAACTATTCTGTCAAATTTTTCCACTCAATCTTCCTTTCTCTCTTAATAGAAAATTGTAGAGATACGAATTCTATTTTGCAAAATGGACTATCATATTTCTCTATGCATCCACATCACGTTTCTATCATACCACTTGCTATGTAATCTATCTTCTTTGGCTATTTCTTCAGTTCTTGCTTCTCCCATCTCATCAAAATAGTCCAAAGGTTGTATCAAATCACTTTCGTTTATCTTTGGCTTTCTACCCCACCTTTTAACAAAAGATGCAATCATTTGATGACGAAGAAAGTCTTCATGCTGTCTGCGCACAATAAATGAGTCATGGACAGGTAAAGTCACTATATTCTCCTTAACCCCAGCTAAAAGGACATCTTCAGCCATACAACTATCTTCATACTGCAGGTTACCCCCATAACCTCCAAAAAACATATGCTGAATATCATGGTGGGCTTGTAAAACAATAGGTACTATCTCAGACCATCTCTTCTTCAAAGGCTTTAAATCTAGTCCTCTTGGCTGTCTAATCATCATCCTTTTTGCATTAAGCATCGCATTGAAAACTTGTTTAACAATCTTTCTATTTTCTTCTGTAAAGGCAATACCACCCACAAGCAAAATGCGTGTATAGGCATCATCTCTTAATTCCAAATCATTTTGGAAGTAGACTACGTGGGGGTGTAAAGCAGAGTAGTCTAGCTCTATGGTATAGCCTTCATCTATTGTTATATACTTTCTATACTTTGAAGGTATCTCTTGCCACCATCCATTATAAAACCTACCACCTACTCCCCACTTACTATCATTGAATATCCTAGCCAAAACCTTCCTAGAAAAGTCCAGCTGCCGTTGTCTTTGCCTTCTGTTATTCTTCTTCTTTTGAAGCAACTCGCAGGACAGTTTCTTATATTGATTGTCCATGATACGAAGGTCTATGTGATGCTTTTGATACATAGTGTTAATAGCCAGTAAATTCTCTTGCATAACGCGTGTCACAGCATTTTGGGTATAAGGTATATTCCTTCCCTCTTCGTTTCGAAGAATAATACGTTCCATTGTTAAGTCAGGCTTGATAGTTATGCTTGAGTGTCCTTCTAAGGACTCAAGAGTCTGCTTTAACTTGTAACTTGGCTTGAACCATGTTGTGTCTGAATTGCCCTCCCCTGACCTGTCATTGTAGCCCTTACGTTCTTCTTTAATCCATCCCATTTTTTGTAATGGTAGGTACACATTCTCAATCAAGATACGATATGTTAAGTCCTGCTTTTTGTAGATGTTTGAACTGCTATAATAATTCTTGTTTAGGTTTATCTTTGGTAACCTATATGGATAGCTTTGATGTGACTTCCAAAGTAACTCAAGTATATATTTTACTGCTACTTCAAAGCCTTCTTGTTCTCTTTCACTTCTTTTATTCTTTCTCTTCTCAAAAGCCTGAATAGCAGAACAAGTATGTTCAACAAGGTCATAAAAGTTTGTACTTAGTATGGCCACGACTACACACTACTAGCTTTTAAATAGTATTTCTATATTTATTATCACTAAGTAGTAAGACTTAACTGTAGTTTAGACTCTTTAAAAGTCTCAATCTAAAAATCCTAATCCATTGGCAAGGTCATATATAACTATCTACATACCCCCCTATGGCCCATGCCTACCCTAGCTAGAACTAAACAAGTAGATAATCAAAGCACCTAGTTGCATTGCTATAATTAATAACAAAGGTATAACGATAAAGACTAAGTACGTGCCTAGTCTATCTAATCTCTTCTCCACCTTGTGAGTATATATATCAATTATCTCTACTGCCGTTTCTTTAACCATAATTAATCCCCCTCTTTTATAATGTTTCGCCCTTATCTGCTTCTCTTATTTTATCAACTTCTCTCCAAATCTTCCCATCTTTAAGAAACATACAGACGCTTCTGATAATCTGCTTCTTACCATCATAAGTGCCAATCTGTTTCCAAATAATCATATCTGTATCCTCATGGATGAGTTTATACTTTCCTAACTTGTACTTCTCTTCTTCTAGTTCTTTATCAAATACATCTTTAGCTTCTTCACCAACAGCCATGCTTGTTTCTTTTATGAGCATATAATCCTCATGGGCATTCTCATTGCCAATCTTTCCAGCTAACTGTTTATTGGTATACATGTTGTCTAAAACTTGTCTAACCTTCTGCCAATTCATTGCCATTGATGAAACTCCCTATGACTTTAAACTCTATACTTGCAAGTATTACAGGGACAATTGCAATATACCACTCTAATGTCGCAGGTATTAGTGACAGACTAGTTATGACAATAAAGTAAACTCTAATGTCGCTTAGCAACCTAGGTTTTAAGAACGTTTTCTTTTCAAGTAATAGTCAATTTATTATCTTTTCAAAACTATAAAAATCCATACAGTATAAAATATTAAGTAATGTAGCAGTAGGAGTAAAAATGGCTATCTTTGAGAAATTTAACGAAGCTTGGGAGAGTAGAAATATAGATAAATTAGCTGAATTCTTCCATCCAGATTGGGAGTTTCAATTTCACTCAACAGGTAAAGTCATAAAACTTGAGGAATGGAAAGAGTTCTTTGGAAAAATATTACAAAATCCTGATGTAAAACGTGAAAATGTTAGATGCATTTATGAGAATGAGGATATAATAGTCATCCATAGCAATACAACATTTCCGAGTGGTAGCAGAGATGCCGTGATGTATGTTGGGCTAAAAAGAGACGGTAAGATTTATCGTTCTGAAACTGGCTCCACACCTCTTCCAGATTAAACATATTGATAAATTAGATGAGTTTTTCAGCATGGAGTGCGTTTGGGTATACTTAAGACTGCACAGGCATAAACTCTCTATAACCACATCAAGTGGTTAACACTCGTTTATGGCTGAGTAATGTCTTATCTAAAACAATCATTGATTTATAAAACTTTTTAAATCTTTTTATTAGTTACTAAAAACGAAGTTAGTTAGTTTACCAGTTTCTACAGAAACAAGGTATGGTGAGGAAGTCTATGAACAGTAAATAGGAGAATAAATAATGAAGAAGCTTTTGCTACTAACATCAGTACTTGCTCTAATCTTTACATCCTTTAGCTTTGCAAAAACATATTCAATCAAAAAAGAGAAAGAGGGAAAGTACGTTGAAATATCTCAAGGTGACATTGAAGTTGTGTTGTCTTAAGGGGAA
>CACDWF010000032.1 GCA_902556405.1 uncultured Alphaproteobacteria bacterium | reverse complement strand
GCAGTTGTAGGGGCAGTCTTAAGCACTGGCTCGCTGATGGCTAGGGAAGGCGATCAAATATCGATCGTTGGATCCTCTACCGTATTCCCATTTTCAACCATCGTTGCAGAGCGTTTTGCGAAAAACACTGACTTTAAAGCCCCAGTTATAGAATCAACGGGTACCGGTGGGGGCGCGAAACTATTTTGTGCAGGGATCGGTCTTGATCATCCAGACGTAACCAATGCAAGTAGGGCAATGAAATCAAGCGAAAAAGAGACTTGTACTGCAAACGGTATTACGCCGGTTGAGTATATGATCGGCTTTGATGGAATAACTTTCTCAAACAGCAATAAAGCACAGAAGTTTTCTTTAACTAAGGAAGAGATTTTCAAAGCTGTGTCAGCTAAAATAATGTCTAACGGGAAAATGGTAGACAATGGCTATAAGAGATGGAGCGACATTAATCCGTCCTTGCCGAGTGTTAAAATAGATGTTTTGGCTCCTCCACCATCTTCCGGCACACGAGATGCTTTCGTAGAGTTGGTCATGCACGATACTTGCAAGAAGGTTTATAAAATGCCTAAAAAAGGTGATGACGGGTACAAGGCCCTTTGTTCTGCACTAAGAGAAGACGGTGCTGTTACCGAGGCAGGAGAAAATGACAACCTGATTATAGAAAAGCTTGCTGCAAATCAGGATCGATTTGGTATTTTCGGATATTCATTTCTTGACCAAAATAAAGATAAGGTTCAGGGTTCTGTCATAAACGGTGTAGCTCCATCAATGGGTACAATTGCTGATAGTTCGTACAAAGTTTCTCGGCCACTATTCTTTTATGTTAAAAAAGAACACGTTGGGGTAGTTCCAGGACTTCAAGAGTTTTCTGACTATTTTATGAGCTTAGCAGTGAGCGGTAGCCCCTTAGAAGCTGCTGGCCTTATTCCAAAGCCATAGTTTTTTAACCATTTACTTAGACCATAAAGCCGATTAACATATTGGCTTTATGGCACGTTAATCTCCAGACAGGATTTTCACTTCAATGACCCTTCCTCTAAGTTTCGTTTTTTTTGTGCTTCTGGGGTTATCTGTATATTTTTATTATCACGCAAAAAGCGGTATAGTTAGAAAAGCTGCATTATTTAGCGATCGTACAAAAGCACTTCCGTCTCACTATGGACAACAATCCTTCCTCTGGGCTTTCATACCCTCTTTGCTAATATTATTGGTTCTAACAATCGGTGGGCCAAACTATATAGATCAAATTTTCTATAATAAAATTCAAGAATTAAATCCCACATTTAATGAATCTTTTGTAAGTCTTATCTTGGCAAAAGTTATTAATGTCTCAAATGGAAAAATTTCCACTGGTGAAGAGAATATAATAATGCTAGCAAAGGACTATAAAATAGCTTTCGAGCAACTGCACTTTTATCGTGGATTAGTGGTTATTTTATGCGCTGCGTTATTGGGTATGATTATTTCCTATAGACAGAAACCTGGCTCAAACGCAAGGGAACAGGTTGAAAAATTTATAGTTAATATTTTCTTCGCTTCAGCAGTTATTGCTATTTTTACAACGGTAGCCATTATATTGAGTCTATTTTTTGAAGCGTTGAGATTTTTTAATTTATATAATTTTTTTGATTTTATATTCGGACTTCATTGGGCTCCGAATGTCGCTATAAGAACAGATCAAGTGGCTGCTGAAGGTTCATTTGGCATGATACCTGTGCTATTAGGTACATTACTAATTTCTTTCATAGCAATGTGTGTGGCTATCCCAATTGGCCTTCTCTCTGCAATATATCTTGCGGAGTTTGCTACGCCTAAAATTCGAGATTTCGTAAAACCAACTTTGGAAATTTTAGCTGGTATTCCAACTGTTGTGTATGGATATTTTGCTGCTTTGACTGCCGCTCCATTTTTCCGGGAAATTGGTTTTTCACTGGGTTTAGATGTTTCATCTGAATCAGCTATAGCAGCTGGTGCTGTAATGGGTATAATGATTATTCCGTTTATTTCCTCTTTATCCGACGACGTTATTAGAGCTGTTCCGCAAAGCTTGCGAGACGGTTCAATGGGACTTGGTGCCACAAAAGCTGAAACAATTTACATCGTTATACTGCCCGCTGCTATTCCTGGTTTGGTCGGCGCGGTTCTCTTGGCCGTTAGTCGTGCTATCGGAGAGACAATGATTGTTGTAATGGCCGCGGGATTAAGCGCAAATTTGACAGTCAATCCATTAGAGTCCGTAACCACCGTCACAGTTCAAATTGTTTCACTCCTTACTGGAGATACAGAGTTTGATGATATTAAAACCTTGTCAGCCTTTGGCCTAGGGCTAGCACTTTTCTTCTTTACCCTGTTACTCAATATTTTTGCTCTTTCTATATCACGGCGGTTAGCTGAAAGATATGATTAGAAAAAGTATACAATCAAGAAGAGCCCGTGAAACCAGATTAAAGATCTATGGTATTTCATCCATTTGTTTTGCTCTTATTATGCTTGCAACGCTACTTATATCGATAGGGCTTAATGGGTATAGCGCACTTCAGCAAGCCTACTTCAAGGTAGATATATCTGTAAACACAGAAAAGTTCGTTGATGACAGTGGGGCTCCTGACAACAATAAGATGAATCTTTTTAACTGGGATGGTTTAGTGCAAAGCGCATTAAGAGAATTTTTTCCAGAGGTAAAAGAGAGAGATGAAAAAAAAGAATTGTTTGCAATTATCTCTGCTAATGCTGGCTATGATCTAAAGGAATTTGTCAAAAAGAAAGCCCTTGGTAGTGGCTCTCATACTTTGTCAGTTTGGCTTCATTTATCTGATGACGCAGATCAGTATTTAAAAGGTAGATTAAGCATTGATATTCCAGAGGAAGATAGAAGGATTAATAATAAGCAAATAGCATGGGTAAATAGCTTGGTGGAGAGAGATATTGCAAAACTTAAATTCAACAAAACATTTTTCACATCTGCTGACTCCAGAGAGCCTGAGAGCGCTGGAATTCTCGGATCGGTTATTGGTTCAGCTTTAACCCTTTTCGTCACGATAATGTTTGCACTTCCACTGGCTGTTATGGCCGCGATATACCTCGAGTATTTTGCAAAACCTGGAAAGATAACAGACTTTATTGAAGTAAATGTTAACAACTTAGCGGCAGTCCCATCTATAGTATTTGGATTGCTTGGTTTATCAGTTTTTCTATCTACGTTTGGTCTTCCTAGATCAGCACCTCTTGTCGGTGGACTTGTGTTAGGTTTGATGACGCTACCTACGATAATTATAGCCTCAAGAGCATCTATACGCTCTATTCCTCCATCTATACGAGAGGCTGCTTTGGGGCTGGGCGCTTCAAAAATGCAGGCAGCACTACATCATGTATTACCCCTAGCAACCCCTGGCATTTTAACGGGCACAATTATAGGTATGGCTCAAGCATTGGGCGAGACAGCACCTCTTTTAATGATTGGGATGGTGGCCTTTATAATTGATATTCCAACAACCTTTACCTCTAGTGCCACAGCCATGCCAGTTCAAATATATATGTGGTCTGACAGCGCAGAAAGAGCGTTTTATGAAAGGAGTTCTTTAGCTATACTATTCTTAGTGGCGTTTTTAATCTCAATGAATCTCTTAGCCGTTGTATTGAGGAAAAAATTCGAGAAGAAATGGTGAAATAATGACTAGCAAATTTAGAACAAAAAAAGTTGAGGTTTCTTACGGCGACAAAAAAGCGATAAGAGATATAAGCCTTGATATAGAAAAAAATATAATTACGGCGCTTATTGGTCCCTCTGGGTGTGGAAAATCAACTTTTTTGCGTTGTCTAAATAGAATGAATGATGTCATAGAGAATTGCTCAATAAAAGGGAGTATACATCTTGATGAACAAGATATTTATGGGCCAGACATAGATCCTGTCGAACTCAGAGCACGCGTTGGAATGGTTTTTCAAAAGGCAAATCCGTTTCCGAAATCTATTTTTGACAACATTGCCTATGGCCCAAGAATTCATGGCTTGGCTAGTAATGACAGCGAGTTGAAAGATATAGTCCACAATAGTTTGGAAAAAGCAGGACTTATGGATGAAGTCAAAGATCGGTTAAATGATCAAGCAACGGGGCTTTCAGGGGGTCAGCAACAGAGAATATGTATTGCCAGAGCCATTGCCGTTAGCCCTGAAGTTATTCTAATGGATGAACCCTGTTCTGCACTTGATCCGATCGCCACTGCAAAAATCGAAGAACTTATGAATGAACTATCTGAGTCTTATACCATTATTATTGTAACCCATTCAATGCAGCAAGCGGCACGTGTATCAAAGAAAACGGCCTTTTTTCATTTAGGAGACTTAATTGAATATAACGACACAGATAAAATTTTTACTCAACCCGAGAATCAAAAAACACAGGACTACATTACCGGGCGATTTGGATGATAAGGAAATAGAATGACTTTACATATTTCATCAGCATATAACGAAGACCTCATTTATATTAACAGTAAAATCGTGGAGATGGGTGGCTTGTGTGAGCAGATTATGAATAACACGAATCTGTCGATAAGGGATAATAACGTTCAACTTGCTGAAAAGGCTGTTATTTTAGACGAGAAACTTGATTATCTAGAAAACGAAATCAACGAGTCCGTGATAAAAGCAATTGCTTTGCGACAACCTGTTGCCGATGATTTACGGGTTTTATTTTCTGCTATCAAGATTTCTGGAGCCTTTGAAAGGGTCGGTGATCTTTGCAAAAACATAGCAAAGCGCACCCAACTTCTAACCGATGAATACCAGATAGACATAAGAAGACAAATATTCGAGCTAGGTGAAAAAGTAAAAAAACAGCTTACTCGATCTATCAATTCATATACCAATCAAGATATTAAGTTAGCTACAAAAGTATGGAAAAATGATTACAAAATTGATCAAATGTATACCGATCTCTTTGAAAATCTTCTCGTATATTTAAAAAAGAAGAAACGAGTGGCCTCTGGTTCCCACCTCATGATTATAGCAAAAAATTATGAACGTATTGGAGATCATACTACTCATATTGGAGAAATGACACACTTTGCAATAACAGGTGAGAATTTAGTGGCAATAAGGCCAAAAGTTAACCTACCCGTATAGAGGTTTTTTAATAATGAAACAAAAAATTTTGCTTGTTGAAGATGATAAGGACATTCAAGAAATTATAGAATACAATTTTTCTAAGGAAGGCTACGAGGTAACTAAATGCTCTGATGGAGAAAGCGCTATTGACTTAGTTAGGCATGAGACACCGGACCTTGTCATTTTGGATTGGATGCTCCCAAATCTATCTGGTTCGGAAATATTAAGGCAAATACGTTCAAGCAAGAAATTAAAAAAAATACCTGTCATAATGCTCACAGCGCGAACTGAAGAAAGTGATAAATTGAGAGCTTTTGACACCGGGGCTGATGACTATATAACCAAGCCCTTTTCAAACTCTGAATTAATTGCCCGAACAAAGGCTCTTCTAAGACGTGTGAGTGAAGACAGTTTTACAGACACTTTAAATTTTCATGACATAGAATTAAACCGTGATAACAAAAGAGTGTTTAGAGGTAAAAAAGAGATAAAATTAGGGCCTGTGGAATTTAAGTTACTTGAAGTTTTTCTAATGAGGCCAGGACAGGTATTTAACAGGGAGCAGTTGTTAGATAAGGTCTGGGGCAATCAGATATACGTTGAGGAAAGAACAGTTGATGTCCATGTGGGACGTTTACGAAGAGCGCTTAATAGGGGTAAAGTGAAAAAGGATCCGATACGAACTGTAAGAAGTGCAGGTTACTCACTTAATGAGAACTATAGTTAGCGACTTCTCATTGTATGTGTAGGTAAGAAAAAAATTCTTCTGATGCTTTTTCCCAAGAAAAATTCTTTGCATGTTTTATAGCAGTCAATGCGCTTAGCGATTCTAATCCTTGTACTGCTTCAGCCAAATCTTCTCTTAGAATTCCTGCCTTAGATTTGCCGATAACATCTTTTGGACCAGAAACATTATATGCAGCAACAGGGAGCCCACATGCCATAGCTTCGAGCAACACCAATCCAAAAGTATCGGTTTTTGAGGGAAAGACAAAATAATCACAATCTTGATAAATTTTTGCTATTTCCTCATGACTTTTATTTCCAAAAAATTTGACGTCTGGATATTTTTCTCTCAGTCTTTTTTCTTCAGGGCCGCTGCCTATCATCCATTTTTCTCCATCAAGTTTTAGACTCAAAAACGCATCTAAATTTTTCTCTATCGCTAGTCGACTTGTACACACATATACTTTTTTCTTTCTAGCAGTTCTTTTCTTTGGTTGAAACGTTGAAAGATCCACTCCTAAAGACCATACATCAGGTTTCCCCACATTCCATTTGATTAGATCTTCTTGAACTGTTTTAGAAGGAACAAGCACTCTCTCAGAGTTTTTATGGAACCATCTCAGAAAAGCGTATGTCCAAGACAATGGGATTGCTGTGCGTGCTTTTATGTATTCTGGAAAACGTGTTTGAAAAGCGGTTGTATAACGCATTTTATTTTTATGAGCGTACGATCGAGCTGCTATTCCGAGGGGACCTTCTGTATTAACATGGAGTGCATCCGGTTTTAAATCATCAAGGATAGCAAACACCTTCTTTCTTGCGAAGAGGGCCAATCTTATTTCTGGATAGGTTGGACAAGGAATATTTTTAAAGCGATCAGGTCCAACGACAAACACATCTTGTCCCATCTTTCTAAGGTGTTTTACTGTTTGCTGGATGCAAACAACCACTCCATTGACTTGGGGAGTCCATGCATCTGTTATAATAACTATTTTTGCCAAATTAGCTCTGTTTGACGCCTTCAACAGGCATCAATTTACCTTTTGTTTTCGTCCATTCGATTATTTCAAGTTTTCCATCAAGATTCTCTACTAAGGCGGTCATTGATTCTACCCAGTCCCCATCATTGGCATACATTATATCTTCAACCATTTTCATCTCTGCTTTGTGAATATGACCACAAATTACGCCATCACAACCTCTTCGTCTTGTCTCCGTTGCTATAGACTTTTCAAACGCAGACATGAAGGAGACGGCTAACTTCACTTTTGATTTTAGGTATTGAGAAAGCGACCAATAAGGAAGTTTAAAGAGTCGACGAATAGCATTAAAAACAGCGTTTGTTTTCAAAAGAAATACATACGCCCAATCGCCAATATAGGCAAGCCACCTTGCGTGCTGGATTACATTATCGAATAAATCGCCATGAACGACCCAGAATTTTTTGCCATCAGCCGTATAATGTATATCGTCATCCTTAACTTTTATACCTCCCATCGTAAGACCTATAAAGTCCCTCGCCACTTCATCGTGATTGCCGGGGATAAATATAATTTCAGTACCTCTCTTTGCCTTCTCCAAAATCTTCTGTACAACATCATTATGCGTCTGTGGCCAGTACCATCGTTTAGACAGTTGCCATCCATCTACTATGTCTCCTACCAGAAATATTTTTTCGCATTCTATAATTTTTAGAAATTCTAAAAACTCCTTAGCTCTTGACCCTTTGGTTCCCAAGTGTATGTCGGAAACCCACACCGTTTTAAAAACCTTTGCTGTGTAACTAAGATCATTCATGTTTTTTCCAAATAAGCTCTCTGATTAACCTGACATTGAAACTATGCGAATATATTTCGAATATTTTACTGGGTCTTTAGTAGACTTTTTTGACAATTTTTAATCGTGCTATAACATATTCTTTAAATCTCGGATTTGAAAGAAAAAATGTGAGAATAATTTCTCTTTTTATATCATCGAAAACAGTCTTACTGTTTTTACTTTCTTCAATGCTAGCTTCAAGTCTTGCGGCTGAAAATCTAACGTTTTGGAACCCGTCAAAGAATATTGGTGTTGAGGTTATAATTCCCGCATGGGCACTAGAAAAAAAAGTTATTTCGAAAACAGAAAATGGCATTAAAAACGATGGTAAGCTTTTCTCAAATATCAAAATTTTTCAATATGATGATGATCCCTCAATATGGAAAAAATTTTTTTCAATTCAAATTGAAGAGGGGGTAAATGATCCCATAAGAGTTTTCAAAGACATACAGCTAGATGTCTACTTAAACTATTGCTACCGCGAGAGTCTAAAATACAACCTCGTCAAAGAAACAAATGAGCAAATAGTTTTTAATATATTCTGCCCAGAATATATTAAAAATAAATCTACAGGAGAAATAGCTGTGTTCTCGATGGTTAGGTTTAAAAACTATTTTGTAAAAATTTTCCAGCAGTGGCGAGGAGGAAAGATGCTTGCAAATGATAGGTCAACTTGGGTTGCAAATGAGGCGGAGCTGATTGAGGCAATTAAGTCCTTATCATCACTTAATATAAAATTTGAGGAAGGTAAAAAGTAATGAGAGTTTTGATTTTAGGAGCGGGAGCAGTGGGAGGTTACTTTGGCAGCAGAATGCTTGAAGCGGGTATGGATGTTACCTTTCTTGTAAGAGAGAAAAAGAGACGAAAATTAGAAAAAACAGGTTTAGTAATAAAGAGCCCAAAGGGTGATTTATCCATAAAACCTAACCTTGTGACAATAGATAAGGTCGGAAGTGACTTTGATGTGATATTATTTACAAATAAAGCTTATGATTTAGACGAAATTCTACAATTACCAATTCCTGTGAAGGATGGGGCATTAATTATCCCATTACTTAATGGCTATGCACACATGGAACAACTAAGAAATAAGTTTTCAAATGCGCGTTTGTTTGGAGGTATTGCGCACATCTTTTCTACATTGACCAAAGAGGGCGAAATTCACCATTTCAATGATATTCACTCGCTAACTATTGGTCACTTAAGCAACGCTGATGAAACGGATGGAAGAAGATTTTTTGATGCATGTAGTTCTGCAAACTTCTCAATAAAGTACTCAGATAACATCATTGTAGATCTTTGGCACAAGTGGGTACTTATAACCACCGTAGCGGGGGCTACCACTCTATTTAATGCAACCATAGGAGAAATTGCATCCACTGAGCATGGAATAGCATTTATTACTGGTCTTCATGATGAGTGTGTAACTATAGCAAAGTCCGAAAAAATTCAGGTGTGTGACGATGATTTAGCGCAACAAAGACGCTTTCTTTCCGACAAAAAATCTACATGGAACTCATCTATGCGGAGGGACATGGTAAATAAATCAAAAATTGAGAGTGCACATATATTTTTAGAACTCATTAATATTGCAGACAAAAACAACGTTGAATGTCCTTCTTTAAAAAGCGTAATGATAAATGGTGAAATATATATGCGGTCTCTAGTCTAAGGCGCAATCCAGCTAGATTTATTATTATTAAAATC
The DNA here is from genome assembly GCA_902556405.1 of uncultured Alphaproteobacteria bacterium. GTDB lineage: Bacteria > Pseudomonadota > Alphaproteobacteria > Rhodobacterales > Rhodobacteraceae > CACIJG01. The sequence goes on along the minus strand of CACDWF010000032.1, from coordinate 2,654 downwards.
TAGTATCATTCTCTCGTGGCCCGATGATTTTAAATAAAGATAATCAATTTCGGTTATCTTATTGTCGACAACACAAAAATTCTTTTTCCCCTTTTCACTCTGTTCCGATGTTGGGGTTTTTCCCTTTAACTCTAGAGGCAAACCATCATCCTTTTCTTCAATGTTGCTTGAAGGATTGTATTTTGTTAGATAACATTTTCTTGATGAGAGCCCTGTCTTATTCCATGAATCATTCCATATAGAATCGTCGTAATGGATACTAGAAATTGTCTTTATTCTTAACTGCGTTTTCAGCTTATAACTATATACCAAGCAAACTGTGTTTGGGTTTCTTTTGATGTCACTAAGTTTTGGACTCCTGTAATCGGTGTGAAAACGAATGATATTTTTATCTTTATAAAAATTTCTTAAAACAACACTTCTTGCTTCCACTCCCTCCTCTCCAATGGTACAAAAAGTCATAATGTGGAAATCATGATCTCTCTCTTTCGCTCCGTTTTCCAATAGTTCACTGACTTTTATAAAAATATTTTTATTCATTTCCAATTCCATTAATGCCTAATATCGTAAATATATTAAAAAAAACAGTTTTTTCAAAAGAGCCTTTCGGATTACTTATCTTACTCGCCATAGCAATGCCCATAGCATTCTCGACATGGGTTGCTTTACTTAACAACTTTGTAATAGAAGTAGCCGGTTTTTCTGGCGTCGAAATAGGTTGGCTTCAAAGTGTAAGGGAGATACCGGGGTTTCTTGCTGTCTGTGTTATTTTCATCCTGTTTTTTGTAAGCGAACAAAGACTTGCATACATATCGCTAGCTCTTCTGGCGTTGGCGGTAGCGGTTACTGCTCTTTTCCCAGAATTTAAAGGATTGATAATTACAACACTGGTAAGTTCAATTGGTTTTCATTACTATGAGACAGTCAATCAATCACTGCAATTGCAATGGCTTAAAAAAGAAACAGCACCTTCATCAATAGGATGGATTGTCGCGGCTGGATCAGGTTCCGCTTTTTTTGTTTATATCGCTATAATTATTCTTTGGCTTAATCTTAATTTTAATTATTTTTTCATCTATTTCTTTGCAGGTTTATTGTGCTTATTAATTGTTGTCTTTTGCTTTTTTTATTATCCTCAATTTCAAATTGGGAAAAAACAGCGGTTAGCTATTGTGCTAAAGCGAAGATATTGGGTCTATTACACCCTGCAGTTTTTTTCAGGAGCAAGGCGACAAATATTCGTTGTTTTTGCAAGCTTTATGATGGTTGAAAAATATGGTTTTGATGTTCACCAAATCACACTTCTTCTTTTAGCAAACTTTTTAATCAACATATTTATGGCACCATTAATAGGGCGGTTCATAGAAAAGTTTGGTGAAAGAATTTCATTAATTGTGGAGTACTTTGGGCTTATGGTTATTTTCCTGCTTTATGCCGGCCTTTATTATTTCGATTGGTCTTACATTGTTGCTTCTATTCTGTTTATTGCGGATCATATGTTTTTTGGATTGGCTTTTGCAATGAAAACATATTTTCAAAAAATTGCCGATAGCGAGGATTTTGCTCCAACCGCCGCTGTGGCTTTTACAATAAACCATATTTCTGCTGTATTTCTTCCAGTCCTGTTAGGCTATATCTGGATTCATAATAATAGTGCTGTTTTTTACCTAGCTGCCCTATTATCATTTGTTTCATTAATAGTAGCGATATTGATACCAAGATTTCCGTCTAAAGGTAACGAGAGTATTTTACGTGTCTAGGTGTTTTGTTGATGAAGGTCCAAGCCACTACCTGTCTCATACATTTCTTCATCTGGTTGTGGGGGTTCAGGAATTTGCACAATTTCAATCCAGCCGTTTAAAAAGTCAAACCGAAGACCAACTTCATCCATACCGATTTTAAGAATTACTTGGTCAAGACCATTTGTATTCTTTACAGCTCTATTAATAGATTTACACATTATTTTGTGAAGAAACTCTCTCTCTAATTTTGTTTTAGGTTTGAAGGTTTTCTCTATTTCTAAATATTCAAGGTCTAAGCACCGAACATTTATTTTATCTTTTCCAGTTAATAGGCTGATCGCCACTATTGGTTTGGTTTCGCCAATTCGTGGAATTGCCCAAAAAGATTCATATTCCCAGTTGGGACGAACTAGACTACTTATTTCATAATTTAAAGCACTCATCTGCGAAAATAATGCATTTACCGATATTATTAAAGTTATGACAGTGGTGCCGAAGACTTTTATAAACAACATACAACCTATTTGTTAATTACATCCAAAGATGCCTCAAACTTTATTAACATCTATTTCAACTTTGTCTACTTGTATATCAGGGCTGTAATTATTCTCTCCAATTATCAAAGGAAGTATTTCACTTTGATCATTTTCTCCTAGGTTTTCATATCTTTCTTCTCTCCATTCGAGCGTTGAAAACTCTCCACATTTTTTACAAACGGGTTCCCATTCGCTTTGACTCTCACAGTTAGAGCAAATCCACCTTTTTGATCGCTTAGCTGTAACGGCTTTTGCTAGCCAGCCTTTTACAACAGCATCTGATGATCCGACTCCCTTTTCAATGGCAGCCATAAGAGTATACACCTTCGCGTTTGCTTGATCAGTTTCTATTAGATCACTTATAGCCCGTTTCGCT
>CACDWF010000031.1 GCA_902556405.1 uncultured Alphaproteobacteria bacterium | reverse complement strand
TTTTTTAGGATCGAAAATAATCTTTTTCTCGATAGATGGCACTGACCCTGCGATAATAATATCTGAGGGTTCGCCTCCACATAAATCTAAAATCAATTTTGTTGCAATATGTGATCCAGATATAGTAAAGCTCGGATCAACACCCCTTTCAAACCGATATCTTGCGTCTGAATTTATCTGAAGTTTTCGACCTGTTGCTGCTATTGAAATTGGATCGAAATAAGCAGCCTCTAACAACACATTTTTTGTTTCGTCCGACACAGCACTTTTCATACCGCCTATGATGCCTCCGAGAGAGACTATTTCCTTTTCATCTGTTATTACAATCATTCCTTCATTTAACTCATATATTTTATCATCAAGAGCATGAAATTTCTCTCCCTCAACAGATCTTCTAACCGTTAAACCACCAGTGAGTTTATCAGCGTCGAAGACGTGTAGAGGTCTTGCTCTATCAAATGTAAGATAATTTGTAATATCAACTAATGCTGAGATTGGATTTAGCCCAATACCAATTAAACGATTCTTGAGCCATTGTGGAGACTCCCTATTTTGTACACTTCGTAAATATCGGCCTACAAAAAGGGGACATTCCTTTGAAGAAACCGCTTGGTCCAAATTAATATTTAAATGTGGCTTAAAAATTCCTTCAACATCGGGTATTTTACTGACACGTAATTTTCCGATACCACTAGCCGAGAGATCTCTGGCAATTCCATAAACACCTAATGCGTCAGGTCTATTTGGTGTAATTGCGATTTCGAAAATTATTTTTTCATCTTCAACTAATTCAGAAAACAGCGTTCCCACTTCAGTTTCAGAGGGTAGCTCTATAATTCCATCGTGTTCATCTGAAATTTCTAATTCCCTTTCCGAACACATCATTCCCTCACTTTTTACGTCTCTGATCTTTGAGGCTTTTAGGTTGATATTTAATCCAGGTATAAAATCACCTGGCTTTGCAACCACTACTTTCATGCCGTTCTTAACATTTGGTGCTCCACAAACTATTTTTAATATTCCAGTGCTTGAATCAACCTCACATACTTTCAATTTGTCGGCGTTTGGGTGTTTTTCAACTTTTAGTATTTCTCCTACAGACAATTGCCCCAAACGCTTTCTTGGGTCTATAAGGGACTCAACCTCTAATCCTGTGTCGGTAAGAACGTTCCCTACTTCATCAGCAGACAAATCTGTCTCCAGGTAATCCTTAAGCCACGAAAAAGAAAACTTCATATTAAAACTTCCACTCTAATGTTTATCCACTAAGTTTATCATAGAGATTGGAACTTTTTTCTGTCGCAAAGCCATAGTGTTTTAACCATCTCAAATCATTATCAAAGAATGATCTAAGATCTGGCATACCATACTTTAGCATCGCGAGCCTATCTATACCCATTCCAAAAGCAAACCCCTGGAACTTTTTACTGTCAACGTTAGCAGCCTCCAAGACATTAGGATGTACCATTCCGCTACCTAATATTTCCATCCAGTCATCTCCTTTGCCAACAACTAAAGAGTTTTCAACCCAGGAACACCTTATATCAACTTCCGCAGACGGCTCCGTGAAGGGGAAATGACTGGCACGAAATCTAAGGTCAATACTATTTAGCTCAAAAAAAGCCTTACAAAACTCAATCAAAACCCATTTTAAGTTTGACATAGAGATATCTTCACCTATCGCTAAACCTTCAATCTGATGGAACATTGGTGTATGGGTGAGATCGTAATCCGATCTATATACCCGTCCAGGTGCGATAATTCTACAGGGTGCTCCATGTTTTTCCATGAATCTTACTTGTACTGGGCTAGTATGCGTTCTAAGTACGTTAGGTGAACCATTTTCCATAATGCTCTCATCTCCAGGATCGATATAAAAAGTATCAAACTCCTGACGAGCTGGATGATCAGGAGGAATATTTAGTGAATCAAAATTGTACCAGTCGCTTTCAATCTGGGGTCCTTCAGCTACCGAAAATCCGAGGTCTGAAAAAATTGATACTATTTCTTCCGTAACTCTGCTTACCGGGTGCATTAGGCCTGAGTTCATCTCTCTGGGGTCTTGCGAGATATCAAGCCATTCGGCATCCATTCTGCCTTCAATCTCCTTATTAAGTAAGATTTCCCTTCTCTCCTTGATAGCCTCCTCCAGAGATTGCTTGAGATTGTTATACTGTGGAGATTTTATTTGTCGCTCTTTAGCTTCCATCCGACCCAATGATCTCAACAACTTAGAAATGTCCCCCTTTTTACCAAGAAGCTTTATCCTGACCTGTTCAAGATCATTTACAGACTGGGCATTCTTAACAAGCTCTATATACTTAATATTTTCTGGTGAAATCTCCATGGATAGATCTAAGATTTATCATAAGAACATTTTGTACCGAATGAAATCGGTCATGTTACTAGTTTAGCGCGCCTTGCGCACGAGATACTATCTGTCCAAAAGCTTTTGGGTCATGTACCGCAATATCTGCTAAAATTTTTCTATCGAGATTGATGCCGGCTTTATCCAGTCCATGTATAAACTTTGAATAATTAAGATTGCCGTCAATTTGTCTTACAGCCGCGTTCAACCTTTGTATCCAGAGTGCTCTAAAAACACGCTTTCTTACCTTACGATCTCTGGTCGCATACTGCATAGCTCTGTCTACAGCTTGTTTAGCCGTTCTAAAGTTCCTACTTCTTGCGCCATAGTAGCCTTTAGCCGCCTTTACCACCTTTCGATGTCTCGCGTGCGTTACTACTCCTGATTTAACTCTAGTCAACTATTGATCCTCCTACCTAGAATAAGGCATATAAGATTTAACTATATTTTCATCTGCCTTGCACAAAGTTGTTGTGCCTCTCGCGTTCCGTATAAATTTGCTTGATCTCTTTATCATACCGTGCCTTTTGCCTGCCTGCGCGGACTTCACTCGCCCGGACGCCGTCACTTTAAATCGCTTTTTAGCACCAGATTTTGTTTTCATCTTAGGCATTTAGTTTTCTCAACACGCTGTTTCCAAAGTGTTTATAGGGATATTCTAATAACTATACAAGCATTTCTTTATATTTTTCTCAAAAATCATCAAAGTTTTCTTCTAAAGACACCACCCTTAATATGTTTGTTGATCCAGGTGTATTAAATGGCACTCCTGCAATAACAATGATTAAATCTTTCCCTGAAGCAAAGTCGAATAACTTAGCGGCTTTAACAGCATTCATTACTGCCCTCTTAAATCGATCTACAGGTGTGGTAACCACACAATGCAACCCCCAAAAAAGGGTTAGTTTCCTTGCTGTTTCTGTATATGGAGTTAGTGCAATTATTGGTGCTCGAGGCCTTTCCCGAGATGCAAGTTCAGCTGTTGTTCCACCATGAGAAAAGCAACAGATAACCTTCACGTTTATGTTATCAGCTACCTCTCTCGCAGCAACTGTTATTGCATTTGAAACTCCTTCTTTCGAAACTGATCTCGAGGTTTCCAAATTTCGGAAATACAACGGGTCTTTTTCGGTTTCAACGGCGATTTTATCCACTGCTTGTATTACTTTCTCCGGATGAGACCCTATTGCTGTTTCGGCGGACAGCATTACTGCGTCTACACCATCATATATTGCCTGCGCGACATCCGAAACTTCAGCTCGGGTTGGTGTAGGCGAATAAATCATACTTTCCATCATCTGTGTTGCTACGATTACAGGCTTCCCCATTTGACGTGATTTCAAAACTAGTCTTTTTTGAACAGGTGGGACCGCTTCAATTGGCAATTCAACACCAAGGTCTCCTCGTGCCACCATAATTCCATCAGCAGAATCAATAATCGAATCAAAAACTCTTACTGCAGCCGGTTTCTCAATTTTTGCAATAATGCCTGCCCTTCCCCTTAATAACTTTTTTACATTGTCTACATCTTTCGCTCTCTGTACAAAAGATAAGCCGATCCAGTCTACACCAAGACCACAAACAAACTCTAAGTCTTGCTTATCTTTTTCTGTTAATGGAGCGAGATCTAAAATACTATCTGGGCAATTAACCCCTTTTTTGTCCGAAATAATGCCATCATTCAAAACAGTGCACTCTATTTTCTTTTCCGATGCTTTACTTACTTGCATAGCAACTTTACCATCATCAATCAGTAGCTTATCTCCCTTTTTTACTGACTGGAATATCTTGGGGTGCGGTAGACAAACTCGTTCTTCATTTCCCAGCCTTTCTATTAGATCAAAACAAAACTTTTGTCCCGCCTCTAAACTTAACTTTGCATTCTTAAAATCACCACATCTCAGCTTTGGACCCTGTAAATCGGCCAGAATACATATTGGTCTCGAAAATTCTTTCTCTAAATCTCTCAGGATATTATGTCTTCTTTCCACGGCTGAATGATCACCATGGGACATATTTAATCTGAAAATATCTGCCCCTGCTAAAAACATTCTTCTAATTTCCAATTTAGTGTCTGACGCAGGCCCCAAAGTAGCTACTATTTTTACTTTACGGTTTCTATGAAGTTGCTTTTTCATTTATATGCTCGAAATTTTAAATTTTTCTGTAGAATAGAGAATAATAAAAAATAAAAAACTTTTTTTTAATTTATGAGCGAGACAAATGAATATTAAAAACTTAGAAAAAATTGAAAGCCAAACTTTCAGAAGATTAATCTCTCATTTGCAGAGTAGAACTGATGTGCAAAATATAGACATTATGAACTTAACAGGGTTTTGTAGAAATTGTTTATACAAATGGATGCATGAGGCAGCTAGCGAATCGAATGAAGCCTTATCAGTCGAGGAGGCGCAAGAGTATGTTTATGGTATGCCTTATAATGACTGGAAAAGAAAGTTCCAGAAGTAACCTGATCTATAAAAATCTAGGAAAGTTTCGCTTTAATCTGATCTATATATATTAGCTGGATTTTTTTAACCATATCTCCAACTAATCCATTTCCCACACGTCTTCCATTTACTTCAATAACAGGGAGCACGAAACCAGTAGCTGAGGTAAGAAAAACCTCTTGTGCATTCATCAAATCGTCAATGTTGATATTTTGCTCCTTTATTTCAATATCATTTATTTGACAAAATTTTATTACAGAAGACCTAGTAATACCTCCCAAGATATCATTTGACAAACTTGGTGTAATAATTCTTTCGTCTTTAAAAATGAATACATTACTTGATGAGCCCTCATTTATGAAGTCACCTTGAACAAGTAGGCTATCATCCACACCTACTTGGACCGCATGAGTTTTTGCTAATGATTGCGCAAGAAGTTGAGTAGTCTTTATATCTCTTCTTCGCCACCTATCGTCAGGCACTGTTATGGCTTTTATGCCCACTTTACTAGCTGCATTATTTAAAATTTGTTTTTCTTGGGTGAATATTACTACGGTAGGTAATAACGACTTTTTTGCAAAACTAAAGTCTCTCTCTGAAACGCCCCTCGTGACTTGAACGTAACAAAGCCCTTCTTTTAGCTGATTTTCATTTATTAATTTTTTTTGAATTCGATAAAAGTCCTCCTCTTGAAAGTTATTTTCAAGATTCAAATGACCCAGTGATCTAATAAGTCTGGCAAAATGTTCTTTCCAGTCTACTAAATTACCGTCAAGAACAGCGGTTACTTCGTAAACAGAGTCAGAGAATAAGAACCCTCTGTCAAATACTGAGATACTTGCTTCTTTTTTTGAAAAGAATTCCCCGTTCACATATACCCTTTGATTTTCTTTTTTTAGCAATGTGAGCTTTAAATCCTCTCAGCCTTTACAGATACCTTGCAATACGTAATCGGAGGGTTGCGTATTCTTTGAATCAGTATACCTCTTATATTCATACTTGGTGATATACTCATTGCTTTCCATCATTACCAATAAACCCTGAGCAAAAAATTTATCGAGCTTGTAGATATCCACTAAACCCCGCAACTTTGGAACGATACTTGTTTCAACTTCTAAAAAATTCTCATCAAAAAAAGAGATAGGGTATTTTTTCCCTTCGAATTTGATGAAAAAATGTACTTGCTCTTTGGTTCGTGCCAAGCCTTTTTTCGTAGGATAGTTGTTTATCAATTTTACTAAATAATCATCCATGTTCTTTGATCCATAATCATAGATATTAATCCGATTTTAAAAATTTTGTAACTATTTGTAGAAATTTTATAGGTTTTTCAACATGAACCCAGTGCCCAGCTTCAGCTACAGGAGCAAACTCGCTTAACGGGAAACTTTCTTTTATTGTATCTTTATGCTCTGTTACACCATATTCTGATAATTCACCATATAAGAAAAGAGCCTCGGTATTGGAGACACCATTTATGGCTGGAAACTCGCTGATAGCGATAGCATTCCTAATTAAAGATGTTAAATTAACACGCCAATAGAAACTTTTTTTTTCGTCCATCTTTAAGTTTTGCATCAGAAAAGATCTAAAACTGACTTCCTTGAAATATTCAGAAAGCTTTGTGTCAATTTCAGATCTCATGTTGAACCTGCCAAGATCAAGCGACGATAAAACCTTTAAATAATTTTCAAAATTTGTCGTATATCGCACCGGCGCTATATCTACTATCACTAACTTTGATATAAAACCCTGATAGAGTTTGTCTAAAACCATCGCGGTCTTGCCACCCATTGAATGCCCTATCAGGAAGCTATTAACTATTCCCTGTTCTTCCAGAAGTTTTTTAACGTCCTCTGCTAGATCCAAATAAGTATGCTTATCACTCCATTCTGACTCACCGTGGTTTCTAAGATCAATAAGCCAAACGTGGAACCCAAGGTCTGCAAGAGATTTTCCAATACCAAACCAATTCCTTTTCGACCCTAAAAGTCCATGCAGAATAACGACATTGCTCGCATTACCCTCTCCAAAACGGCTATATGCTAATCGCATGTAATCTTACCAAATCGAGTGATATATGTCGTAAGCATCTTGTTCAGTAACCTCTCTGGGGTTATTTACCAACAATCTGGTTTGCTTCATAGCGTCTTTAGCCATCGACGCGCAGGCTTCCTCCGGAATTGAAACATCTCGCAATTTCTGGGGTAGTCCCAACTCTTTAGATAAATCACTCAGTTTTTCGATAAACAATGATGCATTCGTTTGGTTACTATTCCCCATCTCTTCGCTAGGAAAAAGAAAAGGATAAAGCTCTGCATATTTTTTAGCTGCCCACACATCTACTGCATTGAACCGTAGCACTCCTGGAAGTACGAGAGCATTCGATAATCCATGAGTTATATGAAAACTCCCTCCAAGTGGATAAGCCAAAGCATGGACTGCGGCTACAGGTGAATTTGCAAAAGCCATTCCAGCTAACATTGATCCAAGTAACATTTTTCCTCTCGCTTCTAAGTTTTTTGGATCCGAGACAGCCATTTTAATTGAGCTTCCTAAGAGCGCCAATGCCTCCTTTGCAAGGATGCCAGACATAGGGTTGTTATTTTTATTTTTTGATGCATAGGCTTCGATTGCATGCACCATTGCGTCAATTCCGGTGGCGGCAGTAGTTGCAGCCGGCAATCCTAAGGTTAGAATAGGATCTAATACTGCGTAGTCTGGAAGGATGATAGGCGAAGAAACCCCCCTTTTTTCATCATTATCCACAGTGATAATTGAAACAGGAGTAACCTCGGACCCAGTCCCAGCAGTGGTCGGAATTAGAGATAGAGGCAATCTCGGGCCTGTAGCGTTCCCTACCCCCCATGCGCTTTCTAAATTTTCTCCTGACCCCAAAACTAAAGACGTTAGCTTGGCAACATCCATTGAAGAACCTCCACCAAATCCGATAACCCCAGTACAAGCTATTTCTTTTCCAAAATTTATTGCCTTTTCCAAAGTTTTTAATGATGGATCCGCCTCTACGTCATCAAATACCGTTACTTTTGCATCATGCTTTTCAAGATTTTTTAGAAAATCTTCATAAAGTCCTAACTTGGTTAACCCTTTATCAGTTACGAGAAGAATTCTATTACCCATTAATTTGGAAAATGGATCCACGTCTTTTGCCACGTTAGGTCCATAAATAATTCTAGGCGTGGTATTAAAATTAAATGAGGTAATTTCTTCAATCATGGTAAACCTTTCTAATCTTGTTTATAATATTTTACACAATTTAAAAACTGTGTTCTAAGTTTGGATAGATAGACAGACACTGTCAATCACAGAAATTGTTGTAAGGAAAGGACGCCATACATGGCACAAAAGAAAAGAGTAGTTCTTGCTTTCTCTGGCGGGCTTGACACCTCAGTCATATTGAAGTGGCTACAAACTGAGTTAGACTATGAGGTAGTTTGTTTTACCGCCGATCTTGGGCAAGGCGAGGAACTTGAGGCTGCTCGAGATAAAGCTCTTTTACTCGGAATAAAACCAGAACACATTTTTATTGAAGATCTCACTGAGGAATTCGTTAAAGATTATGTTTTCCCGATGTTTAGATGCAATACAGTTTACGAAGGTCAATACTTGTTGGGAACATCTATTGCAAGGCCGCTCATCTCAAAGAGGTTGATAGAGATTGCTGATATTGTCGGTGCAGACTCAATAAGTCACGGTGCTACTGGAAAAGGAAATGATCAGGTGCGATTTGAATTAGCAGCATACTCTCTTAATCCAGATATAAAAATTATTGCACCCTGGAGACAATGGGACCTAAGTAGTAGGACAAAGTTAATCGATTTTGCCGAAAAGCACCAAATTCCTATTGCTGCAAATAAAGTAGGGGAACCCCCTTTTTCAGTGGATTCTAATTTATTACATACATCTTCAGAAGGTTTAATTTTGGAAAATCCAGAAGATGAAGCTCCAGAGTATGTTTATCAGAGAACAAATGATCCAGAAAAAGCACCTGATAAACCCGATTACGTAAGAATCAGCTTTGAGAATGGAGATCCAATAAAAATTGATGACAAAGAATACTCACCTGCAAACTTACTCAAGAAACTTAATGATTTTGGTAGACTGCATGGAATAGGTAGGCTTGATTTAGTTGAGAATAGATTTGTGGGAATGAAATCGCGAGGTGTTTATGAAACACCAGGAGGAACTATACTCTTACAAGCTCACAGAGCAATTGAAAGCCTGACGCTAGATGGTGGGTCTGCACATCTGAAAGACGACATAATGCCGAGATATGCTGAATTGATTTACAATGGTCTTTGGTTCACTCCCGAAAGAGATCTCTTACAGACCCTAATTGATAAAAGCCAGGATAGTGTTGAAGGAACTGTAAAAATAAAATTGTACAAGGGAAGCGCTCAAGTTGTAAGCAGATCATCATCAAAGAGTTTATACTCCAAGCAATTAGTAACTTTTGAGGACGACGAAGGTTATTATAATCAAGGTGATGCTGAGGGATTCATAAAGCTTAAAGCACTTCGCCTACGCGAACTGGCGCGCAGGAATAAGAAAGACTAATAGAAGCTTCCGATGTTATTTCTTATTATTATCTGCAGTGCCAAAATGCCTATAAAAACAATCAAGGGAGCAAAGTCGATCGCACCCGTGTAGGGCATGCGACGTCTTATCGGACCATACAATGGTTCTAACACTTGGTTTATACCACGCCAAATCTGATTAATGAGTGGCTGATGAATGTTAAGAATATTGAAGTTTATGAGCCAACTTAAAACAATTTGAGCTATGATGATGTACTTCAAGACATCAAGTAACATGTGAACAATTTGAAGTAATGATACCAAAAATAAACTCCGTAAAAAATTGTATTCCATTGTAAAGATAGTTAATAAATAATAAAATAAAAGCACAAAAATATAAACGAATTGCAGGCCATAAATGAAAAATAAGCTAAAGATATACTCATGGATGCTGTACGATTGGGCTTGCCAACCTATACATACTTTGATTGCCACTTTTATATTTGGTCCGTATTTTGTACAGGCGGTGGCAGAAAACCCTGTTGAGGGCCAAGCATTAATTGGAATGGCCGTGACAGTTTCTGGAATAGTTGTTGCTATTTTTTCGCCGATTTTAGGGGCGCTAGCGGATCAAACTCAGAAAAGAAAGCCATGGATCCTATTATTTTCTGTGTTTTTTGTAGTTTCCACTTTTTCTTTGTGGTATGCCGAGCCAAACCTCAAGAATACGTTCTGGGTTTTATTTGCATATACTGTTGGTTTTATTGCAGCCGATTTTTCGACAGTTTTCACTAATGCTATGATGCCAAGTCTTGAGAAACCAGATAAGCTTGGCAAGCTATCAGGGGCGGGATGGGGACTAGGTTACTTAGGTGGATTAGTATCTCTTGTCATAATGTTGGGCCTATTCGTTGAACAAGAAAATGGGTTGACATTACTAGGTAGCAATCCAGCACTGGGATTAAACGCTGCTGACAGAGAGGGTACCAGAGTTGTGGGGCCGTTGACAGCCTTTTGGTATGTTTTATTCATGGTTCCATTTTTTGTGTTCGTACCCGACGTAAAGATGACAACACCATCTCAACTAAATGTAAAAAAAGCGATTAAAAACCTATTTTTAAATATTGTTAACCTAAGAAATCAACCATCTTTAGGTTGGTTTTTAGTGGCTTCAATGTTTTACAGGGATGCTATGAATGGAATTTTTTTCTTTGGTGGAATCTATGCAGCGGGCGTATTAGAGATGAATACCGTGCAACTCGGTATCTTTGGAATTTTGGCAGCAGCAACTGGTACAATTGGGGCGTATTGGGGCGGGGCCTTGGATAGCAAGTATGGCTCTAAATTTTGTGTTAGTATTATGCTTGGAGGACTTCTAATTGTTACACTTGTGATTTTCGGGTTAAGTAGATCAGAATTCTATGGATTACCTTTGGACCCCAAGTCGAATACTCCAGATATAATATTTTATGTAGCCGGAGGCTTACTTGGGTTTGTAAGTGGACCTATCCAATCTGCGTCGCGCACATTATTAGTTTTCTTAGTTGACGAAAAACAGATAACCGAGACATTTGGACTCTACGCCCTTGTAGGCAGAGCAACAGCATTTTTAGCTCCGGCTCTAATTACTTGGTTCACTTTAGCGAGTGGGTCACAGCAGATCGGTTTAGTGCCGATTATTATTTTATTGTTTATAGGGTGGTATTTACTTCGTTTTGTAAGTGTAAAAAATTTAGTGTAATGAAAAACATTTTTTTTATCCTAATCTTTCTTTTTGTGGCGATACCCACACTTAAAGCTGATGTTAAGAAATGGAAGTTAGAACAAGTTGGCTTTTTGAATATCGATAGAAACGAAAAAGATTATGGTGGTTTTTCTGGCCTTATAATTAAGAATGCGGGGACCGAGGCTTTAGTTGTCACTGATAAGTCATTTTTTTTTGTTCTGGAATTGCGTCGTGACGATAATGACATTTTAACCGGATATTCGGTAATCAAAAAAGGCCGCATATTGTCTAGCAAGGGCGAACATTTAAATGGTCGTAATACAGACAGCGAGTCAATCGCTATTGATGGAAACAATAATTACTATATTTCATTTGAGTCAAATCACAGAATAATGATGCATGCAGAGGTTGAGGGCAAAGGTATCTTTGTTCCTAAACATCCAATGTTCAGAAAACTATCTGTGAATAAGGGTATAGAGGCTCTAGCAATTGATAATGAAAATCGCTTGATAGCCATACCAGAAAAACCTCCTTTAGGCATGTCGGATATTCCTTTATTTAGATTGCAATATGATAAATGGGAAATAATCAAATATGTAAAAATAGAGGACAACTTTCTAGTTACCGACGCAGAGATTTTACCTATGGGGCTTTTATTGATACTGGAACGCAAATTCTCATGGACCCAAGGTTTTAAAACGAGATTTAGATTAATTTCTTTAGATAAGTTTAATAATTCAGAGCCAATAATTGTTTTTACCTCAACGGCTAATCAGTTTGACAATTTGGAGGGTATGACTTTTTGGAAAGATAAAAAAGGTGAAATGCGTATTTTAACGGTATCTGATGATAATTTTCACCCTTTGCAGCAAAGTGAAATAAGAGAATTTTTGTTAAAATATGAATAATAATTGAAGGAAATACTATGGAGAATAAAGAACTAGAAAACGTGATCGAAACCTCATGGGAGAGCAGAGACGAAATAAATGAAAAAACAGTTGGGATAACTAAAGAAGCTGTAGAACAAACTTTAAATCATCTAGGGAACGGTACTCTGAGAGTGGCGGAAAAAATGGCTTCAGGTGAATGGGTGGTGAATCAATGGACCAAAAAAGCAGTTCTATTAAGTTTTAGGCTTAGAGAAATGGAATTGCAAAAAGGCGGACCACAAAACTCAAACTGGTGGGATAAAGTGGATAGCAAGTTTAAAGACTGGGGTGAAACTGAGTGGAAAAAGAAGAATTTCCGAGCCGTTCCTAACACTGTAGTTAGAGCATCAGCCTTCATTGGTGAAAATGTTGTTCTAATGCCCTCATTTGTAAATCTTGGTGCGTTTGTCGATAGTGGGACAATGGTCGATACTTGGGCAACAGTTGGATCTTGTGCTCAGATAGGAAAAAATGTTCACCTTTCAGGTGGAGTAGGAATAGGAGGTGTATTAGAACCTATGCAAGCATCGCCAACAATTATAGAGGATAATTGCTTTATTGGAGCAAGGTCGGAAATTGTAGAAGGCTGTATTGTCAGAGAGGGAGCTGTAGTGGGCATGGGTGTGTTTATTGGAAAGTCTACAAAAATATTTAAT
>CACDWF010000030.1 GCA_902556405.1 uncultured Alphaproteobacteria bacterium | reverse complement strand
CCACTCTGGTGGCGGAGGTACTTCCTTTCCTTTTCTAGGAACATGTGGGGATGGTTTACTCTCTTTTAAATTTGGTACGTATCGCGGGCAATTTGGATAAATTTCGCATTTTATTCGCACAACAAACTTAGCACCATAATGTTTTTCTAAGGATTCTCTATCCCTATGAATAGTCGCCTGTCCATTAATCCGTATTCGGCGACTCTTACCATCCAAATTTACGAATAATAAAGCAACATTTGGATTTTTTATGATATTGCCGGCTGTCCGATACATCGAATTCCCATCATATTCTGGATATTCAATTATTCCTCCATCTAAGATTTTCACAAAACCAGGATCACCAGATTTTATATTACAGTCGATGTATTCTTTCCACGAGCTCGCTATAAAGAAAAATTGTGCGTTTTTTATTAATTCTTTTTCATCATCCCAAAACTCATAGTGCTTTCTGTTTGTTTCAATGGCTTCAGCTGTCCTGCGCCCATCAAAAAGATCCTGAAACTCTCTCATTCCTTCGTGAAAAAAATCTCTGTTCCTAAAATCATTCATATATGTCTCACAATTTTTGATTCTTTGTTACAATACGTTACATGGAAAGTATTTGAATGTGGAGGAAGGGTCTATAAAAATTTACCAAGTTGATAACCAAAAAGTTATGAAAGTGAATGTAGACCGCTTCTTTATTTAGGGTAGTAGATTTGATAGAGATATACATGGTGCCCAGATTGTTAACTTAATTTTAGGGCTTATGATTTAATGAAAGTTCCAGAAATCAAAAGATGTAAATTAGAAAAGTTGTATGAAATCCGCTAATTCGATTATGATAGCTCTTTGTTCCGGTATACTGGGCTCATTATTTGGTTGGTTTTTAATGCTGCCTGCACCATTTCTTATGGGTCCCGTTTTGGTATCAACCCTGATCGCTATTTTACGCACAAATTTTTCAGTCCCTGAACAAATCAAGCAAATTTCATTTATTTTAATCGGTATCAGCGTGGGGTCAAATGTTACGCCCGAAGCTCTTTTAAGCTTTTCCAGATGGCCCTTAAGTATTTTACTTATGATTTTATCAGTGGTTACAATTATTTTTGCGTGCAAAATAATTCTTCAAAATTATTTTGGAATGGACAAGAGATCATCTTTGTTGGCTTCTACGCCGGGACATCTGAGTTTTGTGCTTATGTTGGGTGCCGAGACAAGAGCCGATACCACTAAAATAGCTATAATACAGTCAATTCGAGTCTTGGTACTTACTATTATTACTCCTGTAATTGTTGTTTTATATAGTCGACATGATCTTTCTAAAACTAATGTGCAAATGGAGATAATAAATTCAGGGAGCTTAGTGGTTTTATGCTTATTATCAATTATTATCGGTTTTATCTTGAAGAGATTAAATATACCAGCACCCTTTCT
Source organism: uncultured Alphaproteobacteria bacterium (assembly GCA_902556405.1). GTDB lineage: Bacteria > Pseudomonadota > Alphaproteobacteria > Rhodobacterales > Rhodobacteraceae > CACIJG01. Next base: position 13,543 of record CACDWF010000030.1, on the reverse strand, counting down.
GATCGGAGCAATGCTTTTATCAACTATATCTCACGGTACAAATTTAACACCTGGATATGTACCAAATTTTTTAGAAAGCATAGCTTTTGCAATCTTAGGTACAGTTATAGGGGCACGGTTTGTCGGTATTGGAATGCAAAGTCTTAAATCATGCCTAGTTAGCGGATTAACAATTACAGTAGCTGGAATATTTATTTGCTTCCTTGCATCATCCATCATTTTTAAGTTAACGGGAATTCCATTCATACATATATTTATAGCTATCGCTCCAGGAGGACTCGAAACAATGGTCGCAATGGGTGGGTTAGTAAATGCTGAACCAACTTATGTAGCTTTCCACCACGTTGTAAGGCTCTTTTTCATTGCTCTTTTAATTCCAATTATCTTAAAAAAAATAGGCTAGCGATTTTATTATTGTTTTAAATCTTCCTCTCATTACGAACAGAACTTTGTGACGGTAATAAAATAGACGCCATAACAATAATCACAGAAAGCAAACTTAAAAAACAAAAAAGCTCCGATAATTGATATCCCCTGTCCAGCATAAAACTACATGTTGGTAGCACAGTTGCGCCAACTCCGAGATTGAGGACAAATTTGATGCTAAGAATACGATTCCTCCAGCTATCTGGAACGTATCTCACCATAACAGCATCAATAATTGGAATTTGCCCGAAAACAAAACAGACCGCTAATGTGATAAAGAATAATAACGTGTAACCATCAAATTGTGAAGCAAGGTAAATAAAGATAATCTGACCGACTGAAACAATAAATAAAACTATCCTGGGTGAAATACGATCGATCAACCAGCCAACAATGACCTGCGAAAAAGAAGAAACCGCATATACTAAAGATGCAAGTAATCCAGTCATCGCAACAGAAAGCATGAGGTTTTCCATATAAAGCTCTATGTAACGTGGAACGAGGAAAGTCACCGCTGTAAAGACAAAACCTCCAAAAGTGGTACTTATTGCTAAGGCTAAAAGAGCTTGCTTCCAACCGTCAGAAAACTTTTCAGACTTTATTTTAGATGACAATCCACTTGACTGGACCGTCGACTTTAGCGCCAGCGCAAAAAATATTCCGTAGATTATGCATACTATTCCAGATATCAAAAAAGCCATTTTCCAATCACTATAAAAAATAATTACACCTGTAATTAATGGAGCGCTGGCTACGCCCATATTTCCAAATAATCCATTGATACCAAGTCGTAGACCAACGCGTTCCTTGTTTTCCAATAACATTGCTATTCCAACCGGATGGAAAATAGCTGCAAAAAAACCCAAGCTGGAAAGCCCAAGCAATAGATGGAATGATGTATGGGAAAAGCTCAACATAATCGATGAAATACCTACACCGAAATGAAATACTACCATTATTAAAGATCTTGAAAAAATGTCAGCTACTCTGGCTGCTATTGGTGATGCAACACCAAACAGAATGAAGCCCAATGTTGCCAGCTGTATGGTTTCACCATAAGTGAGCCCTATGTCCTGACCTGCATCGTAAGCCGCTTTTGCAAAGACAAGAATTGTGAAATGGTCTAAAAAATGACTGAAAAAAAGATATATATCTGGAATTTTTTTGTTACGAAACCGTGAAAGCATGTTAGTTTACTAGCACGAATTACTCAAAGTGGCATATTAAATAATTACTTTTGTTTATCACTATTGTTAAAAGATCAAATTTTTATCGGATCATAAAGGGCATCAGAATGAATAAAGAAAGCACATATATTCCACCTGAGGTTTGGGAGTGGGATAAGCCTAGTGGAGGAGCGTTTGAAAGCATAAACAAACCCACAGCTGGCTCTGTTTATGACCAGAAGCTTCCCAGAGGAAAGCACCCTTTGCAACTATACTCTCAGGGTACGCCAAATGGCGTAAAAATAACTTTGATGTTAGAAGAATTGATAGCTTTAGGGCATGAAGGCGCTGAGTACGATGCGTGGCTTTGCCGAATAAATAAAGGTGAGCAGTTTTCATCTGGTTTTGTGGAAATAAACCCCAATTCAAAAATTCCAGCGTTACTAGATCAGTCAAATGGAAAAGAACAACGAGTTTTTGAGTCTGGTGCTATTCTCTTATACTTAGCCGAAAAATTTTCAGAGTTTTTGCCAACAGAACTAAACAAGCGTACTGAATGCCTTTCCTGGTTATTTTGGCAAATGGGAAGCACGCCTTATTTGGGAGGCGGCTTTGGGCATTTTTATTCCTATGCGCCTGAAAAATTTCAATATCCAATAGACAGATATGCGATGGAAACCAAACGCCAGTTGGACGTATTGGACCAGAGATTAAGTCAAACTGAATACTTAGCTTGTGAAAAACTCACTATTGCTGATATAGCCTCTTGGCCATGGTACGGACAGCTCGTGCTTGGTCGATTATATAGCGCTGGTAACTTTTTGGATGTGTCTTCATATAAAAATGTCGTTGCTTGGGCCAAAAAAATAGATCAAAGACCAACAGCAAGTAAAGCACGGATGGTTAATCGCATAGTAGGAAACCCAAAATTTCAGTTGCATGAAAGACATGACGCATCAGATTTTGCATTAAAAACGCAGGACAAACTTGACGTTTCTGAATAGTTTTATTTTTCAGTGGATATCTACGTGACCAAAATTCTTGAAAGTTTAAAGGTTTTATAATATCTTTACTGATATATCGGGAGAAACTAGCAATAGTTGCCGAAGGAGCAACCGCCCCGGAAACTCTCAGGCAAAAAGGACCGGTATAGACTGAACACTCTGGAGAGCGACTTTAAATAGTCCGCCGAAGGGATAACGATCTCAGGCAAAGGAACAGAGGGGGCATTCTTGGATGTGTACTTACACACATCTTTAACGAATGCCGGTAAAATCATTTAATACCGGAATAAGAAGGTTAAGTTTTGATAGAGCTTAAAAAGACAGCTTTATACGATCTTCATCGATCTCTCGGTGCTAAAGCGATACCTTTCGCTGGATATGAAATGCCTGTTAATTACCCTTTAGGAATTATGAAAGAGCACTTACATTGCAGAAAGTCTGCAGGCCTTTTTGATGTTAGTCATATGGGGCAGCTAGTCATTTCGTCTAATACACAGTCTATGCAACTCATTGCTTCTGAGTTGGAAAAACTTCTTCCCATCGATGTATTAGGTCTTAGTGAAGACAGACAGAGGTATGGGTTTTTACCAAATAAAGAGGGAGGAATCATAGACGACCTGATGATATCAAATAGAGGCGATCACTATTTTGTTGTTATAAATGCTTCGAGAAAGGAAATTGATTTTAAATATCTAAGAGAAAATATTTCTAAAGAAATCGATGTTGACTTTATTAAGACAAGAGCACTTATTGCTATTCAAGGTCCTCAATCAGAAAAGATATTATCCAACCTAATCGGAGAATTAAGTTCCTTAAAGTATCTTGATGTGAAAAACTTTTTGTATAAAGGAGAGATACTATGGGTCTCAAGGTCTGGCTATACTGGACAAGATGGATTTGAAATATCACTACCTAATAGTTTATGTGAACTTTTCTGTAAAAACATTCTCAACCAAGATGGTATTGAACCGATTGGATTGGGAGCCAGAGATACCCTCAGACTAGAATGCGGGCTTTGCCTCTATGGACAAGATTTAAATGAAACAATTACTCCTATTGAGGCCGGTTTAAAATGGGCTATTCAAAAAGTTAGACGGGCTGGAGGAGAGCGAGAAGGCGGTTTTGTTGGACAAAAAAAGATTTTAAAACAAATTGACGAACAACCTTATTTCAAGAGAGAGGCTTTTTTTCCCGATGGGAAAGCTCCTTTGAGATCTGGGACTAAACTGTTTAGCGATGATAAAGGGAAAAATGAAATTGGTATGATCACATCTGGCGGCTACTCACCATCTCTTGAAAGGCCGATTTCAATGGGGTATTTGAATCATAATAAATTCAATGTTGATGAACCAATTTTTGGTGAAGTAAGAAACAAATTCTTTTCTGTAACACTTACAAAATTACCGTTCGTACCAACCAGTTTTAAAAGAAATTAAGAGGAGATAGTAATATGAAGTTCACAGAAGAGCATGAATGGCTTGAGTCTGATGGAGATATGGTCAAGGTTGGCATCACAGAGTATGCCGCGGAACAGTTGGGAGATATTGTATTCATTGAACTACCAGATGTAGGAACTTCAGTTACCAAAGGGCAAGAAATAGTTGTTATAGAAAGTGTAAAGGCAGCATCGGATATCCTGGCACCTCTTGATGGTGAAATTACCGAGATCAATAACGCAATAGTGGATGACCCATCTATGGTTAACAACGATCCAACAGGCGAAGCTTGGTTTTTCAAAATGTCCTTAAAAAATCAAGGAGAGCTTGATGGTCTAATGAGTGAAGACGAATACAAGAAACATATCGAATAACTAAATTATTAGGGGGAAAAAATGAATTTTGAAAATAATAATTTTGAGCCAACAGAGTATCTACCTTACGATTTTGCTAATAGGAGGCACATAGGTCCATCGCCTCAGGAGATGGAAAAAATGCTTAAGCTTCTTGGTCTGAATAGTATTGATCAATTAATTGATCAAACAATTCCTCCATCCATAAGACAAAAAAAATTACTTGATTGGGATAAGCCAAAATCTGAACGAGAGATGATTTTCCATCTTAGAGAAACAGCGTTAAAAAATAAAAAAATGATGAGCTTAATCGGTCAAGGGTATCACGGAACTATAACACCCCCTGCAATTCAAAGAAATGTTTTAGAAAATCCTGCCTGGTACACTTCCTATACCCCTTACCAGCCAGAGATTTCCCAAGGACGTTTGGAAGCTCTTCTTAATTTTCAAACAATGATCAGTGATCTAACTGGACTAGAAATAGCGAACGCCTCTTTACTTGATGAAGCCACTGCATGTGCAGAGGCGATGACTATGGCAAAAAGGATAACTAAAAACAAGTCCGTCAATTTCTTTGTTGACCAAGAATGCCACCCACAAAATATCGAAGTCCTGAAGACAAGAGCACATCCACTTGGGATAAATATTATTATTGGTGATCCGGATAAAGACATTAACTATGAAGATTGCTTTGGAGCAATATTCCAATATCCTGGAACTTTTGGCACGCTCAGAGACTTTACAAATGTAACTGATAAACTGCACGAAACTGGTGCTCTTGTTACAATTTCAGCAGACCCAATGTCGTTAACTTTACTGAAAGAACCAGGTTCCATGGGGGCCGATATCGCAGTGGGATCAACACAAAGATTTGGTGTTCCGCAAGGATTTGGAGGGCCCCATGCCGCTTATATGGCAACCAAAGAGACTTACAAGCGTTTTCTCCCTGGCAGAATTGTAGGTGTTTCCATAGATAGTAAAGGGAATAAAGCGTATCGATTGGCGCTACAAACAAGAGAGCAGCATATTAGACGTGAAAAGGCTACTAGCAACGTGTGTACGGCACAAGCCCTACTAGCGGTAATGGCATCTTTTTATGCTGTGATGCATGGGCCAGATGGATTAAAAGCTATCGCGCAAAGGATTCATAGAAAAACAGTCAGATTAGCTAAGGGATTGGAGGCACATGGTTTCAATGTGGAACAAAAATATTTTTTTGATACGATTACTATAGACGTCGGTCCTATGCAAAATGTAATTCTTAAATCAGCGATAAGTGAAGGAATTAATCTTAGAAAGATAGGCAAGTCTAGAATTGGAATATCATTGGACGAGAGAACTAGGCCAGCTATTATTGAGGCAGTATGGAGATCATTTGGTGTAAAACGAAAGGATCAAGACTTAAACTCGGGTTATCGAATTCCGAACGAATTATACAGACTTACTGATTTCCTTACACATCCTATATTTCATATGAACAGAGCGGAAAGTGAGATGACAAGATACATGCGCCGTCTTGTTGACAGAGATATAGCACTTGATAGATCTATGATACCACTTGGCTCATGTACTATGAAACTCAATGCGGCTGCAGAAATGCTCCCCCTGTCTTGGCCTGAGTTTTCTCAAGTCCATCCATACGCTCCTCAGGAACAAACCTTAGGCTATAACATAATGATAGATAACTTGTCTAAAATGTTGTGTGACGTTACTGGATATGACTCGATATCGATGCAGTCTAATTCAGGCGCCCAGGGAGAGTATGCTGGATTGCTTACAATTGGGCGATACCATAAATCACGGGGAGATAATAACAGAGACATTTGTTTAATTCCTATGTCGGCACATGGCACAAATCCGGCTTCAGCACAGATGGCTGGATTACAGGTAGTTCCAGTCAACACATCAGATAATGGGGACGTCGATATAAAAGACTTCGAAACTAAAGCTAAGGAATATAAGGATAGGCTGTCATGTTGCATGATTACCTACCCTTCAACACATGGTGTATTTGAGGTTAATGTTTCAAAAATTTGTGCAATTACCCATAAATATGGTGGTCAGGTTTACCTTGATGGTGCAAATCTAAATGCAATGGTTGGACTGGTTAAACCAGGAGAAATTGGCGCTGATGTAAGCCATTTAAATCTTCATAAAACTTTCGCGATCCCCCATGGTGGTGGTGGGCCAGGAATGGGGCCGATAGCAGTCAAAGATCATTTAACTCCATTTCTTCCAGGCAATCCAGTTGAGGATAATGATGGAGGAGCTGTCTCTGCTGCTCCATTTGGATCAGGGTCAATATTAACTATTTCATGGGCTTACTGTTTAATGATGGGTGGAACAGGGCTCACACAAGCTACAAGAGTAGCCATTTTGAATGCTAATTATATTGCAAAAAAATTAGGAGAGTTTTATCCCATTCTTTATACTGGACCTGAAGGAAGAATTGCACATGAATGTATCGTAGACATTAGACCCCTTACCAAAGACACAGGTGTTACTGTTGATGATATTTCAAAGAGATTAGTTGATTGTGGTTTTCATGCACCAACAATGAGTTTCCCAGTTGCGGGAACACTTATGATTGAACCAACAGAGAGTGAAACCAAAGCAGAGCTTGATAGATTTTGTGATGCTATGATAGCAATTTTCCATGAGGCAAAGGATATTGAAGAGGGTCGTATCGACCCGGATAATAATCCTTTGAAAAATGCGCCTCATACAGTTGAAGATTTGGTTGGAGAGTGGAATAGACCATATACTAGAGAGCAAGCCTGTTTTCCTCCCGGCTCATTTCGTGTAGATAAGTATTGGCCGCCCGTGAATAGAATTGATAACGTCCATGGGGATAGAAATCTAATTTGCACATGTCCGCCCATGTCTGACTTTGAGGAAAAGAACGAGGCAAACTAATTTTTTTATAGTTTTTGATCATTTGTTCGTTTTACACTAAGGTATGGTGTGGGCACTTGGTTGCCTAATAAAATAAAAGTTTTCTGCAATAAATAATGTCAAAAGTTAAACGTAAATTAACAACAATCCTTGCTACCGATTGTGTTGGCTTTAGCAAAAGAATGGATGAGAATGAAGAACTAACACTTGAAAACCTAAAAGCCTGCAGATCTATAATTGACCCGCAGATAAAGGAATTCGGAGGAAGGATTTTCTATACAGCAGGTGACTCTGTAATAGCAGAGTTTGAAAGTCCCGTTGAATGTGTAAATGCAGCAATAGGCTTTCAAAAAGCTATCAACGATAGAAATAATACGCTTTCTGAAGAATCTCAGCTTGACTGGAGAGTTGGTATACATCTTGATGATGTCATAATAGAAGGAGATAATGTCTATGGTAACGGCGTAAATATTGCAGCTAGACTTGAGACTGCCTGCTCCCCAGGACAAATTCTTCTCTCAACAGCTGTACAAGATCAGGTTAATAAAAGAATAAATTTCACTATTGAAGATGCTGGGACAAAATCCTTAAAGAATATTGCCGAAGCCTTTCAAGTATATGGAATTTCCCCCTCCGGCGGAAAAATTTCTAAGACCAATGCACTTAAGGAAAAGGACGCACAAGAGGCGGTTAAAAGTTATAAACCAAAATTAGCAGTTTTACCTTTTGATAATATGAACAATGATGAAGACAGCGGTTATTTAGTTGATGGTGTTGTTGAAGATTTAATTACAGAGTTTTCAAGAATACGAGAACTTGAGGTCTTATCTAGACAGTCTTGTTTCGAATTTCGCGATGCTACCGGAAGTATAAGAGATTTTTGTAAAAAATTTGGGGTAGATTATGCAGTTTCAGGGAGCATTCGCACATCCGGTAAACGAGTTAGAATTTCTGTTGAGCTATCTGACGCGACTGATGGCAACGCTCTTTGGAACAATAAATATGATCGTATCTTAGAAGACATTTTTGATGTACAAGACGAAATTGTAAGAAAGATATCAATAGCACTTTTAGGAGAAATTGAGATTTCAAGCCTTGAGCGGGCCAATCGCAAACCCACAGAAAATCTTACATCATATGAATTGTTATTAAGAGGTAAAGTGTTGCACCACAAATTTAAAAGAGAGGCTTGCCTTGAAGCTATTGATTCCTTCAATAAAGCGATCCAAGCTGATAATAATAATGGTCAAGCATATGCTTGGAAAGCTTGCGCAATAGGACAAGCAATGGGACGCGGCTACTTAGAAGGAGACATGCAAGAATGGTGGGATAATTCAATGCAATGCATAGATAAGGCTCAACAGTTAAATGATAATGATTTTGAAGTCCATAGAATGCTAGCAGAAGTTGCATTAAGTACTCATGATTTCAAAGCAGGGGAAAGACATGCTCGTACCTCATTCAAAATGGTGCCAAATGATCCTAGAGTATTATCAGTTTATGGAGAGATTTTATGCAGAACTGGTTCGACAGAGAAAGGAATAGAGCTTTTAGAGAGCGCTCTAGAATTGGATCCTATACCAATGGGAAAAACAAACACAGACCATAGGACCAGAGCTGTTCTTTTCGGATATTTTATGGATAGAAACAGCAAGATGTGTCAAGAGCTAATAAAAAATCTACAGGATATTGACTTTAAGTCTTGGTTGGTGACTGCAAAAATTTGCGATGATGAAGAGATAGAACATAGAGCGGAGGCATGGTTTACCGAAAACAAAGATCAGTTTAGAGAGATGGATTGGGATATGGAAATAGATAGGTTTCATTTAAATAATGAAGGTCTACAAAAGTCTCTTCGTAGCTTTGTAGAAAATATTTTCAGCAAAAAAAATATCTGAATACATCAACAATAATATTTCGGCATACATAGCTAATTTTTTAGCTATATTTATTTCCATCATCTCCATTCTTAAAAAAACAGAGTTTCTCACAGGCAATCTTAATTTGGTTTGTTACAAAATTTCCTTTACCATACCTGTACTAGATCCATAACAATCAAATAACTCTATGTTGAATTATATTGTTTATTATAGCTTCTCTCGGTCAGAAATAAGTAGTAATGAGCTTAAAGAGTTATTGCGAAAGGCAAGAAAGTGGAACGAGGCCCATGAAATCACAGGATTGCTTATCTATCGGTATAATAAAAAGTTTAAACGAGGCAACTTCCTTCAAATCATTGAGGGTCCAAAAAAATCAATATCGTCTACGTGGGATAGAATTTCTGCTGACCCTAGACATCATACCATAACAGTTCTTGAGGATGGAAGTTTTGAAGAAAGAAAATTTTCGACTTGGTCTATGGGTTTGAAGAACTTAAATGCTGTAGCACTAAAAAATGTCCCAGGATTCATAAATATTAATGATGACCAATTTTGGTCAAACCCAAATAATTTGAAACCTACTGCTTTAGAGCTTTTGAGAAAATTCTATGACATGGGTTGATTATAAAAACCTAAATTGACTTAATTACTTTCTGTTTTGCTTCTAAACTTAAAGCTACAACCACCCCCTTGGTGACTTTTTTTGTTTTTTCATATGGCTCTTTTTTTTCACCAACGCCTTCAAGCTTTACTATTTTCTTTAAGCCTTCGGCTAGTACTTTTGATGTTTGTATATCTGTTTTAATCAACCCACTCACCTTTTCTAAATATAGGTACCATTTCTCCGTTTTTCCCAAAACCATCTATGTCAATCTCGCCTGATCCAATCATCCAATCAATATGGATCATACTCGAATTCCCTCCTCGTTCACTTATTTCTGACGCTGATAGGTTTTTTTCTCCTTTGAAACATTTAGAGTAACATTGACCAAGGGCTATATGGCAAGCAGCATTCTCATCAAAAAGTGTATTATAAAACAAAAGTCCTGAGTTCGAAATTGGTGAGCTATTAGGTACAAGTGCCACTTCTCCTAATCTTCGAGCTCCTTGATCGGACTCTAAAACCTTCTTCAAAACAGTCTCGCCTTTGCTAGCTTTAGCGTCTGTGATACTGCCTTCTTCAAATACAACTCGGATATTATCAATTAACGTTCCTTGATGGGATAAAGGTTTTGTAGAAGATACATGCCCCTCAACTCTCAGCGCGTGCGGCGTGGTGAACACCTCTTCCGAAGGAATATTAGGGTTGCAAATCACACCATTTTGAGCCATCGAAGCACCACCCATCCATTCATGGTCATCAGCCAAACCTACCTTTAAGTCTGTTCCAGGCCCCTTGAAATGTATCTCTCTGAAATCTTTCTGGTTTAACCATTCCCTTTTTTCTTTAAGATTCTGATTATGCGCCTTCCATGATGCAACGGGATCTTCCGTATTAACGCGCGAAGCCATAAAGATGGCCTCAGCTAATCGGCTTTGTGCTTCCCCTTCAGCGATGTCAGGGAACATTCTTTTTGCCCAAGATAAGCCCGGCCAGGCTATAATATTCCAGTTTATATCAAACTGGGTAATTCGTTCCCTCGCCGGTTTGTAAGCTTTAGAATTAGCTTTGTTTGCTCTTGCAACTTTTTCAGGGTCCACATCTGATAATAGCATTGGGTCATCACCGGCAACTGCCATTCTAGCCGTATTATTATCAAAAGCATCACCCATACCCTTGTAGAGCCAATCTGCCGCTTCATCAAAACTTTCATTAGAAGCGTACTTATATCTTGCTAGAGTTATTTCACTATCGGAGAAAAAAGGTGTTACTAAGCCCGCTCCCGCTTTGTATGCATGCTTCGCTATTAATCTGACTAGCGGCAGTGCATCTGATGGAGCAGTTATCAACAAGTTTTGTCCTTTTTGCAAACCAACACCAGTACTGACTGAGAGCTCAGCAAGCTTGTCTAACTTCTCTAAGTTTATAGAACTCATCGTAATTGACCTTTCATTTTTAAAAGCTAGCGTTACCGTTCCAAACGTTTTCCGAGTTTTGGAGAGTAGTTAAATTTCGAATTGGATCTCTGTATGGATATAATCAGTCTTTTACAGAAATCAATCTATTGTTAAATACAGATGGCAAAGATGTTTTTTTGTAACTTTTCAACGTTGCCAGCAATCCAACATCTAGTAAACACTCTATGCCAATCACAGTTGAGTAGGCTAAAGAGAATACGCCAACATTGTAAAATGTTTCTTGATTAAATCCTTGACCATAGAAACACCAAAACGCTACCCAAAGAATGATACCACCCTGATATATACCTGTTAAAGATATAACATGCGTATACTTCAAATCAGTATACGCAATGTCGGCCGGAATTATCTTTTTTGAAATGTAGGAGACCGCGTACAAAGGAAACAGAAGAGTTGATATGTTTATGTAGAGCTGTGGCAAATCTGATGGAGCTAGCAAAAGTCCCTGCAAAGATAAACCTGCAACCAAACCAAAAGCTGTTGCTCCAACGCCGAAAAATAAGAACAAAGTTGCACCAAATATAAAATGGACCTCTGAAACGCCAAGCGGATACTGTGGCAGAACCTCAAAAAAAGAAAAGACAAAAACAGCTGTTATCAAACATCTAACAGCTGTTATCAAAACAGATGGGTTATTAAACGCACGCTTAATGAAAAACTTTAATCCGATTCCTAACGCTGCTGCACCTGTTAAATAACTCAGTCCAATTTTTGCGCCATTTACTACTCCAGGTTCTATGTGCATTTTGTATTTCCTTATAATTTCTATAACTAAATCGTATTGTGCTAAGCCCAATTCTGTCAATAAAAACTGGCATTAAAAAACTGAATTTTTTTTATTTTCCAGAGAGCTTCTTGATCATATCTTTCATAAAGCTTAAGCCGTGTTCAAACTGAGATTTTTCAATATACTCATTAGGTTGATGGGCTACAGAAATGTCTCCTGGCCCACATATTACAGCAGAATACCCCTTTTCTTGAAATTGACCAGCCTCAGTACCATAAGAAACAAAATGATTTCCATTATCCCCTGTAAGCTGTCTAACAAAAGTTTCGGCCTCTCCATTAGTTTCGGGCCTCAGCCCTGGTACCGCTGATCTATTAGAAACAATTATTTTTGTGTCAGCAGAAATAGCTCTCATTTCGGACTCGATTTCTTTCACTTTTTCACTGTATTTATCAATCCAAAAATCAACTTTCTGATCAGAGACCACTCTTATATCCATTTCAAAGGTGCAATCTTTAGAAGTAATGTTATGAGCTGTTCCTCCTTTTATAACCCCAACATGCAACGTGGTATAGGGAGGATCGAATAATTTTGCAGTTTCTGTCTGCTCAGCTTTTTTATTGCTTACATTCTGCTGGTTAGCCCAATCAATTAACTTTGCTCCATTCATTATTGCGCTCACGCCTCTATCTAATATTGACGAATGAACTTCTTTCCCAACCAAATGCGTTGTAAAACCCAAAGCACCCTTATGTCCAGTTACTGCAAGCATAGTTGACGGTTCTCCAACTATAACCATGCTAGCCTTTGGCAGTTTTTTTATCATTTCATCGATCATTGGTGGCGCGCCAATACAGCCTACCTCTTCATCATAACTAAGCGCTATTTGAAGAGGTCTCTTCAAATTACTCTTATGACTTTCTACCATTGCCCAAATAGCTAATGCATCAAATCCTTTCATATCGCAGGATCCACGACCATAAAGCTTGTTGTTTTTTTCAATAAGCGTCCAAGGGTTGGTATCCCAATCTTGGCCTTCAACCGGAACAACATCAGTATGGCCAGATAGCACTACACCTCCCTCTATTTGCGGACCTACATGAGCAAAAAGTGAGGCCTTACTACTATCGTCATTATATTTCCTATATGTTTTTATATGGAACGAGTTTAAGTAGTTTTCTACCCAATCAATAAGCTCAAGATTACTCCTATCACTTACAGTTGGAAAGCTAACTAATTTTTCTAAAATTTCTAGAGCCGATAGTTCAGTCACTTGTCAATACCCACAATCCGTTGTTAACACATAATGGTTTTTTGCCACCTCTTTATATTCTGAAGGCGCCGGATTATGCGTCAAATCATGAATAGGCGATGGAATTGGTTTGAAGTTAAGATCTCTTTCCGACTTCCTCTTGTCTGGATCTGCAATAGGTACCGCTTTTAATAAATCCTGAGTATAGGGATGTTGCGGGTTACGGAAGATAGCTTGTCTAGGACCGATCTCCACCAAACGTCCCAAATACATAACACCAACATCATGGCTTACCCGCTCAACAACGGCCATATCATGGCTGATG
>CACDWF010000029.1 GCA_902556405.1 uncultured Alphaproteobacteria bacterium | reverse complement strand
CCAAAGTTTTCACAACCTGTAAGATTTCTAGACAATATACTTGATTTGTAGACTAATTTGTGGACTGAAAAAAATCTAGCTTATAAAATGTAAATAAAACAGATGATTAAAAAGAAATGGTGAGGAGGGTCTCTCCGCCAACCCTTTTTTAGTATATAAGTTACTGATTTTATTGAAAAAATATTGATGAGGTCATTATACAGGTCATTACTTTTTATTTTTATTTACATAAATAATGTTACTATTTTAGCCAAAAAAAATGACGGATGATAAAAATTATAGGAAAAGGCCTTTGGATAATTATAAACTTCTTAGGGCATACTGGTCATAAAAATGATACGTATAGAACCAGAGCTAACTCCGCTAAGATTACTCATTGAGTTTAGTCTAATTTTTAGAGTCTTAATCGTTTAGACGATAATAAAGGCATGACGGCGACATACCAGAGTAATCGTTGTAGAGTGGAGAAGGAGGTTTATATGGAAGCCTAATATTTCTAAAGAAGTCTTTTCTTTGTGCTTGATCGGCAAGTTTATATAATTTTTCTAAATTGTAATGATTTGGAAAACGATTTTTGTAAATTTCATACCAAGCTAAAAAAGATGACCTGTTCCTACCTCGCTGCCATTGGAAAATTTTGTCTTTACCCAGTTGAAATTTGTAATCCATTGGATCAACTATACCATTTCCTTTTTGCCAAGGATTCATGTTTCTGGAAGCATATTCGTAAATTATCTCATTATTTTCAATAGAGTTAAGTAAAAAAGTAATTGCGTCATGAATGTCAGTTCCATTTTTCGATTTGAATGAGTATAAGTCTATTCCTTGGTATTTCGCCATTTCGGCAGCGGCGATTAGTACATTTATTGCTAAATTTTGATACCAGATTGCGGCATTGCCTCTAGAGGTTTGATAAGGAAGGCTTCCGTCAGCTCGCATAGTGTCAATAACATCAATGAATCCCTTTAAACTTGATTTAAAACCCTCAACGTCATTAAATAAAATACTTCCAGCCATAAGAGCATTGTCAACTTGTAATCTTGTGGATTCATAACCCATTGGGGTACAGCAATTTATATTTGAGTAACCAGATATTTTAGTTCTTATTGGTGGAAATTTAACGCCATCGTAGCTACTGAACCAGCTGTCATATTTTTTGAACTTTATATGGTTACCTAATATTTTATTTTCTAACCAATTACTAATTAAAATACGACGGTCGTCAGTAAAGTTCGGATGATTCTCTAATAGCTGTAATGCCCAAGCAGACGCATGGAAAAATTGCCCTGCACTACCTATGGTATGACCGTATCTTTTTTTTTGGTCCATGGATGGATAGTCTTTTTTAGCATAAGCTTCTAGAATTTTTAAAGTATATTCACCTGCATCAACACTTTGATCAGTGGTTTCATTATAAGAACCAAAAAAATGTGAAGAACTAATTATTATTTTATGTATTAAAATTTCAGAGTATGCGCTTTTTCTCAATTCTTTAGGGTCTTTGAGATACTTGTATGGAACAATATCTTCGAAATAATTAAAAACTTTGTGTTTACAAATATTTCCTAATTTCTTCTCGTTTAGATAGTTTTTACGATCTTTAAGATTAGCCAAGGAGCCGGGATATTTTATCTTTATACTGTCTCCTTCGTTTACTAAACTTAAGCGATTTTCATCTTTTTTAGATAAAGTCTCTAAATGATACTGAGAATTAGCTTTTAATTTTTTTTCTTTCTTTTTAAGTCTCACGAATTTTTTCCACAGATCACGTACTTCATTAGCATCTATTTTGCCATCAAACTTTTTACCTTGATCAGCGTAGAATGCTCTAATAGCTTTAAATGTATTTTTTCCAGCTATGCCGTCTGCGGAACCAGAGTTATAGCCTAGTTGATTTAAGATAGCTTGGGCTGACTTAACATAGGACGACGCACTAACCGAGTAAGGTCCAAAAAACAAAAGTAGAAATACAAGTGGCAAGACTCTTATCTTCAAACTGGTTACCTTTTCTTTCATAAGATCGTTCAAAACAAGATTTCTTTACTGTTTCAATACAACAAAAAAGTATTAAGTTCAAACTTTGATTGACTTATGGTTTAGAGGAATTGGTATTACTTACATATGGGAACTATGAGTTTTTTACTGAAAAGGTGATTACTTTAGGTCACTACTTTAAAACCTGCTGGACCTTGAAATGAAGTTTGCAGACCAGTTAACGTATTGATAAATAATATTTTTTAGGAGTTAAAAATGAAAAAGAAAGACACGCGTCTTATTTTCCCTGTCTCTCCGCCAATTTCCTTAAAATCCTCATTTTGTTGGAAAATTAAGCCTTCTGATTTAGGAAAATTGAACTGTAATACAGATTGGGATACGGAGTTTTATACTATCTCCATAGAAATTGTAGAAAAACTAAAAGTAATTGCATTGAACGCATAGCTCAGCTAGGTCACAAATTACATATTGACATAGAGGACTTATAAAAGTTTAATTTATGAACTTTTAATTGTTTTCTGAAATAATGGAGGAATTTATGAAGTATCTCTTTCACTCACTCATAGTTAGTTTTTTCACATTTTTAAATTCTTATAACGTTTTAGTCGCTGAAAATATCAAAGATATTTTGCAAAAAAGAGATGCTCTAGAACTTACAAAGAGTCAGCAAAAAATACAGATGTTCTTTAATCAACCTATTAACGAATTAGCTACAGAATTCAAAAAAATTGACTACAGTTTGCCAGAAAATTGGTATGTTTTTGGAGATAAAAACCCAATCAATCATTATATTCCGAATGATCTAAAGAAATTAGAGCTAGAAGATAAAAGAGTTTCGGTTTTTTATGTACACCCTTCTATATATTGGGGTTTTGAAGACTGGAATGCTTCTATTGAGAGTTCCTCTTCACTAATAGTAAAGGATTTATTATTGGTAAACCAAGCTTCTGCTTTTTCTGCATGTTGTGAGATCTTTGCTCCACGTTATCGTAGTGCTAACCTTTATGCTTTTGGTGATAAAACAGGTAAAGGTTCTCATGCGATTTATCTTGCATTTCAAGACGTCGAGAACGCATTTATCGAATTCCTAAGAATTAATAAAGGAAAGCCTTTTATAATCGCTGGCCATAGCCAAGGAACTAATTTGTCAACACTCTTAATAAAGAAATATCAGAAGAGGCCAGAGTTTGACTCAATGGTAGCTGCTTATCTTATAGGTTATGTTGTTACTAAAAATCAATTTGACACCATTAAAAGCTGCACGTCGCATTCCCAAACTAACTGTTATGTTGGATGGAATACTACACTCGAAAATACGATACCAATGATTGATAGTGTAAACGATTTATTATGTGTCAATCCATTATCAGGCTCCCAGAATGAGGAACAAGTAGCTCTCTCAGGGGCTCTGGGTTCAATGACTTTTGAAGATTATGCTACAGCTGATATTAAAGACGAAGAGGATCGGCAGTTGATATACTTGGATCAAGGGAAAGTTGGGTGCAGCAATGGCAACCTTTTTGTAAGAGAAACATCATTGAAACAGTTTCCTAGCAGATTTTTTAATATGCACTCTTATGATTATGGGTTATTTTATGGCAATATAATGCAAAGTACTTTAGACAAAGTGGCATCTTTCAAATAGTAGTATTTAATATTAAAAAAAATGGTAATGAGAAAAAGTAAGCCCTATTGACTACCTAGAGAGCTTTGTCTTAACGGAAAACCTTCCGAATACCGTTTGGGATACAGATATGGTTTGGTACTTTTGAAAACCAGTTGATAATACGTCACTAATGGTCAACTATAGTTGGAGTTTGAGAGAGATGGAGCAAAGTACACGAGATATACCAGAGAGTCCCTGTCTCAACGCCAAACCCTTTAAAATATTGAAGTTATTGATTTTGCTATGGTAAAAGTTTGATTAGGTTGTTGCATAGGTAACTACTCTTAAACTGGTCGGACCTTAATGTTAAGTTAGTGTGCAGTTGATCGTATTATTAGAAAATACTCTGAGGGCTTTAAAAGTGGACAGATAAAGTATCTAAAGGCTTTTCTGATGGGGGTTTAAATTTTGTAAGATCAATGTCTTTAACCGAGTCCTTGTATTCCTGCAGAGTAGGTGTCCTTCCTAATATTGCGGAGAGAACTACAACCGGTGTTGAAGCAAGAAGTGACTCTCCCTTTTTTTCAGACGAGTCCTCAACTACCCTACCTTTAAAGAGACGCGTTGATGTCGCAAGAACTGTATCACCTTTCTCGGCCTTCTCTTGGTTTCCCATGCACAAGTTGCATCCTGGTCTCTCAAGGTACAAGATATTTTCATATTCAACTCTAGCCACTTGCTTGGGATTTTTATCATCAAATTGGAAGCCAGCATATTTTTCTAGAATTTCCCAATCGCCTTCATCCTTTAGCTCATCTATAATGTTATATGTTGGTGCCGCCACTACTAAAGGGGCTTTAAACTTTACCTCACCTGATTTTTTCTCAAGATTACGCAACATTTGAGCAACGATTTTCATATCTCCCTTATGAACCATGCATGAACCAACAAACCCTAGGTCTACAGATTTCTCCGCTCCATAATACGAAATTGGTCTTATAGTATCGTGGGTATATCTCTTAGAAATGTCCACATTACTAACATCTGGATCTGCAATCATCGGCTCGTTAATTTCATTCAAATCCACTACAACCTCAGCAAAATACTTTGCGTTTTTGTCTGGCCTTAAAGCAGGTCTCTCGCCGGATTTTATTTCCTCTATTCTTGAAGACGCTTTATCCATCAATCCTTTTAAAGTTTGGTTTTTGTTATCCATTCCTTTTTCAATCATTGTTTGTACTCGTTTTTTTGATATTTTTAATGACTCAATTAAAATGTCATCATTAGAAATACAGACAGAGGCCTTCGCTTTCATTTCGGCAGTCCAATCGGTAAAGGTAAATGCTTGATCCGACATTAAAGTACCAATATGTACTTCAATAACCCTTCCTTGAAAGACATTTTCACCAAATTGTTTTAACATTTGAGCTTGAGTCGAATGAACAACGTCTCTGAAATCAACATGGCTATGTAAGTCTCCCTTAAAAGTGACCTTTACAGATTCGGGAACTTGCATTGTTGCTTCGCCAGTCGCAAGAGCGAGGGCAACGGTACCAGAGTCCGCTCCAAACGCAATACCTTTTGACATTCTAGTATGAGAGTCTCCTCCAATAATAATAGCCCAATCATCTATTGTGAGGTCATTAAGCACTTTATGTATTACGTCTGTCATCGAGTGATAAATACCTTTTGGGTCTCGGGCAGTTATTAGACCAAAATCATGCATAAATTGCATTAGTCTTGGGATGTTATCTTGAGCCTTTATGTCCCAGACAGAAGCCGTATGACATCCTGACTGATATGCGCCATCAAGTGATGGAGAAATAACGGTAGCAGCCATCGCTTCTAACTCTTGTGAAGTCATAAGCCCAGTGGTGTCCTGCGAACCTACAATGTTTACTTTAACTCGCACATCGGAGCCGGCAACAAGCTTTTTGTCACTTGTAAGACCGATAGCATTTTTATTAAATATTTTTTCAACTGCGGTGAGTCCTTGATCCTCAGAAAAGATTTCTCTCGGTGAAGCGAATACAGGTGCAGGATCTTTGTCTAATATATTAGCGGCAAAATTTTGAAGCTTTTTTCCAAAGACTATAGAATAGGATCCTCCAGCTTTCATAAATTCTACCTTTTGCCTGGTGAATGATGAGCTTACATCTACTAATTCCTTAGTTTCGTCTTTGTTGTAAAGCTTCTTTGTTTTGGTGTTAATAATAAGTTCTGTTCCTGTTTCGACAGAATATAATTGCTCTAAAATAGGCTCACCATCATTATTTAAAATAATATTTCCATCAGAATCTTTCTTTTTAACCCAATTTTTCAAATCTATTCCAATACCCCCCGTCACTCCAACAGTAGTTAGAAAAATTGGTGATATACCATTTGTTCCAGCAACAATTGGAGCTACGTTTACATAAGGAATGTAAGGACTAGCCTTCTTACCTGTCCAAAGCGCCACATTATTTACACCAGACATCCTGGACGATCCAACTCCCATTGTGCCTTTTTCAGCAACAAGCATGACACTTTTGTCGGGATGGGCTATCTTAAGCTGAGAAATTTCATCCTGAGCCTTTTTAGATATAAAACACTGTCCGTGAAGTTCTCTATCTGAACGAGAATGCGCCTGATTACCAGGCGACAGTAGATCAGTAGAAATGTCGCCTTCTGCAGCAACGTAGGTAACAACCTTTATCTTTTCTGGAATTGCATTTAACTTTGTAAAAAACTCCGCCTCAGAATAACTTTCTAGTATATCTTTAGCTATTTTGTTGCCAGCATTATATTTTTCCTCAAGCCTGTTTGTATCTGCTTCATAAAGAAAAACCTGCGTTTTAAGCACATTAGCAGCTTGTTCTGCAACTTTAGTATCTTCATTAAAGGCAAGGTCTAAAAGAACCTCTACAGATGGCCCACCTTTCATGTGTGATAGTAAGTCAAAAGCAAGTTTTTGATCAATTTCTACGACACTATCGTCTTTTAGAATAATTCTCTTTAAAAACTTTGCTTTGACTGAAGCAGCACTGGTGGTACCCGGCAATACATTGTATATAAAATGCTTTAAAGCAACATCTCTACTAGAAGACTTTGTCCTCAAAATTATATCTATAATTTCTTCTAACAGATTTCCTTGATCAATAGGCTTCGCACCAAGCCCTAGTTTTGCACGCTCTTTTATTTCTTGCAAATAAGCTTCATATAACTTCAAAACTACCCCCTCGCACTATATTTGAAATCTAAATTAAAGCAGAGCTTCAAGTGACAGATAGTATAATTTTTATAACGAATATGCAAGGTCTGGTAGGAAAAAGCACATAAAAAATTAGGTCTTCAGGTTGGGCTCAAAAAACTAAATTTAAATTGCTATAAATATTAGTTAATTAAAAGTCTTTGAGGGAACCACCAAATTTTATTCTCTATAAAAAATTGTCACTTTTATTTATTAAAAGCACAACTGTTAAATATTGAAGATTTAGTAAATAAGGGGTTCAATGAGAAATTTTTCTATACTTTTAAGTGTTGTATGCGACAATCAGAAAGCAATTTGGAGTAGGAGAATTGATATGAATGAGAACTTACCACCACTCGTAAAGAATGGATCTATGACAAAAGAGGAATGGCATACTCGAGTAGATCTGGCAGCTTGCTACAGACTAATGGCACACTTTGGCATGGATGACTTAATTTACAACCATATTTCTGCTAGGGTCCCGGGGCCTGATGAACATTTCCTTCTAAATCCTTTCGGATTACTTTATGAGGAAATAACTGCCTCAAATCTTGTAAAAGTTGATTTAGATGGAAATATAATTTCTGAGACAGAGGATAAAATAAATCCAGCGGGTTTTGTTATACATTCATGTATCCATAGAGAAAGGCCGGATATGCATTGTGTTATTCATACACACACATCTGCCGGCGTTGGTGTGTCATGTCAAGAAGAAGGGCTATTGCCTCTAAGCCAAACAGGGCTTCTGTATAAAGACTTGATCGGTTATCACGAATATGAAGGACTAGCTTTAAATTTAGACGAGCAAAAAAGGTTAGTTGAAGATCTAGGAAAAAATAAACAATTACTCATTTTAAAAAATCACGGCTTGCTCACATGTGGGCGAACAATACCTGAAGCCTTCATTATGATGTATTATTTGGAACAGGCTTGTAAGATCCAGATATCTGCACAAGCAGGGAATAAGGTCAGTTTACCCAAGCCCGAAGTTCAAGACTTAGTACATCAGCAGGCAATGAAAGGTTTTGGATCGAAACTAGGAGAAATGGAGTTTACAGCGCTAAAGCGACGACTTGCACGAATAGGGTCGGATTATGCATCCTAAATAAGACAGTTAATAAATATCAATTAAGAAATGTTGTGAAGTCATCTAAAGGCGTACGTTCGCTCACTAACGTATTTTCAGGTGCTTCTGCCGCATATCCCATGGACATTCCTGAAATTATTATTTCATCATCAGGAATATCCAGCACGTCGTGTACGACAGATCCAAACTCACACCACGCTTGTTGGGGACACGTTTCCAGACCCTTACCTCTAGCGAGTATCATAACATTCTGCATAAACATTCCAACATCTAGCCAGGAACCGTATAAGAGCTCTCGATCCATCCGAAAAAAAAGCCCAACCGGGGCTCCAAAAAATTCGAAGTTACGTAACATCGCGGCTTTTCTTGCAGGGTAGTCATCTCTTTTTATTCCATAAAGTTCGTAGAGTGCATAACCAACCGCTCTTTTTCTGGATAAGTACGGCTCTTTCAGTTTAGATGGCATATATTCATATTCTAAATTGTAGTTACCTATCTCTGCTGCCTCTAAAACGGCATTTGTTAATTTTTTCTTTGTTTCCCCTGTGACACATGTCACTTTCCACGGTTGAGTATTGGTCCCAGAAGGTGCTCGTGAAGCGTGTTGAATTATATCTTTAACAAAGTCGATACTTACTGGATCAGGTAGAAAATTTCTTTTCGAGGATCTCTCACTAACAATTTTTTTGATTAAATGATCTAAGCCCTGTGAGTCGATAATATTATCCATTATTCTGTTCCCTTAAAATTTCATTTTTTCGTCGCTCTCTAAGAACAAAGCGCTGAATTTTCCCACTCGGTGTTTTCGGTAATTCTTCAACGTAAGTAATATTTCTTGGATATGCATGAGCAGCAAAATTTGTTTTTACCCACCGTTGAAGGTCCTGAGTCAGTTTATCGCTTTTCTCTGTTTCAGGCATTAAAACTACAAAAGCCTCAATTACTTCACCCCTTACCTTATCTGGGGTAGCAATTACAGCACATTCTGCAACTGCATTATGAGTGCTCAGAGCAGATTCAACTTCGAAAGGCCCTATTCTATAGCCTGCCATAATAATTACATCGTCATCCCTTGTGGAGAAGTAGAAATAACCATCTTTATCTACAGACCCAGTATCTCCAGTTAAATAGTACTTTTTATCTTTTGAAAATTTCTCAGCACTTTTTTCAGGATTACCAATATAACCTGTAAACCAGGAAAAAGGACTCTTATCAAGAATAAAGGCAACACGCCCTGGGACACCCGGTTTTTCCGGTATATCTTCATTATTTTTTAGAACAGTAGCCGACCAACCCGGCATCACTTTACCCATTGAGCCATCACGCAAATTTGTTTTAAGATCTGGATGATGATGATTATTAATAACCATACTTGTTTCAGTCTGACCATAATGGTCATGTACAGAAAGGCCAAAGAACGCTTTTGCCCATTCGTTGATCTCTGGCGTCAAAGGTTCGCCCGCACTTGAAAGGCACCGAAGTTGATGCTGCGCAGAAATTTTCACCCCATCAGCCCGGAGAGAGCGATATACTGTGGGTGCTGCCGCAAAATTTGTAATTTTTTTCTTTTCGATAATTTCGATAGTTGCTTGTGCACTGAAACCACCTTCAAACAAAATAGCTGGGGTACCAGTAGTTAAAGTGGCAAGAATTCCACAGTACAACCCATAGGCCCAGCCAGGATCAGCAGCATTCCAAAAGATATCTGTTTGTCTTAAATCATAAGCAAATTCCGCGTATGCTTCTATACACGCGAGAGCTTTAACAGGAAGACTAACGCCTTTTGGTTCGCCAGTCGTTCCAGATGTAAAAATGTGAATAATAGCTGCGTCTGGATCTAAGCTAACCTCTTCCTCGACAGGAGCATTCGTATCCAATAAATCCTCCCATCTATCTGCCCAATTTGGTGCTTGTTCAAGACTAGCTGTAGTAATAACATCGAGTTTGTTTTGGGGCACAAAATCATCCGATGGTTTGAGTTTTGATTGTTGTTTTTGATCACAGAATACAATTTTTGAGTTACTTCCATTTACTCTAAACGTTATCGCAGGTGGAGAAAAAGCCGTAAATAAGGGTACATGTACAGCACCTATTCTCCAGATAGCTAATAGAGTAATGATGTACTCTTTACTTTTTCCCATTAGAGTAGCAATTCTATCGCCTTTTTTAATACCTCTTTTTTTCAATCCACTCGCTATTAATGTGGACTGAGTTTTTAATTCTCCATATGAGAGATTATATTCCTGCATATTTTCATTTATTATTTTATATGCGAGTTTATTTGGTGGATATTGGTCACAGAGCAGATACTGAACACTATTTGGAGAATTTGAATATTTATCAATTAACTCGTTAACCCTTTTGGCGATGTTTGTACTGGCATTCATTTCTTTAACCTATTTATGATTCAGAAAAATTCTAAAAATATGATATATAAAATGATTTGATAATGAAAGAAAAACGCAGGCTAACCATGGCCTGCACGAGCTTATTTAGGAGCTAACCTTTTGACGTAAGAGGAAATACGTTCTATTAACATTGGAAAGGCAGCAAAAATCGTGCCTAAACCATTGTTTAGAGAAAAATCTTTTATGAAGGTGATAAGCAAATATTTATACATTGAGCTCCTTAAACCATTCCTGATATTCTCCTTCACATTTATAGGCATATTGTGGTTGGTTCAAATTCTTCCAAAGCTTGAAACTTTGGTTTTAAATAAGCAGCCACTGGGAGTATTTTTTAATGTAGCAATGCATACGATTCCTCAGGTTGCCTATTTTGTAATACCGGTTGCTGCTTTTTTTTCAACTATATATGCCATCAATAAGCTTGTGTCAGAAGCTGAGATTGTAGCAATTACCAGCTCAGGCTTTTCATTTATTTCTTTCACAAAAATAATATTTATGTTTGGGATAAGTGTCAGCCTTATTCTATCTTTGGTTACTTTTTTTGTATTACCGAAAAGCGCATTTAAACTTCAGTCTATCTTTTTTGATATTGAGCAAAATTTTGGTATTAAGTTTATTGATAGTGGAAAGTTTTTACATCCGATATCAGGTGTCACTATATATGTAAGAGGAAAATTGGAAGAAAATCAAATGACAGGAGTATTCGTCTTTGATGATCGAAATGATAATTATTCACTATTATATTCTGCCAAAGAAGCTGCTATTAGAGACAAGGAAAATATCAGAGATTTAATCATGCAAGATGGCGAATTGCAGATTGTGTCAAAAGATGAGCAGAGTATTGTATCTGTTAGGTTTGAAAGATTTGGTATTAATTTAAATTCTTTTATTCCCGAAACGCAATACTATTTAGCATCGCCTTCTGATGTTTCACCAATTACTGGAATACTAAAATCTAAAGAACTAGCTAAATTAACTGATTATTCCTCATCTGAATATTTAGCTGAGAGTCATATGAAGATATCATCAATATTATCTCCGATAGCACTGTGTATGCTTGGTGCTATAGCGCTAATTGTTTTCAACAGTGAAAGAAATCGTACCACAATTGTGGTTATTTTTCTGTCGCTGATTGCTTTGGTTATGCAAGTCGCTATTATTTCTTTGAAATCTCTTCTAGTTCAGCATCCAGACACTTTTTTGCTGATTTATCTTCCACCCATAGTGGTTTTTGTAGGCATATTGTTATTAGTTAATTTAAAAGATACGTTTGCGTAGTAATGAATTTTTTTAGAAGTAACTAGTTCTAAGGTGAAAATAAAAAGTCCAGGCATATTTGATAAAACTCGTTGAGTGGATCAATCATTGTAATTTGAATAAAATTCAAATAAGTTTTATCGATGCTATTGAAAGAAGTTAGGTCAGCTGGACTGATAGTCGCATATGTAGGATTATTCTTTTCCTTTTTAATGTTAATTCCTTGGATAACGTCTGTACTCACTGGTTGGCAGGGAGGCAAAGCCTTTCTTTGGTCGGGTTTGATGTCCTCTATTTTTTGTGTGTTAGTAGTGATTGCTTGTTTTGGGGATCAGCCAAAGGTTACTCCAAGATTTGGAATATTAGTGGTAAATATGTTATGGTTCTTGTTGCCAATTTTATGTGCAATCCCATTAGCCAATTCTTCCGCGAACCTAAGTTTTGTAGATGCTTTATTTGAGTCAACCTCTGGGCTCACGACCACTGGGTCAACCATAATGACAGATATATTAAGCTATGATCGTCCAATTCTTTTGTGGAGAGCTTTGATGCAATGGGTTGGAGGCCTTGGTATACTTTCATTAGGGTTAATCTTACTTCCGTTTCTGAGGATAGGTGGAATGCAATTATTTAAGATGGAGAGTTCGGATAGGTCGGATAAGCCTCTACCGAGATTGGTAGAAATC
Source organism: uncultured Alphaproteobacteria bacterium (assembly GCA_902556405.1). Lineage (GTDB taxonomy): Bacteria > Pseudomonadota > Alphaproteobacteria > Rhodobacterales > Rhodobacteraceae > CACIJG01. Next base: position 2,794 of record CACDWF010000029.1, on the reverse strand, counting down.
TCGAGGTCAATAATTATCATTTACGTTATTTTATCTTTGGCGTGTGTTATTGCATACCTTCTCGTAGGGCTTAATCCATTCGATGCTCTAACCCATGGTATGACTACGGTTGCCACTGGCGGGTTTTCAACTCATGATGAATCTCTAGGGTATTATGAGAGTGCGGCTGTTCTATGGGTTGCCATACTATTTATGATTGTGGGGGGACTACCTTTCAGTGTATTTGTCGCAATTTTTTTTACGCGAAATGTCCCCAAGTTAGACCCCCAGGTATTTACCTTTTTATTGATTATTCTTGTTTCTTGTACTTTGTTGGTACTTTACCAGAACGATGGAGAAACAAAATCAATCTATGTAAACTCCGAATATATTTTCAATGTAGTTTCTATAGTAACTACTACTGGATACTCTAGTGGAGACTTTATGAACTATGGTTCCTTAGGCCCAGTGATGTTTTTCTTTTTAATATTTATAGGAGGTTGTGCCGGGTCGACTGCCGGAGGGATTAAGGTTTATAGGTTTATTGTACTCGGACAAGTAATAAAGACATCCTTGAGGCAACTAATTTATTCGAAGGGGGTTTTTCTTTTGAGATATGGTAATAAGCTAGTTGACCAAGATATTTATCGCTCAACAGTAACAATGATTTGTTGTTTTTTTGCTTGCCTTATTTTAGTAACGCTAAGTCTTGCTTTTTGTGGGTTAGATTTTGTTACCGCTTTATCTGGAGCAACTACAGCATTAGCAAATGTTGGTCCTGGTATCGGTGAAATTATTGGCCCGTCAGGAAGTTTCAAAACTCTGGATGATATTGAAAAATACATATTAGTATTAGCAATGATTTTAGGCAGGCTGGAACTCCTCGTCGCCATGGCATTTTTTCTACCTATTTTTTGGAAGCAATAAGCTGTTAACTTGTACTCAAATCAGGTATGTTAGCAAAATGGAGTAGAGCTTTAGGGTTTGCTAAAGCCTCTTTATTTTTAATTTCTTTACCATGTACAATGTCCCTAACTGCCAGCTCTGTTATTTTACCGGACCGAGTTCTTGGAATATCTGGCACAGAAACTACTTTTGCTGGTATGTGTCTTGGAGTAAGGTTAGTTCTTATTTGATCAATTACTTTCTCTTTTAGACCCTCAGTTAGCTGAAGGTCATCTGCTAACTTTAAAAATAAAACTATTCTAACATCATTATCCCAGTTCTGTGCAATTACAATGCTCTCAACAACCTCATTGAGTTTCTCAACCGTATTATATATCTCAGCAGTTCCAATCCTAACCCCACCAGGATTTAGGGTTGAATCTGATCTACCGTAAATCACTATCGTACCGCGCTCCGTTATTTTGGCCCAATCTCCATGACGCCAAATCCCTGTAAATTTTTCAAAATATGCATCTTTGTATTTTTTATCGTCTGGATCATTCCAAAACTTTATTGGCATTGATGGGAATGAATTTTTGCATACCAGTTCACCTTCCTCATTAACTATGCTCTCTCCATGCTCATTAAAAATATCGACGTCCATCCCTAATGCCTTGCATTGAATTTCACCTTTAACTACAGGACTTAGAGGGTTACTTAACACAAAACAGCTGAGAAGATCTGTTCCACCAGAAATCGAGGCAATCTGGATATCTGATTTTATGTTATTCAAAATGTAATCATAACTATCTGGGCTTAGTGGAGATCCAGTTGAACAAGTAGTTCGTAAATTGCGCAACTGGAACTGTTTCTTGGGAATTACCTTAGATTTAGATAGTGCGTCAATATACTTTGCTGATGTTCCGAATACACACACCTCTGATTTCTCGGCTATTTCCCATAAGTGTTCGGGGTTTGGATAAAATGGACTACCCTCATAGAGAACTATAGAGCTTCTGCAAAATAGAGAACCGACTAACCAGTTCCACATCATCCAACCACAAGTGGTAAAATAAAATATTTTCTGTTTTTCACTTAAATTTATATGGAGCAGGTGTTCTTTCGCATGTTGAATTAGAACTCCGCCTATGCAGTGCGTTATGCATTTAGGTTTGCCAGTAGTCCCTGAGGAAAAAACTATGTATAAAGGGTCATTAAATTCACATAAGACATAGCGATCTAGTGTATCTGACTGAAAAACAGTATTAAAGTTTGGAAAGTTATAAATATCCTTATTTGAACTTATATATTCAACAACAAGAATATGTTCCAGAGAAGGTAGTCGTTTAGATATCGTTTTAATTTCCTCTGATCTATCAATTACCTTTCCGTTATACAGGTAGCCGTTCGCGGAAACCAGAATCTTTGGTTCTATTTGTTCGAAACGATCTATAACTCCCTCAATACCGAAGTCACTTGAACAGGAAGAAAAAATAGCACCTAAGGCAGATGTAGCAAGCATTGTAATTATTGTTTCAGAACAGTTGGGCATATAAGCACAGACACGATCCCCCTTTTTGACTCCTTGTCTTTTCATCCAGCCCGCCATTTTGAGAGCTTTAGTTTTAAGTTCTTTCCTAGTTAACTTGTCTGAAAACCCGTCTTCTCTAAATTCCTCTATAGCGATCGTATCATTTGGTGTCCGGAGTAGGTTTTCTGCATAATTCAGTCTAGCTTCTGGAAAAAATTTAGCGCCCGGCATCAGTCCAAGGTTTTCAGAAATTTTGGTGCCCTTGATTCCTTTTATTTCAGTAAAATCCCATATTAAAGACCAAAAACTTTCAATATTGTTAACCGACCAGTTCCAAATATCTTGATATTCTGTTTTTATTGATTGTGAATATCTTTGATTAACAAGTTCAATGAACCG
>CACDWF010000028.1 GCA_902556405.1 uncultured Alphaproteobacteria bacterium | reverse complement strand
TATTAGTGATAGACATAATGATGCCGGGGGAGAGTGGTCTGGAGTTGCTAGAAAATATTAGAAAGCAAACAAATGTTCCCGCTATTTTTCTCTCGGCAAAAGGAGAGTCGAAAGACAAAATTTCTGGATTAGAAATAGGAGCCGATGATTACCTATCTAAACCCTTCGAACCAAAGGAGCTCTTGCTTAGATTGGAGCGATTGTTAACAAGAAACAATAAAGAATATTCCAATAAAACTGTAAAGCGCATTGAATTTGGGAATAAGGTTTTCGACTTACAACGCCTAGAACTTTATCAAGAAAACCATTTAATAAAACTGACTAACCTCGAAATTAGTTTATTGAATTTTTTTGCGCTTAATCCTGCTAAGACAATTAGTAGAGAAATGGTTATCAGTAACTTAGATCTAAGTCAGGGAAAGCGGAATTTTAACAAAAGAAATGTCGATGTCCAGATTACAAGACTACGAAAAAAAATTGAGCCCGATCCAGCAAACCCCCGGCACCTAAAAACCATCAGAGGTAAAGGCTATCGTTTTCTCCCATAAATCACTACCTCTTATCAATACTTATTCCCCAAATATGCTCGGCAAGTACATACCCACGCATATTACTAATTCGAATAAAACACCACAATCCCTCACAATCGATTAACTTTGCAATAACCTTTCTTTTCAGAATTGCTTTGCCTAAAGAGTCAAAAGTAGCTTTGTTCCTCAAAAGAGTTTCCTTTTTGTTGACAATAATGTATCGTGATCCTGACAGTAGATCTTTATATATCCATCCTGTATAACCCTCAAAGTCAGTTACCTGCCTCCAGTGGCCAAACTCACTGACAATCATAAGTGGTAGGTGTTTTCTTTTGTAAACCCAATCAATCTTATAATCTAAGCTGGGCCCTCTTCTTAAATTTACTTTATTACTCTTCAAAGAAACGAACCTTGGTAATGGTAGGCCTGTTGTTTTACTTATTTTTGAACCGCTACTTGCAGACAGCATGTTAACTATGAAAAATAAATTTATTAGCACTGCAATAACAAATACTTTTGAAAACAATTTGAATTTAGTTAAAAAATCTTTAAGACTGGTGACTACCATAATAAAGAAATATCAAAAAAGATCATATAATCAATAATAATGAAAAAACCCAAGGTAATAATAACGAGGAGGTTACAGGACCGGGTCGAACAGAGAATGAAAGAGCTATTTAATGTTGATCTCTCCAGTGCGGAATATCCAGTAAGCAAAAAAGAATTATTATCAGCTGTAAAAGAAGCCGACATTCTGGTCCCTACTATTGGTGACAAGATAGACGCGAGTATTCTTAGTGCGGCAGGCTCTAATTTAAAGCTAATCGCAAACTATGGCGCGGGCTATGATCACATCGATATAAAAACTGCTTTACAAAGAGGTATAATTGTAACCAACACTCCTAGTGTTTTAACTACTGACACTGCTGACATGACTATGGCACTTATTTTGGCAATTCCTAGAAAGCTAAGAGAAGGTCACGAAGAGATGCAGTCCGGCAACTGGAAAGGTTGGAGCCCATCCGCGATGATAGGAATGAGGATAACTGGAAAAAAATTGGGGATTTTAGGGATGGGTAGGATTGGTCAAGCAATTGCCAAGCGGGCAGTAGCTTTTGATCTAGACATTAACTACCATAACAGAAGACGTCTCCATGAAAACATTGAGAAAAGCTTATCAGCAAAATACTGGGAAAATTTAGAAGAAATGCTAGCTGCGGTTGATATTTTAGTTGTTAGCGCCTCACTTAATCCATCTTCCTTGTATTTGCTGAATGCAAAATACCTGGGAAAAATGAAGCACAGTGCATACATAGTAAATATCTCTAGAGGAGAGATAATAGATCAGAAAGCTCTAGTTAAACAATTGAAAAGTGGTCTACTAGGGGGAGCTGGACTTGATGTTTACGATAGCGAAGAAGTTATTGGTTCTGACTTTAAAAGCTTGAAGAACGTATTCCTTTTACCTCATATGGGTTCTTCGACATTAGAAGGCAGAATAGAGATGGGTGAAAAAGTCATAATTAATATAAAGACATATTTGGATGGTCACCGTCCTCCTGATCAAATAGTACCCAGCATGTTATAGCTACTTGTTAGGCTGACACACATTACATTGTTCATTTTTTTGTACATTTAAAATCTCTGTCACTCCACTAAGCGCATCACAAATGAGAAGCTTGTTCGTAAGCAGTTGCCCTGTGTTGCATATGAGCTTGATTGTCTCTGCTACCATCAAGGTTCCTACCAAAGAGGTAGTTACACCCAAAACGCCCTCTGAACTACAGTCAAAAAAAACAGGTATTTTCTCAGAATTTGTAAAAATGCAAGAAAAGCATGCACTATTTTTATAAACGAGCAAACTTACTAGACCTTCCCAACCGGACACACCACCAAATATGAGGGGTTTTCCCAGCTTAACACAGTGCTGATTAATAAGCTCTCTTGATTCAACATTGTCAGTACCATCCAAAACTATGTCATATTCACGAATGACACTTGTAGAATTATTCGCATTCAAAAAGAAGTCATACTCACTTATATTTACATTTTTATTCAAATTTTTAACGAAATTTGACGCAACACGTACCTTTTTTCTCCCAATATCCTCAAAGGTATAAATTGTCTGTCTTTGTAAATTAGATAATGCAACAGTATCTTGATCAACCAAGCCAATTTTACCAATTCCTGCAGCTGCTAAGTGCTGTAGCACTGTAGAGCCAATTCCCCCTAGCCCAACAAGAAGTACCTTTGCTTGAACCAATTTTTTCTGGCCTCGGCCACCAATATTTTTGATTAAGATATGTCGCTTATATCGCTCAAAATAATGGTTATCTAGTTGATCATGCATTTTTAAATTCTCAAAAAATTTGTCATCTTGAAACCCATTTAAAAATTAGAGATAGAGGTTCTCGCTGGTACAGAAACCAAATTAAAACCTCAGAGTGATATCTCTTCCACTATTCTATTACAAATAAGCTTTGCGATTCTTTCTTTACTTTGTCTAGCCAATTTGATTTCTTCATTTTTCTTAATAATAATAACTTCATTCTCCTCACCACCCATGTTGTGGCTTTTGCCATTAACGCTATTCGCTATAATCCAATCACAACCTTTATTTTTCAACTTGGATCTAGCATTAACCAAAAGGTCATCGGTTTCAGCTGCGAACCCAATAACTAGATTGGGCTTATTTTTACTTATACATATGTTTTTTAAAATATCTGGGTTTTCTACCAATTCTAAAGATGGTGGCATACCTGTCGATGTTTTTTTTATTTTTGTTTTTGACTTCTCTTTTGGGCGCCAATCACTGACTGCCGCGGCACATATTGCGATATCGAATGGGCCCTCTTTAGTAACGGCGTCGTTCATTTCTATAGCCGTCTCTACTCTAATTACCTTACTGAACGCAGATAGCTCAAGATTTACGGGGCCTATTACCAGTGTGACGTCCGCTTCAAGCTCCTGTAGGCACTTAGCAATTTCTGCTCCTTGTTTCCCGGAGCTCTTGTTTCCAATGAATCTTATATCATCAAAATATTCGTAAGTTGGCCCTGCAGTTACCAGAATTTTTTTTGATTTCAACACATTTATTACTTCTAAATTAATGATTGAATTATTTGTTGTGGTTCCATCATTCGACCCAATCCATACTCACCACAGGCCATTTCACCTTCCGTAGGACCTATAAATTTAAAACCATTTAATTTAAGAATATCAATATTTTTTTGAAATAATTTGTTTTCCCACATTCTTACATTCATTGAGGGGGCAAAAACTATCTGCTTCGTAGTTGCCATTAATAATGTTTGGGCAAGATCTGTTGCGAGTCCATTAGCTGTAGATGAAATAATGTTTGCGGTTGCTGGAGCTACCAAAATTAAGTCGGGCCACCTTGCTAATTCAATGTGCCCCATTTTCATTTCTTGTTCACGGTCTTCTAGACTTGTCCTCAGTGGACTGCCGGAAAGGTACTCGACTGAAGCAGAGGTGATAAAAGTCATAGCGCTTTTGGTAGCTACACATTTTACCTGTTTACCCGCTTTTCTAAGTAGCCGAATCAATTCTAGCGATTTATAAGCGGCTATTCCTCCTGATATAACTAATAATATCTTTTCCATTTTCTCGCTTCATTAGGCTCTTTCACCTAAGTTAAGCTTAAAAGGTTTAGTATTCAATCTTTTGTGGCTAAATAATTGATGATGACCTTACACCAATACGGGTCTCAAAATGCTTTCTAAGCTTCTTGAGAGCCTCGGCTTCTAATTGTCTTACTCTTTCTTTAGAAACGCCTAGCTCGCCCCCAATCGAATCTAATGTTCTTGGCCGTTCACGAAGCTTTCTTTCAACCACAATAGTTCTTTCTCGCTCATTTAGGGTTTCTATCGCATCTTTTATCCAAGAGCGTACCGTTCCATCGTCCTTGCTTTTTTCAACTTTCTCGGCTCCATATGAGTTTTCGTCCTCGATCGTTTCTATCCATTCTCTTCCTTCTTCTCCTTGTTGGAGTGAATTTAGAGAAAAGTCACCACCGGATAGTCTAGTTTCCATCATCTCAACATCTCTAAGCGAAACCCCCATTTTCTCCGCGACCATCTTGTTTAAGGATCCATAATCTACGGAAGCTCCTGAATTATCGAACTCACGTTCGATTTGGGACCTTACCCTCTTTAAGTTAAAGAACAGACTTTTTTGAGATGCCGTAGAGCCGGTTCTCACCAACGACCAATTCCTGAGCACAAAGTCTTGTATTGATGCCTTTATCCACCACGTGGCATAAGTAGAAAAACGAACTCCCCTTTCAGGATCAAATTTTTCTGCTGCTTTCATCAGCCCGATGCCAGCCTCTTGGATAAGTTCGTTGGTGTCTATGCCATATTTTACATACTTTGATGCCATTGATACTGCCAATCTCATGTAAGCGTTGACTAACCTATGTAGTGATCTCTCGCATCCTCTCTGGTGCCAATTCCTGGCGAGTTCCAGTTCCAATTCTTGCTCAAGCATTTCGGCTTTCATTGCCTTCGATGTAATCGTTTGATATCCACTGGTTGTTTTACTCATGACGTTTCCCTTTTTGCCTTTAGTATATATAAGAAAAACTTAGCCACTTTTGAATATCACAAGATGCATACCATTCATGCATTTTTAGCATATCCGAGACTTTTCTTCAGCGTCAATAGCCTGAGATAGCACCTCCTACCATATCAAGATCGGCACCAAAACCACTTATTGCTCCTCCAACAGTACCGCAACTAGGTAACAACAAAATGGTAAACAAAACCCCACATAACATAATTTTTTTCATCTATTACTCCTATTTTTTCATATTAATTTTATTTTTTTTGATCCTTGATCATCTGCAATCTTTTTGACCTCATCTGAAGCTCGTTTATCTACGGTATCAGTTCTTGGTAGTTCTTCAAACTCAAAACGTTCTATACTGAATACTCGTTTTGCTGCTTTTTTTGCTGAAATTTTAATCTCATCAACATCTTTTGAAGCTAGATTGAAATGTTTATCCAAATTAATTATACGTCCTTCTAATCGCAACATATCTTTATAAAGTAAGTCTAGCTCTGCCCTAATACGACTCGTTTGACGACGCAATCTCTCATCTTTCAATATTGCCCTCATAGTATTCAATGTAGCCATCAAAGTAGTAGGCGACACAATCCAAACACGCGAGTCAAAACCCTCATTTACTAATTTTGAAAAATTTGCGTGTAGCTCAGCATAGATAGCCTCAGATGGTAAAAATAGAATTGCTCCATCAGCTGTCTCGCCTTCGATAATATATTTTTCAGAAATATCTTTTATGTGCGTTTTTATTGAACTCTGAAATAGTTGAATATTTCTGTTTTTATCAGCTTCGTTTGTGTTCGATATCATAGAGTTATAAGCCTCTAGAGGAAACTTACTATCGATGACTATGTTACCTTGAGGTTCCGGAAGGTAAATTATACAATCAGCCCTTTTCCCATTAGATAATGTAAATTGAAAATCATAGGCATCTGACGGAAGAGCTTTCTTAACAATATCCTTAAGCTGGATTTCACCAAAAACACCTCTGGCCTGCTTATTGGATAGAATTTCCTGCAAACCTAAAACCTCACCCGACAATTTTTCTATGTTTGTTTGTGCCTTATCTATAGTCTGCAATCTCTGCTGTAACTCTCCTAGTGTCTGCGCGGTCTTCACAGAACTTCCAGATAATGAAGAGGATATCGACTTCTGTATCTCTTCCAATCGACTCTCGACATGTTTTATTATAGCCGTCTGCGAAGTGGTTTGTGTATCCGTAATGACCTTTATACTGCCAACAATCTGCTGCTGGTTTGCCGATAAATCTTTCAATACTTCCTGAAGAGCTTTACTATTTTCTATCCCACTCCCTTCTAGAGGTCTAAAATGCCTAAATATTATAAAACTTGCTGTCATAATTAGCACGCCTGCCAGACCAATAAGTAGAAAAGTGTCGATACTGCTCATTACGAACGACCAAATAATTTATTTATTTTCTCTAAGTCCAGCTTTAAGTAAGTTGGCCTACCATGATTGCATTGATCACTATTTGGTGTCTTTTCCATCTCTCTTAGTAGAATATCCATTTCCTCATATTTAAGTATTCTACCAGACCTAACGGATCCATGGCATGCCATACTAGAAAAAACTTTATCAATTTTGTTCTCTAAGCTCTCAAGAGTATCAAGATCTTCTAAATCCTCTATGAGATCAAAAAGCAGTGTTTTTGGGCAGACGTCACCCAGCGCTGCTGGAATTCCTCGTATACAAATTGATGCTGGACCAAACCTCTCTATATCTAAACCCAACTGCTTCATCATGCTTTGCTTTTCTATAATCGCGTCCACCTCTACACTTGTGAACTCCATTATTTCAGGCACCAATAATTCTTGAATAGCTATGCCTTGATTGTATTTCTGTGCTTTAAGTTTTTCATAGAGTATTCTTTCATGTGCAGCATGCTGATCAACAATAACCAACTCGTTATCATTCTGAGCAACTATAAAATTTTTGAAAAGGTGGGCTTTAGGTGTCCCAAGTTCATGACTTTCAAGCTTCTGCAGCCTGTCACTCTCATATGTAAAATCATTTTTTTTGTCAGCTATCAATTCTTTTTTTACATCTACATCAAGGTCGAGACTTTTGGCTCGATTACTAGCGTGATCATTTCTCCTGTAACCGTTAGGGCTTAGATCATTTCTAAAATAAGAATAAGCCTGCTTGCTTAAATGGCTTCTTTTATTAAATCTCTCAAGATTCAAGCTTTGGTGCACTGCTGACTTTAAACTCTGCCTAATGAGCTCTAGTTTTTTAAACTTGATTTCCATTTTTGAGGGATGGACATTTATATCTATTTCTTCACTTGGAACATCAAGAAAAAGTACAGCTGAGGGAAAGCCGGCTTTTTCTAATAAATCCCCATACGCCATCCTTGTGTATCTTAGTAAGGACATATCTCTTACATATCTCCCATTCACAAAAAAATAGCAATTTTTAGTATTGCCAGAGATAAAGGTGGGAGAACTGATATAGCCAGTGATTTTTATACGCTCATTTTGATAGTCCACTTGGTGAGAATTTTCCATAAATGCGTTTTTCAGCACCTCCTTTATTCTTTCACTCCTGCCATTGGCGTCTGTTGAGCCTTGGAGCCATAGAATTTCTCGTGGGTTTTCTGCATCTTTTATTTCATAAAGCTTAAAACTTATCTTTGGGTTTGATAATGATAATTTCTTTACAACCTCTAGAATGGAAATGCCCTCTGCCCTGTCAGTTTTCAAAAACTTTAATCTAGCAGGAATAGATTGAAATAGATTTTTTATCTCTATCAGAGTACCTTCAAGATACTGTGATGGTTTTACCTCCGTTGCTTCTCCATAACTACTCGAAATCTCAAATGTCTCGCCTGCTGCTACAAATTTAGATTTAATTATTAATTCAGAGACTGATCCTATAGAAGCAAGTGCCTCTCCTCTAAACCCAAGACTCTTTATACTTGTAAGATCAGCGATTGTATCTATTTTGGAGGTCGCGTGCCTTGATAAAGCCAGTGACAAATCCATTTTATTTATTCCGTGCCCATTGTCTTTTACGCTTAAAAAAGACTTTCCACCGTTTGAGTACAATATGTCTATGGAGTTTGCACCCGCATCTATTGAATTTTCAACCAACTCCTTCACAGCTGAACTAGGTCGCTCTATAACTTCACCAGCTGCGATTTGGTTGCTGGTATTTAAATCAAGTTGTCTTATCCTAAATGGCTCTAAATTTTCTAAAGACACCCCAACATTCTCCAGGTTCATATGTTTTCACCTACCATATTTAGTATGCAACAAAAATAGCATACAATTTTTAGTACATCAAAGAAGATTCGGCAACCGAACTAGTTTTGTTTGTCCTCAACCCTAAAAATTAGTATCCCTAACAGTCCCAAAAAAATGAATATATCTGCTAAATTGAAAGAATACGGGTTTCTCAGCCCACAGCACGTAACATTTATGAAATCAGCAACCGCACCGTACATTATTCGATCAATTGCATTGCCCAAAGCACCTCCGATAACTAACGACGCTAATAATTGCAAAAAAAAACTTGTGGAATTTTTGAGCCAAATAAAAAATACTATTGAGATTAAAACCGCAACCGTTGTCAAGATGTAAGCTTGCAAAACACTGTCACCTTCGAACAGGCCAAAATTTATACCCTTATTCCAGGCCATGTAAAAATTAATGAATTGGTTGTTAAGATTTAGATAAAGCTTCTGTTTTAATTCCAAATAGAAAACTACGAACCATTTAGACAACTGGTCTAGAGTCAGAAAAATTAACGAAAATAAAAGAATCTTATACATCGATCCATTCATAACTTGCTGGCGCGGCAATGGCTACAAATAAAAATTAAATCTTAGGATGGAAACTTTTTATCCTTGAATACAGACCAATAGCGTTGTACCCCTTTAAGTGGACAGGTGGCCGAGTGGTTTAAGGCGCTCCCCTGCTAAGGGAGTGAGGGGGAAACTCCTCCGTGGGTTCGAATCCCATCCTGTCCGCCACTTAAATTTAAATAAGTAAATGATAACAATGCTTTGAAAGGGTAGGGATAAGCTGTATCCCCCATTTTATTCCCCACTAGGTTCAAGCGTAGAAACTTCCTAAAAAAGTTCCATCTGCCCAATAAAATTTATACAATTTTCAAGGAGTGGCACAAAAAAATAGCTTTATTTTTCTGGCTAAGGCAGAGCATTTTAATAAAGAGATATTTTTCTAATCAAGCTCATAGAGTTGTTCATAATTTTCTTTTAGTTCAATGTTTTGCTCATGTTTCAATAAAACAAAATTTCCTATAACTAGTAAGTCTAGATTAGTGCCCATAAAGCACTTAAATGCATCTGTTGGAGTACAAACAATTGGCTCACCTCGGACATTAAAGGAAGTGTTAACAACAACTGGGCAACCAGTTTTTTGCTTAAATTTTGATATAACACTATGAAAGCGAGGATTTGTATCGGCGTGAACGGTTTGTAATCGGGCCGAATAGTCTACGTGTGTAACCGCTGGAATTGATGACCGAACAACATTTAGTTTATTGATGCCAAAAAAAGCATCTTTTTTAGACGCTATATTAATGCGTTTTTCTTTGTGTATAGCTGAAACCAATAGCATGTAAGGACTATCGGTTTCATTTTCAAACCATTCATTAACATCCTCATTTAGTACACTTGGAGCAAATGGACGAAAACTTTCCCGATATTTTACTTTTAGATTTAACTGTTTTTGCATATTGGACGAACGGGGATCAGCTATGATGCTTCTTGCGCCAAGTGCTCTAGGCCCAAATTCCATGCGACCTTGCATCCATCCTATAGCTTTTTGATCCACCAGGGCTGAAGATACTTCCTCAAATAGTTCCAAATCAGTTAGCTTTCTATATTTGGCACTACATGAGTTCAGTTCAGTCTCTATCTCGGCATTGGTGAACTCAGGGCCAAGATAGGACCCCCCCATGGCATCCCTTTGAGTAATTACTTTTCGATGGCGTTTGTAGTATAGATACCAAGTTGCTAATGCAGCACCTAAAGCGGCTCCAGAGTCACCAGCGGCTGGTTGAATCCAGATATTGTCAAAAATTTTTTTCTTTAAAAGAATCCCATTAGCGACACAATTAAGCGCAACGCCACCAGCAAGGCACAAATTATGCTCACCAGTCTCTGTAGAAATATTCTTAGCTATTTTTAAAACTATGTTTTCTGTCACTTTTTGTATAGAGGCAGCAAGATCCATCTCACGCTGAGTTAGCTCTGTTTCTGGTATTCTGGGCGGGCCTCCAAATAATTTACTAAATTTTTTGTTTATCATCGACAATCCGGTCGCATAGTCGAAATAAGCCATATTAAGCTGAAAGCTACCATCTTCAGAAATGTTGATAAGATTGTCTAGTATTAGGTCAACATATCGAGGGTTACCATAAGGAGCCAAACCCATTAATTTGTATTCACCAGAATTCACTTTAAAGCCTAAATAGTATGTAAAGGCTGAATAAAGTAACCCTAGGGAGTGAGGAAATTTAAGTTCTTTTATAATTTTTAATTTCGATCCCTTTCCAATTGCCACTGATGTAGTTGTCCACTCACCGACACCATCGATAGTCAAAATAGCAGCTCTTTCGAAAGGAGATGGGTAAAACGCGCTAGCTGCATGAGAAAGATGGTGTTCAGAGAATAATAATCGTTCTTTCCAATTTACGTCTTCTCCAAGTACTTTTTTTAATTTTTTAATTAAAAGAGGTTTTTGAAATAGTTTTTCTTTTATCCAAATTGGCATAGACTTTGTAAAATTTGTGAACCCTTTTGGTGCAAATGCTAAATAGGTTTCTAGGAGACGCTCAAATTTGACAAAGGGTTTTTCATAAAAGACCACGCTTTCAATTTTAAGTGCCGATATATTTGCTTCGCTCAGGCAGAATTGAATCGCATAATATGGAAAGTCAGCATCATGCTTTTTTCTAGTGAAGCGCTCTTCTTGAGCTGCGGCAACGATATGACCATCTTTAAGCAAGCACGCTGCACTATCATGATAGAATGCAGAAATACCGAGTATATACATTCTTTATCCCTAGAATAAAGTGTAGATAAAAGGTGCCATAACAGAACCTTCAGCAATTATAAGAAGTCCACCAAGGATTAACATTACTAAAATTATTGGTGCGAGCCAAAGTTTTTTACGCACTCGTAGAAAAGTCCAAAGCTCAAATAAAAAATCCACTGCTAATCCTGTTAAAACTGATTTTCAAAATCGCATGCAGCTGACTTTATGTTGCGAACAATCCAATGTGAAGTTGATTTTTTAATTTTTAGTCTGAGTTCATCCCTTCCTGTAAGACGCATCAAAAACGCAACTGGCGTAAATATGCCAAAGAAAATTAAACCTAATATGATGGGACTGATAATCTTATTTATAATCAGCCCCAAACGCATCCAGAGTTTATTTAAAGTGTGTAAAACGTCAGGCTTAAATAATGAGATAGCAAATAAAGTTATCGCAGCTGCGACGAAAAAAATTGCCAAGTTTAATAAGCCGTGAAAGTAGCAATAGCAGGCACAGATTGTGGATATGAATGAAAAAAAAAATCCAAATTTTTTATTCGAGGGAAGTTTTTTTTCAGAAATATTCATTAAAGCCTGCTATTATCTTGATTATAGGATTTTGCCCGTTCAAATTTAAATATAAAATTCATCTTACCCTTCCTCTGATTTGAATCAAGAATTACATTTTGTGTGCAGATACTTTTCTGAATTCTTTCTTTAATTTTTTATTGAGTATCAGGCAATATAAGTCAAACAAAACGCTAATGCCTTAGTATGCAGAAAAAAATAAAACAGTTACAAAACTTTTGAGAGTCTTTTGATTTCGAAATTATTTTTGTGTGATAATGAAAGTTAGGAAAAATAGCTTTAATGAATTAAGTAACAATATGAAGCGTCACAGGGTATTTTAAAAAAATGGTTAAAAAAATTACGTATTTAATCTACGTTTCTATAGTTATTTTTTGTATTTTGGAGATTTTTTTTCGCTTTTTTCCCGTTTCGGACAGCCTTCGGGTAAGGGATGTATCTAGCGTCGGAGACAGATATTACTTCAAGCCAAATCAAACTTTTAATAGACAAATTGGATATGATTTTAAATATCCAATAATTAAAAAAACAAATAACTACGGGTACTTTACCAATCACGATTTTAAAAAAAATCTAGGAGATACAGAGAATTTAGTAGTCGTTATTGGCGATAGTTATGTGGAAGCCCTTCAAGTAGCTAATGACGATACTTTTCACAGCGAATTAGCTAATGAATACTCTAGCCACTTTGTCTACCCAATTGGAGCAAGTGGAGCTCCATTATCACAGTATTTGACATTTGCGCAATTTGCCGAAAAAGAATTCAATCCGGATAAATATATTTTTACGATCATACAGAATGATTTTGATGAGTCATGGTATTCGAAATATTCGATGGGTGGATTTAGTTATTTCAATAAAAATGAGGAACTATTAACTCAGCCTTATTTACCTTCAAATTTTAAAAAACTAGCCCGAAATAGTGCATTCTTGAGATGGTTGCATATCGACTTTAAACTATCACGTCGAATTAAAAGTATAGTAAGTAGGCTCAAGCAAAGTATGAATTTACAAAATAAAATTCAAACTAAAGAGCTAAATTTCAAAACTTTTACTGAAGCATCTGATTTGTTTCTCAAACGTTTACCAAAAATTATCGGTAGTAAACCGGTATTATTTCTTGTTAATGGGGATAAAAAAAGTATCTATATGAATTTAAAAAAAAGAAATTTAAAAGATTCTTTACAATCGGGAATGCATTATTTCATAAAAGAAGCTAGCAAAATCGATCAGTTTTTAGTTTTAGATTTGCAAGAAATTTTTGTTGCAAACTGGAATGGTCAGCCAAATTATTTTGATTTTGAATTTGACTCGCATTGGAATAAAAGGACGCATAAATTTGTAGCAGACGTTATAATTCAAAGTAATTTTGTGGAATAGCTATTTTTTAATTTTTTTACTGAAAACCTGGGATCAGATTTGAAATCACTGCAAGCCTGTGGATTCAATTCTAAGGCTGATGCGTGGAAAAGAGGACAGCCTATTTTAGCTAGCCACAGAGCGTAGATTTGATTCGTATTTAGGTACCTAAGTTGCCTAACGGGTGCCTATCAGTGTCGTTTTATATCTCCATTTATCTCCGTTTGAGCGTAAAATAACGTATATAAACAAAGAATTTGATACATAGCCGAAGACTATTTAACGGGTTCGAATCCCATCCTGTCCGCCAGTAGATACAACTATTTCATGTCACCACGTGTCAAACACCAGTGCACACTATAGTTTTGGTTGATTCGCCTCTCCTATTCCCTTTCACTCTATGGCAGCCTATTCCACCCCATTTGTGGGTAAACTTGTGGGTGGAAATAGAAAGGAGAGAGACCCATGAAATTGACGCTGGCAAAAATAAAAACACTCCCCATTGGCAAAAAAATTTCAGATGGGCAAGGCCTCTGCCTTACCAAAACCGCCCCTAATAAAGGACGCTGGGAACATCGTTATATGATCAACAAACGCGCCCGCGTTATGGCACTGGGCACCTACCCAGAAATACCCCTCATCAAAGCGCGGCATATCCATTTTGAACAGCGCCAATTATTAGTGGAAGGGAAAGACCCTTTAGAACAAAAACACCGCCGTGAAGAACGCCAACGCCGCCACGTAACCCTTCGTTTTTCCCACGTGGCAGAGATGTGTATTGCCCAACAGGAACACAATTGGACAAATAAAAAGCATGCCCATGATTGGCGCTCTTCCTTAAGGCGTCTTGCCTATCCCCTCTTGACCAAAAAACCTTTTTAGACTTGACGAGCCACGACATTATCGTGGTCTTAAAACCTCTATGGCAGACAAAGGGCGATACCGCGAAAAAACTGCAGGGGCGTATTAAAATCATCTTTGGGTTTGCCATTGTGGGAGAGTATTACAACGGGGCCAATCCCGCACTCTGGCAAGATCATCTTGAGCGGTATTTTTCGCGCCTACCCAACCACCATAAGATACAGCATCTCCACTCCCTCCCATATACACGGCTTCCAAAACTCTATGCCTCTCTCAATGGTCATTCCTGGATGGTGGCACACCTTCTCCACTTTAATCTCCCCACAGTTGTACGTCCCTCAGGGCCACGTTTGGCGCGTGTTGAGGAGTTTGATCTTGAGGGAAAGCGCTGGGAGGTTCCCTGGCAACGTGTGAAGAATCTTCTGCCCCTCTCCGTACCCTTATCAGATCAAGCGGTAGCGCTCATTGAGACGCTACGCCGTCAGCACAACTACCCTTTTGTGTTTCATGGGCGTGATCCTGATAAACCCCTTTCTGATAACGCTGCTCTAGTCTTTTTAAAACGCTCCTTTAAAAGCTACGATACAACAGTGCATGGGTTTCGTGAGCGTTTTCAACCCTGGGCAGCAGAGAGAGTAACGGATGCTTTTGAGGTCGCAGAACTAAGTTTGGCGCATAAAATATACGATGACACGCAAGCGCCTTATCAGCACTCATCCCTTTTTGAAAAACGCCGTACATTAATGCAAAATTGGGCTGATTTTTTGAGTAAAAACCCTACCACCACCCATGAAAATCCGATAATTGATCAAACGTAATAGAGCAACGAAAAATAATTATGAACGATTGGGAGAAATATATACAGTCGTAGTACACAAAAATTTGTGACGCACAAAACCAAATGTTAACGTTTATACAAAATTAAGAGAAAGGTTACCTAAATGTCGACTATTTCACCGCCGCAAAATCCTGAAGCAAACCTCCGCGTCAAAGCGGTTTTTGATGATATCCGCGCCACGCGTGGAAGCGACTTTATAAATAATCTATGGCATTACCTTGCCTTTGATGAGAGCCTTCTTGAGAATACCTGGCGCGATTTAAAAGCAGTAATGGCAACACCAAGTAAACTAGACCCAATGACAAAAGAACTAATCTATGCCGCTGTGTCTATTGCGAATAGCTGTGAATATTGCATACATTCGCACACGGCGGCTGCCAGAGCTAAAGGCATGAATGACGAACAATATGCGGAGTTCTTATCAATTGTATCGCTTGCAGGTAGAACGAACCAACTTCTCAATGGAATAAAGGTACCAATCGATCCAGAATTTGATTACGAAAAATAAGAGTAGTTTTATTAAAAAAGACATTGTTTGCTCTTTATTTGTGTACGACTGAATGGTCTCGTCGGGTAACTATAGGTA
>CACDWF010000027.1 GCA_902556405.1 uncultured Alphaproteobacteria bacterium | reverse complement strand
AGAATTGCCTGATATTTGTTGTTGAAATACATCTCCTTTAGACAAGACAACTTCAATATCACCTTGTGATATTTCTACATACTTTCCTTCTTTCTCTTTTTTGATAGTATATGTTTTTGCAAAACCAAAAGATGACAAGATAAGAGTAAGCATTGATGTTAGTAGCAAAAGTTTCTTCATTATTTATTTTCCTATTTTATGTTCATAAACTTCCTAACCATACCTTGTTTCTGTAGAAACTGGTAAACTAACTAACTGTGTTTTAGTAACTAATAGAAAGAGCTAAAAAGTTTTATAAATCAATGACTGGTTTAGATAAAACATCTCTTAATCAAAAACTAGTATTAACCACTTTTCTTTTCGTAAAAGAGGTAGGAGTTTATTACTGAATAGGTTTCGTTTATTACTTCTTACATACTATATACATGTGTTGAATCTCTAAGTCACAGAAAGGAATAAAGATCATGATAAAATATAAGCTAACAACAATGTCCATATTAGCTCTTTTTTTTCTGTCAGCGTGTAATGATGGGGGAAGCAGTGGGTACTGAGAAAGCTGTTGAGATAATTGATATATATATACTCACAAGGTGGAGAAGAGATTAGATAGACTAGGAACGTACTTAGTCTTTATCGTTATACCTTTATTATTAATAATAGCAATGCAACTAGGTGCTTTAATTATATACTTGTATAACTCTAGCTAGGGCAGGTATGGGCCATGGGGAGCACTGGCTTCATCCAGATTTTTTATTTGTAGTATATTACGAAATGGAAACGCGAGAGGAGTGGCTTAAGGAAACAAATCGATTACTAGAAGAAAACGAATTTTCAATCCTTAACATTAAACTATTGTACGAAGACGAAAATGTTATTATGTATCAACCACAGTTTGAGGTTGAGGGTACCGAAAGAACTACGGTCAGCACTGCACACTTTAGAGATGGAAGACCTTGGGGGCAGTTAGTAAACAGATTAGCTATAGGCTAAATTTTTTGTTTTATATACGGAGGTTAGAATGAGTGATGATGAATTAACAATGTCAATAAGAAAGTTTCTGAGGAGAGTGGGTATTACTTCACAACAGGAAATAGAAAAAGTTTATAGTGGCGTGGGTAAGGTAAAAGTAAAAATGGTATTATCGTGTGAGGAACTTAATCTAGAGCACGTAATAGAGGGTGAAATAGGAAAGGATTGAAAAGCTTCATCAACTTTCTAGCAAGTCGAAAATTTAGAAAATTAAGTGTAATAATGGCAAAGAAATATATTTATAAAACAGAGTATCTTCAATGGGATGCAAGTGATGATGTCTTAAATGCTCTGGGTCAGGAAGGGTGGGAACTAGTGTCTGTAGTTTCCAAATCTTTAAACTATGTGGAGCAAAGCTCGGGAATACCAAATCCTCTCGATTTTTTATCTCCGGATAATCAGGCAGTTGATAAGAAAGACTTGAAAACTATAAAGGCGTTTTTCAAGAAGGAAGTAATAAATTAATGAAAAATTTATTTAAATTAGAAACACAAAAATTTAGATAAATATTGAATAGAAATATTGTAAAAATTTTAGATAAAGGGTTTTCCGATATCTCTGCTGGGGAGAAAATGCTTATCTCATCGCCTGAGAAAATTTCAGAGTTTATTTATGCAATACCAAAAGGTTCTTTCTTAAGTATAAAAGAACTTAGGCAAGGGCTGGCAGTAAAGGCAGGTGCTGACAAGACTTGTCCAGTTACAACTGGAATATTTCTTAGAATGGCAATTGAACAGCATAAAGGTGATGTTAATTTTCCTTACTGGAGAGTTGTTGATGAAAAGCATCCGGTAGTCAAAAAGTTAAATCTTGATGGAAATCAAATTAAAAAGAAGAGAGTTAATGAAGGCTTACCGCGATGAGAAAAATTCAGCTAACTCCGCAACCTGTTCACTCTCTGACAGATTATAAGCATTATAGAGTGACTGTTGGTTTTTAGAAAAATCATATAATTGAATTATGCACTATTTGTTAATTATACATATTCTGGCAGGGACGTTGGCTTTAATGGCTGCAGTTTCGGCAGTAGTGTCTTCAAAGGGTAAAAAAGTTCACATTATAGCGGGCAGAACATACTTCTGGGGAATGACTATAATTTTTTTAACAGCCATACCCATGTCTATTGTTAGTGGTAATGTTTTTTTATTTCTTATTGCTATATTTTCATTCTACTTAGCTTATGCAGGAATGAGGTTTGCAAGAAACAGAACAGGAATAGCAAATATATTTGATTGGGGTGCCGTCGGTTTAATGATTTTATCAGGGATGGTAATGTGGTGCTTAGCGATATTCTATTTCATAAACAATAATTCTCAGTACATCACGCTTATTATTTTCGGGTTTATAGCAATTAGTCTGGGGTATACTGACTTTAGAGGTTACAGAAATAAATCAGCTATCGGTAAGCAAAGAATTGCTAGACATCTAACGAACATGTTAGCGGGTACGACAGCAGTAATCACGGCTGTATTAGTAACAAATATATATATTGAACCAGTCTTTATATTATGGACACTTCCCACAATAGTTATCACTCCGATAATTTTTTGGTGGAACAGAAGATATACTGTCTCAAACAAAGGTATTTAGGAAAAAGTCGATTGAGGATAGCAGATATTATTTTTTATCTCATGAAATATGGAGATTTAATCTTTAGAAAGTATTGGGTCTACTCTTATATATTTGGCTTCCTATTATTCTTTAATATTGTTTTTATATTCTGGATAGATAACTTTTAAAGTATAGTTATATAAATATGTTTCTTATGCACTCTAAGTCAGGAGATAAAGAGAACTATATAGAAATTATATTTTTTTGTGTAACATCAACAACAACAACTCTACTTTTGTTTCCAAAAGCTATTAATGCTTGCTTCAGCATCCAACCAAACTCAAGATCGAGTTTTGTCACGTCACTACTAGAGATAGATAAGCTACCTCTATTTTATCTGTAGTCTCTTTTTCGATCTACTCTTACGCGCTGGTACAGCGTCTCAGGTAGATTGTAGGCTTGATAGATATTGTTAGAAATTGAAGTTCTGTTTTGGTAAACGGTCTTCACAATCCACTTGGCTCCTTTGAAGCTTAGATATCCCAACATGCCGAGAAATATAAAACTTGTCATTACACACATAAAATAAAAATAGCATTATTTTGTAATTTATCAAATGCGACATTTTGAATTACCAGAAAATACCAAAAAAAAGAGAACTTTTACCCAAATAGTGCATTTTTATTTCATAAGTTGGCAAATATTACTTTTCACCGCGTTGAAAGCAACAAACAATGGTTACTGTGGTTGTATTAAAATAAGGAGATCTACATGAGTGTCGCAAGAATAAATATGGTTGATTGGCGTTCTGAGGAATTATTTGTTGAAAAGACAAAAAACACTGCTTCAACAATGCGTCAATCTTTTCCAAATGCTGAGATAATGTTGCGCATTAAAACTACTCCCACATCGGTGGTGGCAATATCTGTCTATCCTAATCAAGAGAAAGCCGATGAGGCAAGAGCGGAGTTAGACAAAAGAATGGCAGACTATGGGGATGCCGTCAAAGACCATTGGTTTCTAGAAGGGGAGGTGATATCTGCTCATATAAATGAGGAGTGGGTGAAGAATAGTATTAAAAGATAACTCGTGTTTGTTACTTTAAAAATAACACTACTACCATCTAATTACACTTTTCTGCTGGATACTCCAAACACATGAATCTGACTTACTTTTGTTTTCTTTAGCGAAGGTAAGGAAAAATAAGTTGAATATTTTTAAAGAATTAGTTGTGTAACGAAGGTTATTGTAATAGTCCTCAGGGTGAGTTCAGTTTTTTTCCTTATTTAGAGATTAGAGGAAATTTATTTTCCTCAAACAAATTTAAAACAATAAGGATAGAAATTATGACAAACGGAATGGTAAAATGGTTCAATACAAATAAGGGGTATGGTTTTATACAACCCGACAACGGTAATAAGGATGTCTTTGTACATATAAGCGCCGTCGAAAAGTCTGGATTGAAAACCCTTTTAGAAAACCAAAAAGTTTCTTTTGAAATAAACCAGGATAAGGGTCGGTCATCTGCAGCCAACATAAAAGTTATTGGTTGATGAAAATACTAACGGTTTAAAAATCCTTCTTTTGCATACCAAATAAAAGTTTTACCTTTTCCCTTATACCCTAGGCGTGGGAGAGGTAACTGAATGAGAACAAAAATAGTTCAGTTTAAATACTAATTGTTTTAGAGTTTTATATTATACAAAAAGAGGGGGAAAATTATGACAGAGGAAATAGTGAGAACTGGAGGATGTCTTTGTGGGAAAAGTTGTTACCAAACGAAGGGAGACTCTCCGAGAGCAATTATGTGTCATTGCCGATATTGTCAAAAATATACGGGAAGCGCTTTTGGAACGCAAGCCTGGTTTCCAGAAGATAAGGTCACCTTAACCTCTGGAGAATTATCGATATATGAAAATAATACTGAACTGGGAGTGTGGTCACGTTAAATTTTAGTAAAAATTGTGGTTCTACTATATTTTTGAGACTAAATTTTTTCCAAGGTATGGTAGCTCCTCCTGGAGGAAGCGTTGACCCTCCAACATTCTGGTTTGAACCACAAGTTGAAAATTTTTGTCGCACAAAAGCACCATATATTCAAAAGTCTACTGCTGAAAAGCACGATACACACCCAATGTATAACCCGAAAACGCCGGATAATCACCCGGTGAAATAATTTGTTAAATGAGGTAAATTAAACACTTAGCCCCCTTGGGCTTCTCCAAGACTTAAAAACTTAAGAAGGGAATTTTGAAATGAAAACAAAAATACCGCCACCAATCATAGCACTTATAATGATAGCCATAATTTATTTATCTTCTCTCATTATTGAACCTATTATTTTTGGTTATCAAACATTAATAAGTATATTAGTCGTCGTTATTGGATTGGCATGCGCCATACCTTCTTTTCGGCTATTTGCAAAACATAAAACAACTATTAGTCCTTTTACCCCTTCAGAAACTACTGCACTCGTGACAGACGGGATGTATCGTTATTCAAGAAATCCCATGTACTTAGGGCTTGTCTTATTAACTATTGCTACAACAATTTTTTTTGGAACTTGGTTGGGAGTTGTAATCGTTGTGGCGTTTATTTTTCTTCTCAACTTTTTGCAAATTTTACCTGAAGAGGAAGCTCTTCTAGATATTTTTGGCGACGAATATCTCGCGTATCAAAAAAAGGTAAGAAGGTGGATTTGATAAATACTTTTAGCATACTTAATAACTACGAAAATATAGAATGGTGAAGGGCTATTTATTAGGACAAATCAGTATTAGTGATAAAAGCCAATATAAAATATATGACTCCAAAATTGGAAATGTTATCGAGGAGTTTGGAGGGAAATACCTGGTAAAAGGCGGATTGCGGATAGTCAAGGAGGGCAATCCTTTCTTTCAAAGAGACGTCTTAGTTGAGTTTAAAGATATCGAAACAGCTCAGCGTTTTTTCTCATCGCAGCAATTTAAAAAAATTAGTAAGTTTAGAAAGGCTGGGTCAACAGGGTTTCTGTTACTCTTGAACGGGAAAGAATAGGATTTGTAATAATTGATAAGCCATTGGCATACCAAAATCCAGATTAACTATTCAAAAAAAAATGCTTATTTCAAATTAGTTAACATTTGTTTGATTTCGTTTGTATCTGCAATCGGGTGCTTTATTTTAACAGCCATAGTAATAACAAACTCTCCAGCTCCTAATGAGTCTAATTTATCAATTATAGTTTGTTCGCTCTCTGCATACCAATTGCAAAAAAAGAAATCTGCTTCCCCTATAAAGATTTGAATAACTCTAGCTTTTTCATGAAATGGGTTTTGTGGGTCATTCATTCTATCTACCCACGTATCATTTGTTCTACCTTTAATTCTCTTTAGAAATTCTTTTTTTTTCTCATCGGAATGAAAAGTGTGCGTTGCTAAATAATAATCCATGCTTTACTTCTTTGACACTATTTTTTTAATAGTTTACGACTGATAGTTAACATATCAACAAACAAAATTTCATGTCATGCACTTTAGAAAGTATACTTTAGGCATTGGGTTATAAATCTACTTAATTTTACTTAAAAGGTCAGATATGAAACTTTTATTCATCTTTGGCGCTTCAATTTTACTTGCCATAGTTACAATTACTTCATCTGCGCCTAGACTCGTTAATTTTTCCAAAATGACTTGTTCACTCTCAGCATGCCAATGACAGAAAAAAAAATCTTCTCTCCCAACAAAGACTTGAACTACTTTTGCCTTTTCATGAAGGGGGTGGTCAGGGTTATTTATTTCAGCAAACCAATCATCGTTTTTTCTATTTTTTATACTTCGATAATATTCTTTTTTTATTTTATCAGAATGAAAAGTGTGGGTTGCTAAATA
This sequence comes from uncultured Alphaproteobacteria bacterium, assembly GCA_902556405.1. Classification (GTDB taxonomy): domain Bacteria; phylum Pseudomonadota; class Alphaproteobacteria; order Rhodobacterales; family Rhodobacteraceae; genus CACIJG01. The sequence continues at coordinate 10,834 of CACDWF010000027.1, read as the reverse complement.
GTGATTCAAAAGCGTCACCTCAGTTAAACTGTCCTGTCTTAAAGATTACAAAAAATTGATTTATTTGCAATATATTTGCTATCTTATAAATGTTCCAAGAACATACTATTTGTACACCCCCTGTGTCATATGCTTGGGGGTAGACCAAAATTCATCATTTTATAGTTCACTTGTGATAGAGTAAAATTAAGTGGTCGAGTAAATAGCTATGTTTTTATGGTAGACGCAGCGGACTCAAAATCCGCCGGTAGGGATACTGTGAGAGTTCATCTCTCCTTCGGCACCATTATAACTAACTAATAGCTTATTTATTTGGCTTAGAGCTGCCAAATAGTTACTAGTCTTCCCAAAAATAAAGCAATGAAGCTACAAACTTTGAATTTATTGTCGTTTGTGTTATGTAAGAGCTAGGGGACAAACTAGAGTAGGCGAGATCAAGTCATCCTGCTGGTTTGTTTCCTTCCTTGAAAGTCAAGCCAAACATTAGCCAATTTTTTTTTGGACCCCTATTGTGTTCTAGGTAGATCACATGTGTGAAATACTATTTTAAAGAGACTTTTATTAACATTTTTATTAAATTTTCATCACGTACTTCCGTAAAACCCTGAAGATATTAAAAAAAAATAATAGATGATTAAGCGACTAAGTAATCCCATTTTGTTTATTTTGTCGGCTGCATTTTTATTTGGGCTGGGAAGTGTTCTTAGTAAAAAAGTTGGCAATACTTTAGCTAGTGATAGCATTCACCCTTTCCAAATTGTATTTGCCAGATTTTTTTTTGCCTTTATGATCGTTAGTGTATTGGCTTTTTTCAGGAAAATTAAGTTCAAAAGCCCTAATTTACCAGAACATATTATGAGGTCTATATGCGGTTGGTCAGGCGTCGCTATCTTGTTTAGTGGGGTAATATACATTCCTGCGTCAGATGCTGTTGCAATAACATTTTTAAATCCCTTATTCGCAATGTTATTAGCTATTTTTGTCCTTAAAGAGCGTTTTAAAATCAACAGGTGGATAGCCGTTTTTATCTCACTTCTGGGTACACTTGTCTTGCTTAGACCGTCGTTAGATTTTGAAAGTAACTTCTTTGCTTATTTGTGCCTCGCAGGAGCATTTATAATGGGAGTAGAAATCTTATGTATAAAAGTTCTATCAGAGAGAGAGCCTTTTTTGCAGATTTTATTTATTAATAACTTGATAGCTACACTCATAGGTATTTTCCCATTTATATTTTTTTTTAAAATTCCAAATATAATTCAATCAATTGAACTTATTTCGATAGCTGGGGCTATGGTCTTAGGACAGTTTTTCTTTTTAAACGCAATGAAGGGTACAGAAACAACTTTTATTGCTCCTTTTTTTTACTCAACACTCGTTTTTGTTATGATTTTGGACTTTGGTCTTTTTGGTGTTGTTCCCGACAAAATTAGTTTGCTCGGAGCATTTCTGATAATGCTTGGTGGGATATTCATCAGTTTGAGAATTAATTTTAGGGTCTTTAAATAATGGGTATTTTTATAATTAGGCCATTTAGTGCTATTGCAGAGGGAATATCATCTTTAAATTGAAGCAGAAAGAGAAATAGGGTAACACCTAGGCTAATATAAACTTATGTTCAAATTTTCTTGATTAATAGAAAACAAAATTTATTTATAGGACGGTATAATAAGGGGATTGATAAAATGAAAACGTCAACTGAATACTTGAAAGAAGCAAATGCATTAGTTGAAAAAATTGATGTTGAGTTGGGAATTGACCGACATAAATCGGGGGAAGTGATTTTCATTGATGTTCGGGACAGTGCCGATATTGCGTCCACCGGAACGATCAAAGGTTCGTTACAAATTCCACGTGGGTTTATTGAGTTTGCAGCCGATGAATCAACGCCATTTCACAATAAAGCGCTATCCAAAGATCAAGAGATTATTTTAGTGTGTGGTGCAGGTGGTATGGCTGCGCTAACTGGAAAAACCATGATTGAAATGGGTTACAAGAATGTAAAAAACGTTGGTGGAATCGGAGATTGGATCAAAGCTGAAGGTCCTATGGAAAAATAATCGTGTAACTTTTCGATTAGATTCCAATGATAGAGTTTAGGTTTAAATCAAGGAGTTTCCCTACCCAACTCTCGGAAAACTCATTCAAAGGCCTTTGGCGGATAAAATGAATATAGATGATTATACCATAGCTTTTATAGGTTTAGGAGAAGCGGCATCTACAATTATCTCAGGATGGGGAAAACTGCGAAATAATCAAATAAAGGCATACGATATTAAATTGCATTCAATTGAAACTAAAGAGGAAATAGTTGCTAGAGCGGATAAACTCAATATCTGCATTAAATTCTCCATACAAGAACTTGTTAGAAATTCTGATCTTATTTTTTCTACAGTTACTGCTGATCAAGCTTTCAAAGTGGTAAGAGAATCGTGCCAATTTATAAAAAAAGGAACATATTTTTTTGATCTCAATTCATGTGCGCCTTCTTCGAAACAAAATTCATGTAAAAGTATTGAAGCAAATGGAGGGTCTTACATAGACGTCGCAGTTATGGCACCTGTATATGCCAAAAAACACCTTGTTCCTCTTATAATTTCTGGAGATAAAGCTTTTCAGGCACACGCTATCTTAGAAAAACTTCCGATGGATGCAAAAATTATCAAGGGGCCCGTTGGTAGGGCATCTTCGATAAAAATGGTTCGTTCGATATTGGTTAAGGGGTTAGAGGCTCTTACCGCAGAGTGTGCTCTCGCAGCAGTCGAAGCAGATGTCTTAGATGAGGTATTCAATTCATTATCGGCTGAGCATCCACACTTTGATATTATTAAGCATTCAATTTACAATTTCGAGAGAAGCCTTTCTCATGGCAAGCGTCGATCAGAAGAGCTCTTAGAGGTATCAAAAATGCTTGAAGATTTGAGGCTTGCAAATCATATGTCAAAAGCAACTGCGATTTGGCAGAACAATATTGGTTCATTAGAAAAGACAAATTCAATGTCGGAAATAAAAGAAAATTTTGTTTCTTTTGCTAAACAGTTATCCGCTGAGCTTAGAGACATAAAAGAGCAATAATATTTTTAGACCTTTTGAAAATTATTATTTAGAATTAACAAGAACTAGTTAATAAGGATCTCTTTTATAAATGACTAAAAAAGAATACGATAAAATCCCAGGTACAATTATCTTTGATGCAGATAAATCAAGAGAGGGGTATCATTTAAACCAATTTTGTATATCTCTCAGGTTGCAGAAAAATAGAGACGCATTCAATAAAAATGAAGAGGCTTATCTTGACGCCTACCCTATGTCTAAGGAACAACGCGAAGCTGTTTTGAAAAGGGAGTGGAATCTGCTATTGGAATTGGGAGGTAATATTTATTATACCTCAAAATTAGCGGCTAATGATGGGATTAATTTCCAAAATCTTGCGGGACGAATGACTGGCATGGGTGTAGATACCTATCGCGAGATGATGCTTCAAGGAGGACGCTCTATAGAAGGTAATAGAGATAAGTCTGAGTGGGGAGAAGATTAATGGCTAAGATTATGGCGGGAGTAGGATGCTCACATGTGCCAGCAATTGGTGTTGCAATGGACACGGGTATAACGCATGAGGAATATTGGAAACCAGTTTTTGAAGGATTTAAAATATCTAGAGAATGGATGAAAAAACAAAAGCCGGACGTAATATTTCTTGTTTACAACGATCATTGTACAGCTTTTGATGCTAGATGCATTCCTACCTTTGCGCTTGGATGTGGGGCTGAATTTCAACCTGCAGATGAAGGTTGGGGGCCTAGGCCAGTTCCAGCAGTAAAAAACCATCAAAAAATGGCGAGCCATATAGCACAATCTTTAGTGCTTAATGAATTTGATATAACAATAATGAATGAGATGGAAGTTGATCATGGTCTTACCGTTCCTTTGTCAGTGATGTTTGGCGATATAAAGAAAGATGGTGAATGGCCAGCTCTTGTCATTCCACTTTGTGTAAACGTTGTTCAATACCCGGCTCCCACTGGTAATAGGTGCTATAATCTAGGTAAAGCTATACGGAGTGCTATTGAGAGTTATGAAGAAGATCTAAATGTTATTATTTTTGGAACAGGCGGTATGAGCCATCAGCTACAGTACAAGAGGGCAGGGCTTATTAATTCTGATTGGGACAAGCGTTTCCTTGACCTAATGACAGAGGATCCAGTTGGAGCTAGCCAAATCACGCACCTCGAGTATCTAAGGGAAACTGGTAGTGAAGGAATTGAGATGGTGATGTGGTTAATTATGAGAGGTGCTTTGAACGAAAATGTAACAGAAGTCCATCGCCACTATCACGTTCCTGCCTCTAATACAGCTGTTGGACATATAATTTTAGAAAATAATGCATGAGGAAAAATAAATGAAAATTTGCGTTGCAGGAGCCTACGGTGCATTTGGTCTAAAGCATTTAGATGCCTTGAAAAATATTGAGGATATAGAGGTTGTCTCTGTTATGGGACCAAACAGAAACAAAATAGCGGCTCTTGCAAACGAACGGCATATAGAGCACTTCAGCGATAGTCTTGAGGATTGTATTTCTTTGCAAAATGTTGATGCTGTTATTCTATCAACTCCTACCCAGATGCACGCTAATCAAGCGATTAAGTGCATGGATGCCGGCAAACATGTTCTTGTAGAAATTCCAATGGCTGACACTTTAGTCGATAGTAATCGTATTGTTGATAAGAAAAGGGAAACTGGACTCGTCTGCATGGCAGGTCACGTGCGGAGGTTCAATCCATCCCATCAATGGATAAACAACAAAATTAAAGCAGGGGAACTTAAAATTCAACAAATGGATGCACAAACCTACTTCTTTCGCAGAACAAATACGAATGCAAAGGGTGAACCTAGATCTTGGACCGATCATCTACTTTGGCATCATGCCTGTCATACGGTTGATCTATTCCAATACCAAACACAAAGTAAAGTGGTGAAAACCTTTGGTTTGCAAGGGCCTTTACACCCAGAACTCGGCATAGCTATGGATATGTCTATTGGGATGAAAACCGATGATGAAGCAATATGTACTCTTTCTCTCAGCTTTAACAATAATGGGCCTTTTGGAACGTTTTTCAGATATATCTGTGATAATGGAACATATTTAGCTAGGTATGATGATCTTTATGATGGGGACAATAAACAGATCGATTTAAGTGGGGTAGATGTTTCAAACAATGGTATTGAGTTAATTGATCGAGAATTTATTTCCGCTATCAGAGAAAACCGCCCACCAAATGCATGTGTTACTGATGCTATTTCAGCAATGCAAACTCTTGACAAAATAGAGAAAGATTTAAACAGTGACTGAAAATAAATCGGCACTAATACTTTCAGCGCATGCCGCAGATTTTGTTTGGCGTTGCGGGGGTGCTATAGCACTTCATCAAAAGCTTGGATATAAAGTTACTATAGCTTGCATGTCATATGGTGAGAGGGGTGAAAGCGCTAAGCTATGGAAACAAAGCGGAATGACCTTAGAAAAAGTAAAAAACAATAGAAAAAACGAAGCAGAGAAAGCAGCTAAGGCGCTAAATGCCCATGATATTATTTTTTTTGATCTTGGTGATTACCCTTTGGAAATTGACAAAGAAGCAAAGTTAAAAATAGTAGATCTCATTCGAAGTATTCAGCCAAATTTCATGATGAGTCATTCTAAATATGACCAGTATAATACTGATCATATGCTTATGACTAAGATAGCGATTGAGACACGTATGATTGCGCAGGCTTGGGGACATAACCCAGGGGAAAAGGTGCTAGGTGCCCCTCAACTATATTTATTTGAACCCCACCAAACCGAGCAAATGGGTTGGAAACCTAATGTATTTTTAGATATCACAGAAGTTTGGGATAATAAACGAAAAGCAATTGAGTGTATGGAGGGGCAACATCACTTGTGGAATTATTATACGAATTTGGCAGAAAACCGTGCAAATCATTTTAGGCGCAATTCAGGAGGAATGGCTGGAGGCCGTGTTGCTAAATACGCTGAAGCGTTTGAGACAATGTACCCAGTTTGTAAGGATGAGCTTTGATGGGAGGAGTCGTAGTACAAAACTTTGAGCGAGTAGAGCAAGAAATTATTGCTGGTTTACAATCCTGCGGAGTATCGACCATCCATGAAGCACAAGGAAGAAAAGGTTTGCTCGCAAGTTATATTTCGCCTGTAATTCCGGGAAAAAGAATTGCAGGATCAGCTATAACAATATTAGCTGCTCCTGCTGATAACTGGATGGTGCACGTGGCAATCGAACAAATAAAGCCTGGCGATATTATGATATTGGGTACCACATCTCCCTCAGACGCGGGGTATTTTGGAGAATTGTTAGCGACATCCGCAATTGCCAGAGGTTGCAGAGGTTTCGTGATTGATGGCGGCTGTCGAGATATTGCAGAATTAAGAAAAATAGGTTTTCCAGTTTGGTGCAAGGCGCACAACGCGCAAGGGACCGTAAAAGAGGTTGTTGGGTCAGTAAATATTCCTATTGTTTGTGGAGGAGCTTCTGTTGATGCAGGTGATGTGATAGTAGCAGACGATGACGGAGTGTGTATTGTTAAGAGAGGCGAAGCAAAATCAGTTCTCGGACTGGCACAAGAAAGAGAAGAGCTCGAAGTCGAAAAACGAAAAAGACTAGCTTCAGGTGAACTGGGATTAGATATCTATAATATGCGAGAAAAGTTAAAGAAATATGGTTTGAAGTATGTCTGAAGGCACCCCAGCAATATGGATGAGAGGAGGAACGTCAAAGGGGCTATATTTTTTAAAAGAGGACATTCCGAATGATATTGCGAAAAGGAGAGACTTTCTACTTTCTGTTTTTGGTTCTCCAGATAATTTACAAATAAATGGTGTTGGAGGAGGAAACCCTTTAACGTCTAAAGTTGCCATTGTTTCAAAATCAAAAAGATCTGATACTGATGTCGACTACCTATTTCTTCAGGTTGCTGTCGATGATTATGTGGTATCCTCAACCCAAAATTGTGGAAATATACTAGCGGGTATTGCGCCCTTTGCAATAGAGCGAGGATTGATAAAACCAGAAAAAGATAAAACATCCGTAAGAATTTTTATGGAGAATTCAAAACAAATTGCTATTGCAACTGTTGATACCCCGGATGGTAAATTGACTTACAGTGGAAATACATTCATAGATGGAGTTACTTTGCCAAGTTCCCCCATTTCATTAGAGTTTCTGGATATTGAGGGGTCACTATGTGGCGAGCTTTTACCGAGCGGTAATATAAAAGATAAAATAGATGGATATTCTGTAACAATGATTGATAACGGAATGCCATGCGTAATTATTGAAGCAAGTCAACTAGATCTTAATGGCAACGAAAGAGTCGAGGAGCTGGAACAAAATAGTGCTCTGAGAGAAACTCTTGAATCCCTTCGACTCAAGTGTGGAAAGATTATGAATCTTGGAGATGTGAAAGAGAAAACGGTACCGAAAATGACAATTGTGAGCAAACCTCTAAACGACGGTATGATAAATACGCGAACATTTATTCCTCATCGGTGCCATCGCTCTATCGGTGTCTTTGGTGCCATTTCAGTCGCGACGGCTTGTCTGATAGAAGACACTCCTATCAATAAATTGTCGATAATTCCTAATGGTGCAAAAAAATTATGTTCCATTGAACATCCGTCAGGACAGATGCACGTTTTAGCAGAGTTGAGAGATAAAAAAATCAAATCAACAGCAATTTTAAGAACGGCCCGAAAGCTATTTGATGGTAAAGTATTTCCCATTGAAGAGAGTGAGAAAGGCTAATTGAAATCATGGATGCAGATTGGCTACCTTTTCACTCTAATCCTAGTAAACCAAAGTTCAAAGTACCCCAGGGTGCAGTAGATGCCCACTGCCATGTTTTCGGTCCAGCTGCTCGCTTCCCATTTGCTTCAGAACGAAAGTATACTCCCTGTGATGCATCCAAAGAGCAATTATTTGCACTCAGAGATTTTTTAGGTTTCGAACGCAGCGTGATAGTGCAGGCGACTTGCCATGGAAAAAATAATGATGCCTTAGAGGATGCTTTGCTGAATTCAAATAATATGGCTAGAGGAATTGCCACAGTTGGACCAGAGATCGATTATCTAACCCTAAAGCGCTTGGATCATGCAGGTGTCAGGGGTGTGAGATTCAATTTTGTAAAAAGGCTAGTAGATAATACGCCAAAAGATATATTCAACGATATATCGAATATGATCGCAGAATATGGATGGCACATTGTTGTATACGTCGAGTCACAAGACTTAGAGGAGCTTATTCCCTTTTTAAAAGCACTTCCAACACGGGTAGTTTTTGATCACATGGCACGACCAGATGTAGCGAAGGGCACCAATAGTAAGGACTTTAATTTATTAATGAAGCTTATGGAAACAGAAAAGTTTTGGTGCAAAACAACTTGTCCTGAAAGGCTGACTAAAGTCGGACCAGAAGAAAATTATTCTGATGTTTTACCGTTTATGAAAAAACTTGTGGAAAACTTTCCTGACAGAGTTTTATGGGGCACGGATTGGCCTCATCCGAATATGAAGTCTCATATGCCTGATGATGGTCAGCTAGTGGACATCATAGAACTCTTTGCTCCAAAAGAGGAAAATCAGAAAAAACTCCTGATTGATAATCCATTAGCTCTTTACTGGAACGATTGAACCAAATTAGCCTTTTTTAACTTTTGCTTTAACAAGCATCATGCTAATGAAGGCAACCAAAGAACAATTCCTGGAAAAGAAATTAAAACGGCAATGGTAAAAGCATCCGCAATAAAAAATGGGGTTACTCCTTTAAAAACATCTTGTACACTTAGGTCATCTCGGACACCGGCAACGACGAAGCAGTTTAATCCAATAGGTGGCGTTATCAAACAGAACTCTGCCATTTTCACAACCAGTATACCAAACCATATCGCGCACATAGTACCAGACATTCCAAATGCACTATCAGCGGCTGATACAGTTTCACCTCCATTTAGTGCCATAACAGCCGGGTAAACAACTGGTAGCGTTAATAGCAACATACCTATGGCATCCATGAACATGCCGAGAACAGCATATCCAAGTAATATGCAAACCAATATCAGTACAGGAGACAAATCCAGCGATGTAATCCAAGATGAAAATGCATCTGGAAGCTTAGCAAAACCGAGGAAGCGAACATAGATAAGCACACCCCAAATAATGGTAAATATCATTATCGTTAATTTTGCAGTTTCTAAAAGAGCTTCCTTAAGCTGTTTTATTCGCATGCCTCTGTAAATAGCCATTAAAAAAACAATAAAAGCACCTATGGCCCCTCCCTCTGTAGGTGTTCCCCATGCATCACCGAATGGGTTATAAACGAAAAAAATTATTATTATTATAACAGCAACAATTGGAAAAGCTGGTGCTAGGCTTTCAAAACGCTCTTTCCAAGTAAATCCGCTAACGGGAGGTCCAACATTCTTAAAATAAACAGCAATGCAAACAATTAATCCGCCATAAACTAATGCTGAAACTGCACCTGGAATAAACCCAGCTAGTAATAATTTCCCTACGTCCTGTTCCACTATTATAGCATAAATTACAAGAATTGCGGAGGGGGGTATTAAAGACGCTAAAGTGCCACCAGCAGCAACAACACCAGCCGCAAATTGTTTGTTGTAACCTATTTTGAGCATCTCAGGAATTGCAATTCGTGCAAATACAGCAGCTGTTGCAACGGAGGCTCCTGATACGGCAGCAAATCCAGCGGTTGCAAAAACAGTTGATACTGCCAGCCCACCCGGTACCCAAGCAATCCACCGTTTGGCAGCCTCAAACAGAGCAGATGTCAACTTTGCATAATAGGCTAAATATCCAATTAAAATAAAAACGGGTATTAGACTTAATACGTGAGCACTTACTTTAGAGTGAGGGGTGAGACCTGCAACCTTGACGCTTATCTGAAGTGCTTTTAAAAAACGATTAGGATCATAATCAAACCCATTCCAACGAAGCCAAACCAAACCAATAAACCCAGCTAAACCCGCAGCAAATGCTACACGCATACCTAGAACGACAAGAAGCAACATTCCTCCGCTCACCCATAGACCTATAGTTATATTTTCCATCAACTAGATCTATCAATTGCATCGGTTTCAAGTTTTGCTTGTTGAGAGGCACTTAAGACTAAAGGTACTGCTGATGGTTGATCCAATCCTAATACTAAAGCTCTTGTATATCCAATAGCTTGTAAAAATAGACGAAGGGCCAGAACACTAAAAGCAAAGGGAACCACAAGCTTAGAAGGCCAAATAGGCAATCCAATATCAATAGAACTATCTCGGCTACAAAAAGGCCGCGCACAATCAAATGATCTATCGAAATGCACCCACGAACCCCATGTAAGTGCTAAGATAAGGACTAGGATAAGAACTATCGATAGCAATTCAAAGAGCCAAAGGGCCCGCCCTCTTAAAAAGGAAACGAAAATGTCCATCCTAATATGACTTCCGTCTCTTTGCACATAAGACACACCCATTATTGCTATTATAGGCATTGCAGCCTCTATATAATCCACGTATCCAGCTAGGGGAGCATTGAAAAATTTTCGACCCGTAACAGAGTATACAGCCAAAAACATAAGAGACAAAATTGCTAGACCACTTATCAAAGCACAGAATTTCTCAAGCTTTAGCAGATATCTGTCGAGACGACTCAATAAATGCCCATCCTCAATTACCGCAACTTGGCCAGCCATTAGATAATCCTTAGTTGAAATGGTTAGGTCAAGAAAAATTGACCTAACCATAAGTCAGCGTTAGTTTGAAG
>CACDWF010000026.1 GCA_902556405.1 uncultured Alphaproteobacteria bacterium | reverse complement strand
GACCGTTTTGCTACACATCATTGATAAGTCTCTTGAACTAAAAAGCAAAGTTGTCGAAATTGATGAAAAAGAGCAGGGGGATAGGGCCCTTCTAAATTTTGGTCATACCTTTGGTCATGCTTTAGAGAGTTATTTTGATTATTCAGAAAAATTATTACATGGAGAAGCAGTTTCCTTGGGAATGGTACTTGCTGCGCGTTTTTCAATGGAAGAAGGCTACTTAAGTGAGAATAAGGTGGATGATATAAAGGACCACTTGAACACTATGAAATTACCTACATTAATTGCGCAGATTCATAATAACAAATTAAACGTAGGAAAAATTTTAAGTTTTATGAAACAAGACAAAAAAGTAGTTGGTAACAATATTAACTTGATTTTATTGAAAGATATCGGTAATGGCTTTATTAAAAAAAATGTGTCTTTTGAAAAACTCGAAAAATTCTTACAATCCCGACTAAGTTGAAAATGGTTACCAAGCTCCATATCGATTTTAACAAACCTTTAAAGCGAAAAGATAGATTAATATCAATCGTTATGTCTAGAAAAACCGTAGCGGGAATCATTATTTTTATAGTAGCTGTATGGATGGTTCCTGGTTTGTTTGTTGAGAATAAGGAAATAAGCAAGGCGATAAAAGGAGATAATACTGAAAAGGTATTTGTTGTATCGGCTCAAAAAGTGCAAAACCGCGATACTTACAAGGTTGTGAGAGCTAGTGGCGTTCTGAAACCAGTTTTTGAAGTTGATGTCTTAAGTAAAAAAGACGGGGAAGTAAAAAAAATAGTCAAGCAACGTGGGCAACTGATTGAAAAAAACGATGTCATACTCGAAATTGATAAGGGAACGATATTAGAACAGTTAGAAGCTGGAGAGGCCGCTTTGCGATTAGAGGAGAAGAACTACTCAATAGCTGAGAGCCTATCAAAGAAAGATATGACATCAAAGTTGAATTTGGTTAGGGCAGAGGCTTCTTTGACGAGAGCAAAAGCAGATATTGCCACATTGCGAAATAATCTTAAAGACAGCACTGTTGTTGCAGGCATTGGAGGAATACTGGAGCTGTTGAATGTTGAAGCCGGTCAATTTGTGAAGAAAAATCAATATATTGGAAAAATAATAGACCTTTCAAAAATGTTGCTGTTTGCACCGGTGGCTCAAACAGACGTTGCTAAAATATCATTAAGCGATGAGGTTATAATCAATGTAACTGGAGTTGGAAACAAAAGGGGTGTGGTGAAACGTATAGCGTCTTCAGCCAGTGAGGCCACCCGAACATTTATTGTTGAAATTGAAATAATGAATACGGATAGGTCTTTGAAGGCTGGGATGAGTGCAGAGGTTGGTATTTTAGTTGAGAAAGTTCAAGCTTTTTCGATATCTCCTGCCCACTTATCAATTGGAGAAGATGGGTCTTTAAAGGTAAAAACAGTAAGAAATAATATAGTTTTTGAAAATGATGTTTTATTGGTGAGAACCTCAGGTAACTTTGCGTTGGTGTCTGGGTTGCAAAATGATGATATCGTTTTAACAACTGGACAGGCTTTTGTCAGTCCTGGAGACGAGATAGAATATAAAATTAATTGAGAATAAAAAGATGAAATCAATAATTGAAGGGTGCTTTGAGAGACCTGGTGCAGTTATTTTAGCATTAGTATTGATCTTCTTTTCAGGTATCAATGCATTCTTGTCTATACCTAAGGAAGCATCACCAGATGTGGAAATTCCCGTTGCATACGTTAGCGTAGCATACGAAGGTATATCTCCCTCTGATGCAGAAAAGTTATTAACTAAGCCACTTGAAAAACAGCTCAAAACAGTTGCAGGACTAAAAAAGATGACATCAGCAGCAACGGAGGGTTATACATCCATAACGGTTGAGTTTGATGCAGGTGAGGATATAGATCTTGTTCTAGAGGACGTACGGCAAGCTGTGGATGATGCAAAAAAGGATCTACCAAAAAATGCAGAAGAACCAAAGGTAACTGAAATAAGTTTGGCGTTATTCCCCATTCTATCCGTTTCCCTATCAGGTAATGTTCCTGAATCTTCATTAATAAATATAGCTGATAGTATTAAAGAAAAAGTTGAAAGCGTAGCCGGTGTTTTAGAGGTCGAAGTAGGTGGTGACAGAAAAGAGGTTATAGAAATACTCATTGATGCTAGTTCTATTGAGTCATACGGAATTAACCCACAAAGCGTAATTGGATTAGTGGCAGCTAATAATCAATTAGTAACTGCCGGTGCTATTGAAAATGAAAATGGTCGATTAGTTGTTAAAGTTCCTGGCGTCGTTGAGACATTAGATGAACTTTTTGCGATGCCTATAAAGATTGCGGACGGTACAACTATAAATTTCGGTGATATTGCGATTATAAGAAGAACTTTTGAAGATAAAAAAAGTTGGTCCAGAGTTAATGGTAAACCTGCTGTCGTTTTAGATATTAAAAAGAGAGTGGGCTCTAATATAATTGACGTAGTTGACGCTACTAAAAAAGTAATTTCTGCGGAAGTGGCTAACATTCCAGGAAATATAAATGTTGATTACTTATTTGATGAATCTAAGTCAGTGAGAAATCTACTTAATGATTTAGGTAATAACGTTTTCGCCGCGGTTTTAATCGTCTTGGTAATAGTAGTTCTGGCATTAGGAATAAAAAATGCTCTCTTAATTGGGTTTGCGATTCCGAGTAGTTTCCTTCTTGGTTTTATAATTTTGAGCTATTTTGGGGTAACTATGAATATAATTGTCTTATTTTCTCTTATACTCGTAGCAGGTATTCTGGTAGATGGAGTTATTGTTACAACGGAGTATGCTGACCGAAAAATATCTTTGGGTCATGATAGAAGAGCTGCCTATTTAGAGGGGTCATTAAGAATGTCGTGGCCTATAATAGCTTCTACAGTAACCACTTTGATGGTTTTTTTCCCTCTGTTGGTGTGGCCTGGTATAGTTGGGCAATTTATGAAATATTTGCCAATAACGATGATTGTAGTTTTATCAGCATCTCTTTTAATGGCGTTGATATTCATTCCAATATTAGGAAGCTTGCTCGGAAAAATTTCGACTGACAAAAGAACCAAAACAACGCCCCCAAAACTATATAAAGATATTCTTAAAATCTCAGTAACACGACCGATACTTTCGATTTTTTTGGTAGGTCTATTAATAGTGGGATCTTACACCGCATATTTTTCTGCTAAATTAGGAGTTCAATTTTTCCCAGATATCGAACCGGAACAAGCAGTTGTTCAAATTCTTTCAAGAGGTGATTTGTCTGCGTCAGAAAAAAATTCTTTAGTAAAAGATACAGAGGCGTCTATTTCTAATTTAAACGGCGTAGATATAAACTTTGCAAAAACGGGAGCTGACGGTAGGACTAAAGATCTAGTAGGTTCGGTACGAACCATTTTCTCTGATTGGGATGAACGTGAAAGAGCTGCTGATTTAATGGAAAGTATGAGAGGGAGTGTTAAATTTTTAGAAGGTGCTGACATAAATATAGTTGCGCAAAAGGAAGGTCCAGGAGGTCAAGGAAAGCCAATAAGAATAGAAATAACAGGCACTGACTTTGATCAATTAAACAAAGCGTTATTTGTTATCAGACAGAAAATGAACAAAATAGATGGTTTTATTGATATTTCAGATAACCTACCGTCTCCAGGTTTAGAATGGAATTTAAATATCGATAGAGAAATAGCCGCTAGACATGGTGTTACAGTTGCTAGTTTGGGCACAATGGTAAAGTTACTTACCAAAGGAGTAAAGGTTTCCGATTACAGGCCAGACGATACAGACGAAGAGCTTGAAGTGTTTTTGAGATACATAAAGTCTGAACGAAATTTAGACAGACTTCAGGAACTAAGAGTTCCCACATCAGACGGCAGATATGTGCCATTGTCCGTATTTGCCGAACTTACGCCAGAAAAAAAGGGGGGTACTATATCTCGTTTAGATGGAAACAGACTTCGATCTATCGAGGCAAATGTGAAAGAGGGAATGCGCGCACCTTTTTTAATTGAAAAGCTCAAGAGCGAATTAGAGAATGTAACTTTCCCAAAAAGTGTGAATGTAAACTTTGCGGGCGAGGATGAAGACATTAAGGAAACACAAGCTTTTCTTGGGCAATCCCTAATTTTTTCTCTTGTGTTGATGTCAATCGTTTTAATGATCCAGTTTAATTCAGCATGGCAAACTATTGTAACGATGTCCGCAATAATTTTATCAACGGGTGGTATTTTCTTGTTACTCTTCTTAACGGAAAGACCTTTTGGTGTTGTCATGTCGATGCTTGGTCTGATTGCACTTGCAGGTATCGTTGTAAATAATAATATTGTTTTGATCGATACCTTTAATGAATATAAAAGAAAAGGACATACTCATCGAGAAGCTGCTTACATGGCAGGACTTACAAGGTTTAGGCCCGTTATTCTGACAGCTATTACAACTATATTAGGACTTCTTCCCATGGTCTTCAGTCTCACCATAAGGTTTTCCGAGAGAGATATACTAGTGGGAGCTCCCTCGTCACAGTGGTGGGTCGATCTCTCTAGTACAATTGCTGGTGGGTTAACGTTTGCTACGTTCCTCACGCTAATAGCCACGCCAGCCTTATTGGTGATCGGAAGGACATCAGTTTTCTCAATAAAAGATAAATTAGTCACCGTTTTCAAAACAAAGCGAAGTACAAAAACTGTATCAACTTAGCGATACCTTCTCTGCCTTTTTTGATTAAAGTTAACATTTGGTAATTCTTTAAACTTAAAAAGCTCTGGATGGGTAGAGCTGTTGTTGGGAAAGGAAGAGCCTTCTACAAAGTGTTTTTGAAAGCTTGGCTCAACAGCCGTTTCAATTTTATGGACTTTTCTTGCGAGCGAAGAGATTTCTCTCCTGGAGGTTACATCTAAAAGAGCGATAATCGCTCCAGCACCTGCCGAGTTTCCACTTGCCACAATTTGGCTGACTTGCGCATCAGGTACTAAACCAATAATTAAAGCATGTTCAGGAGATATCTGAGAGCCAAAAGCGCCTGCCAGAAAAATACTATCTATTCTGTTAACTTTGCTTTTTTCCAATAAAATTCTGAAGCTGGCATGGAGGGCTGCTTTAGCGAGTTGAATTGCTCTAATATCCATGTTGGTTATAGACAATGAAACTTTGTTACTACTATATAGAAGATAAGAATTTGTTCTTTTAGAACTAGTACACCTATTTGAACCAGTTTGTGCTGCTGAACCAATTAATCCATTAGCATCTAGTAGCCCGGCTAAACGCATTTCTGCAACTGCTTCTATAATTCCAGATCCACAAATACCAGTTACTCCAACCCCCGATACGTTTTCCGAAAATTCTTTTTCATTAGACCACTGCTCACAACCTATAACTTTAAAACATGGTTCTTTGGTAATTGGATCTATGCGAACTCGTTCAATAGCGCCAGGTGCTGCTCTTTGACCTGCTGAAATCTGTGCCCCCTCCAGTGCTGGACCAGTTGGGCAAGAACAGGCAAAAATTTCCTCGCCTTTGGCTAGAAGTATTTCTGCGTTAGTTCCAATGTCAATTAATAGACTTGTTGTATCTTTTTCCTTTTGCGGCTGTTCTGCTATCAAAACGGATGCTGCATCAGCACCAACGTGTCCTCCAATACATGGCACTGTATAGACATAACTTTCTGGATTAAGATTTAAGCCTATATCCTTTGATTTGATATTGAGGCTATCTGAAAACACTAAAGGGAAAGGTGCTTGACCTAGTTCCTTCGGATCAATCCCAAGAAGAAGATGGTGCATAATGGGATTAGCCACAAAAACAATTTCAAAAACGCTATCTAGTTTGATCCCATGTTTTTCAGTAATTTTTCTTGTAAGCTCACTTATACCCTCTATCACTGAATTATTTAAAGTGGCTAAACCTTTTTCCTCTATCATGCAATATGAAACTCTGCTCATGACGTCTTCACCATACCTTATCTGTGGATTCATAATACCCATACTGTCTATAATCTTCCCTGAGTTTAAATCGCAAAGAGTAGCAGCAATTGAGGTTGAGCCTAAATCAATTGCCAACCCAAATGCTGGTATCTCTGAATATCCAGAGTGAACGTCGACAATTTCTGGAGCAGTGTTCTCTTTATAATATAGTAAAACCGTTATTTCCCATTTACCTTTCCTTAATTTTTCTTGTAGGCCTTTGAGAACATGTAAACTGCATGTAACCTCTTTAATATTCCAATCATTTTTCAAACTAATTTTTAGGCGTTCAAAGTCACTCTCAAGAGAGTCAAGTTGTGGCTCTGAAACCTGAACATAAAACGCTTTTACCGATGTATTAAGAGAGAAATCGCGCAAATTGGTTTCTTTTTTTATAATTTGTTTATGAATTTGACTATCCTCAGGAACATCAACCACTAGATCACCAAGAATTTTTGTTTGGCATCCAAGCCTCCTCTCCTCAGACAAATGAAATTTATTTCTATAGATGAGCTCAGTTTCGTTTCTTTCTGAAACGTTTGTTTCTTTGGAATGAACATTTAACTTATTAAATTCTCCAAAAGCTGGCTCAACTTGACATTTTGAGCACCTGCCCCGTGCACCACAAATGCTATTTAAGTCTACTGAGAGTTCTTGTGCTGCTTCAAGTATAGTTGTTCCTTTTTTTACGCGTCCCCTTATTCCTGAGGGTGTGAATACAATGGTCGCTAAAGAATTTTTATTTTTCATTTAATAATCTTATTTTCTTTGCCTACGTCTTCTTGACGTTCTGACGCCAACAAGCCCGTCATCCAAAACTCTGTTAGTCCTGATCCAGTTTGCTCCATTAGGATCATGGTTCATTAAAAAGTCAGCTGACCTGATGGCGTTAATTTCATTCTCATTAGTAGGATTCATTATTGCACTTGTTAGGCCAGAGCAAATGGCCATCGATAGATAAGAAGCATTAATTCCGTGTCTATTAGGCAGTCCAAAAGAAATATTAGATGCTCCACAAGTTGAGTTAACACCTATTTCACGGAGTTTCTTCACCAAGTCAAAGACTTGTAAACCAGCAGTTGCCATAGCGCCGATAGGCATAACCAAAGGGTCTACAACAATATCACACTTAGGTATTCCGTAATCAGCAGCCCTATCTATTATTTTTTTTGCTACTTGAAAACGTACTTCAGGATTTTCAGATATTCCTGTATCGTCATTAGATATCGCAACAACGGGTACATTATACTTTTTGACTAATGGAAGAATTGTTTCTAATCTCTCTTCTTCGCCTGTAACGGAATTAAGAAGCGGACGTCCCTTTGCTGCCTCGAGACCAGCTTCTAAGGCAGCAGGTACAGAACTATCTATACAAAGTGGAACATCAGTCAAATCTTGAACTAATTTAATTAATTTTTTAATTAACGGTGGTTCTGTAATATTGGGATCAGGGTTGTTATTATAAACAACACCAGCATTTACATCGAGAATATGAGCACCACACTTTACCTGATTGATCGCGTCCTTTTCTACAGTTGAAAAATCCTCGTTTTGTAACTCTTGCGAAAGCTTTTTTCTTCCTGTAGGGTTTATTCTTTCTCCAATGATACAAAAAGGTTCGTCAAAACCAATTTTTACTGTTTTAGAAAATGACTCTATTATTGTAACACTCATTTTTTCTCCTAAGCAGGTGTGCTAATATTTCTTGCGAACGCTGCACTGGCTTCTATTCCTCCCAAAGGAAAAAAATGCAACGAGTGTACGTTTCTAAAAAGCTTGTTTTTTTTGCTTGAATTAAGAGCATCAATCATCTCTGTTGGTTCAAAAGGTAACAGTAGTTTTGTTAAATCCTTAGCTCTCTTCTTTAATACTGAGATTGATGGTCCAACTCCACACATGATCGCGTACTTAATTAAACTTTTTAGTCTCGTTGGTCCAGCTAAGCCTAAGCTTATTGGTAAGTCAATTTGTTCGCTTTCAAGCACCTCTAACCATTGTATTACAGGTTGAGGATCAAAACAAAACTGGGTAGTTATTCCTATTTGTAATTTTGTGTTTTGTCCAAACTTTTGTTTTGCCTTAAGAGCATTAATAGTCTTTTCAAGAGACCCATCTTTATCAATGTCTTTATTCCCCTCCGGATGGCCTGCGATTTGAATTTTTTTAAATGCATGTTTTTCAAAGACTCCGGTTTCTAATAATTGAATGGAATTAAACAGTTCTCCCTTTGGGGTTTTCCCATTTCCTGCAAGCAATAAGCTTTGGTCTACACCTAAAGACGAATACTCTTTAACCCAATCTTCAAGTTCACCTGTGTTGTGGACAATCCTTGCTGGGATGTGAGGCATTGGGTCCATTCCCTCAGAGATCAACCTCTTACAGGTAAAAAACATTTCTTCAATCGGTGTGTCTTCCAGATGTGCTACATAAACAGTTGTCCTCTTTGGAAGTATTCTTCGGAAGTCGTCAATATTTTTTGCTGTTCTTGGCATAACCTCTATTGAAAAAGTAGTGGGACCATTTGTTACGGTTTTTGTAGTCATTACGATAATCCCCCGTTCTCAATAAGATCATTTAATTTCTTGTTGTTATAGTCAATTTCAAATCTTTTATTCTCTTTGCTAATTATATCTTCTAATGATCCCTCGCATAATATGGGGGTCGTTTTTCTCCATTCTTTTAAATAAGAGTCTGTATCAGTAAAGTTTAGTTTCATAGCACATTTATCGATGGCTTTTTCAAAGCGTTCAGGCAATTTTACTTTTTTTGCTTGACGCCCTTTACCTACAATAAATTGAGCAGGAATATCTCTCCAAAAAATATAAACAACTTGCTGAGAAGGCATCTATTTTTTTCCTATAAAAAGTTTTTATTGAGTTATAAGTCGCCTAATCATATAAGCAGTTACATGTTGCTATAAAAGTTTGTTTTTTTCCACTTGTTTTTAAAAAAATATGAGAAATTTGAAGATAAAAGTAAAGTCTGCCAAAGGAAGATCCATTTCCTCTACTAGGTGGCTTCAAAGACAACTTAATGATCCTTTCGTAAAAGAGGCAAAACTGCAAGGATTTAGGTCTCGATCGGCCTTTAAATTAATAGAAATTGATAATAAATTTAATTTACTTAAAAAAGGACATAACGTTTTGGACTTAGGGTGCGCTCCGGGTGGGTGGTGTCAAGTTGCAGCTCAAAAGGTAAGTGTGAAATCCTCTGAAAATCTGGTTGTTGGACTAGATCTAAAGTCATGTGAAGCAATTGTGGGAGTGAAATTTGTTGAAATAGATTTTTTGGATGAAACGCAATTTTTGGAGTTTGAAAATTCCTTAGATAAAAAGTTTAATGTTATCCTTTCCGATATGGCTCCAAATTCCACAGGTCATAAAAAAACCGATAACCTTCAGATTATGGCACTTTTTGAGGCCGCATCAGACTTCGCTATTAAATATTTGAAACAAGATGGGTGTTTTGTAGCGAAGGTCTTAGATGCTGGTCCGAGCCCAGAAATTCAAAGACTGTTTAACAAAAAATTTGAAAAAGTGATAAATTTTAAGCCAAAAGCCAGTAGATCTGACTCATCAGAGAGATACTTGGTTGCTATTGGATATAAACAATAAGGATAAATGAAATGCAAATAAAGGAGGCCTTGACGTTCGATGACGTGTTATTAGTACCTAATAAATCAAATATTTTGCCAAATGAAGCAAATACTCAGACCCGAATAACAAGTAGAATTTCTCTTAATAGCCCAATTATGTCATCAGCTATGGATACTGTAACTGAGTCAAGAATGGCAATCGCTTTGGCTCAATATGGTGGGATAGGGATAATTCATAGAAATTTAAAGATAAAAGAACAAGTTGCGTGCGTTAACGATGTTAAGAGATTTGAAAGTGCTATTGTCTATAACCCCGTAACGTTGAGAGAAAATCAAAAATTAAGCGAGGCTAAGGATCTGCAAAAAAAATTGAATATTACTGGTTTCCCGGTAGTGAACGAAAAGAAAATTTTAAAAGGTATTTTAACAAATAGGGATATGAGGTTTGTAGAAAATTTAGAAACTCCCGTTAGTGAAATGATGACTGACACCAACTTGGCAATCGTTAATGAGCCTGTGAGTAACGAAAAAGCACGAGCAATTTTGTCTGAACGCAGAATAGAAAAACTTTTGATCATAAATAAACATAATGAATTGGTTGGCTTAATGACTGTTAAAGATCTTGAGAATTCTGTACTGAACCCTCTTGCAACAAAGGACTCGCTAGGTAGGCTAAGGGTTGGAGCAGCTTCAACAGTTGGTCTGAAGGGACTTCAGCGGTCAATGGCTTTAATTGAAGCTGGAGCAGACTTGATCGTAATTGATACTGCTCATGGACATTCTTCGCATGTATTGAAATCAGTAGAAGAGCTTAAGAACAAATTTCCAGATATTGATATTGTAGCAGGAAATGTTGCGACTAAGGAAGCAACAAGAGCACTTTTTAAAGCAGGGGCTGATGCGGTGAAGGTAGGTATTGGTCCTGGTTCAATCTGTACGACTAGAATAGTAGCAGGTGTAGGAGTTCCTCAATTTACTGCTCTTTTAGAGTGTGCCGAAGAAGCTGAGGAGCATGGCAAAGTTATAATAGCTGATGGTGGAATTAAGTATTCAGGTGATTTTGCTAAGGCTATAGCCGCGGGTTCTTCGTGTGTAATGGTCGGGTCACTTTTAGCTGGAACGGATGAGGCGCCGGGAGAAGTATTATATTATCAAGGAAGAAGCGTTAAAAACTATCGTGGCATGGGCTCTGTCGGAGCTATGGCAAGAGGTTCAGCCGATCGATACTTTCAAAAGGAGGTAGAAGCAGAAAAACTTATTCCAGAAGGAATAGAGGGTCACGTGCCGTATAAAGGACCAGTGGGAAAAATTCTACATCAGCTTCTTGGTGGTCTTAAAGCAGCAATGGGTTATACTGGAAATCAGACAATTGACTCCATGAGAAAAAATTGCTCATTTGTTAAGATAACAAATGCTGGCCTTCGGGAGAGTCATGTGCACGACGTTAGTATAACTAGGCAAGCTCCTAATTATTTTTCAAGTTGAGATGAGAAAGGATGCTCAAGCTAACGCAGCTATTTCAATCTTAGATGAATTTTTAGATGGTCAAAATCTAAATATAATATTCTCTAACTGGACAAAAAATAATCGCTATGCAGGATCCAGTGATCGCGAATCTATACGAAACATGGTTTTTGATATTTTGAGGGTCAAAAAAACTTTTACATCTGTTTTAGAAAAAGAAAAACAACCGATAAATGGTAGAGCTCTAGTCTTCCTCTATTCAGTTTTCTATGGACTAAATTTAAATGAGATTTTTACTGGTCAAAAATATGGCCCTGTAAAGCTTACTGACTTTGAAAAAGAGTTTTCAAATTTATCGAATGAAAATATAAATGA
The DNA here is from genome assembly GCA_902556405.1 of uncultured Alphaproteobacteria bacterium. Taxonomy (GTDB): domain Bacteria; phylum Pseudomonadota; class Alphaproteobacteria; order Rhodobacterales; family Rhodobacteraceae; genus CACIJG01. Next base: position 6,181 of record CACDWF010000026.1, on the reverse strand, counting down.
ATATTTTGGGATTATTGATAATATCCCTGATTTTTTGACAGCTCAATTTAAAAGGTCTCTTGGAAGAAATTATAGAAATGCTATGCGTTTATTGGAAAGGCGAGCTCCAATTTCAATACGTGTTAATCCGCTCAAGTCAGATGTTTCATCAATATTAGAGTGTCTATCCTCAGAAGGGATGAAGGGAAAAAAGTCTAAAACAGTAAGATATGGAATTAATATTACTGGCAATCCCCGTCGTCTTACGCAAATACAAGCTTTCAAAGATGGGTGTTTTGAGGTGCAAGACCTTCACTCGCAGAAAACAATCGAAGATTTACCAGTGAATGAGCATACAAAGGTTTTAGATTATTGTGCAGGCGCAGGCGGAAAAATACTGAGCATTGCATGCTCATTAAATGGAAATGGAAAATTTTATATTCATGATATAGACAAAAGAAAGTTAAAAGAGGCTGATTTAAGGGCTAAGAGAGCAGGGGTAAAATTTAAAAGGCTTGATATCGAAAATTTGCAAAAATACTGCTGTAGCTTTGATAGCGTTATAGCTGACGTTCCCTGCAGTGGATCTGGCGCGTGGAGAAGGAATCCTCAACAAAAATGGAGAATTACACCCGAGTCTTTTAATGAAATTTTAATTAGGCAAACCATAATTTTAAATGAGGTTAAAGATCTAATAAAAAAAAATGGCTACATCTTTTATATAACTTGTTCTGTTTTAAAAATAGAAAATGAAGAAGTAATATATAAGTTTTTAAGTGACAATAAACACTTTAGGCTTCTTAATAAAAAAGACGTTACGATTGATAACCATGGCGATGGTTTTTTTTGCGCAGTATTGCAAAAGAAAAATTAGAGTTGATATTAATTTTTTTTATGTTAGCTTAAAAGAACAAAATAAGAACACATACACAAATAAAGTAGCTGTTCCGCGCTATATATGATAAAAAAAGGGATTCTGTACATGGAAAATTTAATAAATATCTCAGAAAGAAAAAATATGGATAAAGATAAAGCCTTGGATACCGCATTAGCCCAAATTGAAAGAAGTTTTGGCAAGGGGTCAATCATGAAACTTGGGCAGGATAATCCAGTTATGGATATAGAGGCGGTATCTACTGGCTCTATCGGGTTGGACGTAGCTTTAGGCATTGGCGGGCTTCCTAAAGGAAGAATTATTGAGGTTTATGGGCCTGAAAGTTCAGGAAAAACAACCTTGGCTTTACACGTGATTGCTCAGGAGCAAAAAAATGGTGGTATTTGTGCATTTGTTGATGCAGAGCATGCTCTGGATCCAAGCTATGCGAAAAAACTGGGTGTTAATTTAGATGACTTGCTTATCTCTCAGCCCGATGCAGGTGAGCAAGCTTTAGAAATAACTGAGACACTTGTTAGATCTGGTGCGGTGTCTGTTGTAGTAGTGGATAGTGTTGCGGCATTGACGCCTAGATCCGAACTGGAAGGGGATATGGGGGATGCCCAAGTGGGTGCTCAAGCTCGATTGATGAGTCAGGCAATGCGTAAGCTAACTGGGTCAATTAGTAGATCTAACTGTATGGTAATATTTATAAATCAGATCAGAATGAAAATAGGCGTAATGTTTGGCAGTCCAGAAACAACAACAGGTGGAAATGCATTAAAATTTTATTCCTCAGTGAGGTTAGATATTCGTAGAATTGGTGCGTTAAAAGATAGAGATGAAATTGTAGGAAATTCAACAAGAGTAAAGGTTGTTAAAAATAAAGTTGCACCACCCTTTAAACAAGTTGAGTTTGATATTATGTATGGTGAGGGCATTTCAAAGACAGGCGAAATTATAGATCTTGGCGTGAAAGAGGGAATAATTGAAAAATCGGGCGCCTGGTTTTCTTATGGAGATGAGCGCATAGGACAAGGCCGAGAAAATGCGAAAATGTATCTAAAAGAAAACGAAAATATTTGTAATGAAATAGAAGAAAAGATAAGAAAATCTTACAGCATTAATGATGAAGAAATAGTAGAAGAGGCACAAGATCAAGCTGAATAAATTTTGTTATTATAGAGTTTAAAAACTTTTAAAAAGCTGTATGTTAGGATCAGTAAAAAAACCACTTTGGATTACTGATGCTTTTAAAAGATATAAGGGAAACATTTGTTAATTTTTTTAAAACGAATGATCATCAAATAATAAATAGTTCATCCCTTGTACCCGATAACGATCCTTCCCTAATGTTTACAAATTCGGGAATGGTACAGTTCAAAAATTTTTTTACCGGTATTGAAAAATCTAAAGTGAAGACAGCGGTTACATCCCAAAAATGTGTACGCGCAGGTGGAAAGCATAATGATTTAGATAATGTTGGTTATACAGCGAGACATCATACTTTTTTTGAAATGCTTGGCAACTTTTCTTTTGGAGATTATTTCAAGGAACAAGCAATAAGTTTGGCATGGGAATTATTAACGAAAGAATTTAAATTACCAAAAGAAAAATTACTAGTAACAGTTTTTCATGAAGATTTTGAGGCAATAAATCTTTGGAAAAAATGTGCGAACCTCCCTGACGATAAGATTATTAAAATTTCTTCAAGTGATAACTTTTGGAGTATGGGGCCTGTAGGGCCCTGTGGCCCTTGTTCAGAAATTTTTTATGACCACGGACCATCAGTATCTGGAGGTCCTCCTGGGTCCCCTGAGGAAGATGGTGATCGTTTTGTAGAAATCTGGAACCTCGTTTTTATGCAGTATGAGCAAATGCCTGATGGTACTAGGATTGATTTACCAAAACCATCTATCGATACTGGAATGGGTTTAGAAAGAATTGCAGCAGTTTTACAAGGTAAACATGATAACTACGACACTGACCTTTTTAAAAAGCTGATCGAGCACTCTGCTGATTTTTCTAATACCGAGCCCTACGGTGTCAAGAATATTCATCATAGGGTAATATCAGATCATTTACGATCTGCTTCGTTTTTAATCGCTGATGGAGTTATGCCCTCTAATGAGGGAAGGGGTTATGTGCTAAGAAGAATTATGAGACGTGCCATGAGGCATTGCCACTTATTGGGTTGTGAGGAACCTCATCTTTATAAAATTTTTCCTTCTTTGCTTCAGCAAATGGGCGATGCTTTCCCTGAACTTATTGAGAGAAAAAATCTTATCGAAAATTCTTTGAAGGAAGAAGAAACAAGATTTAAAGTTACCTTGGAGAGGGGCTTGAAATTATTAAATGAGGAGCTTTCTATTCTTAAAGATAAAAAACTTTTTTCCGGCGAGGTAGCTTTTAAATTATATGACACCTATGGTTTTCCATTAGACTTAACGGAAGATGTTTTAAGAGAGAGTGATAAAAAAGTAGATATAGAAACATTTGACAAGAAGATGAAAGAGCAGCGTGATAAGGCACGCGCATCTTGGATTGGATCAGGAGATGAATCAGAGGAAAAAATATGGGCTGATTTAAGATCGAAGGAAGATGCCACGGAATTTCTAGGTTATGAAAGGGAGAAAAGTCATGGCCTGATCTCCAAGATTATAAAAGATGGAAAATATATAGAAAAATTATCTCAAGATGAAGTTGGTGTAATCGTTATGAACCAGACTTGCTTTTACGGGGAGTCAGGAGGTCAGGTAGGAGATCAAGGACAAATACGAGGTATTAGTGGAGTAGGTAAAGTAACAGATACAAAAAGGGTAGGACAAATTTTTTTACACTTTGTTAAGGTACAAAAAGGTTATTTTGAAGTAGGAAATAATTTAGAACAGCTTATAAATAATGATCTGAGGCTTGATATTAAAAGAAATCACTCAGGAACCCACTTAGTCCATGAAGCACTCAGAAGAATAGTAGGAGAACATGTTGCCCAGCGAGGCTCTCTCAACAATGCTGATAGGCTTCGATTTGACTTTAGTCATGATAAACCTGTAACGGAGGAACAGATTTTCTTGGTTGAGCAGCTGGTTAATAAGCAGATAAGGGAAAATACTTCAGTTATTACAGAGATAATGCAATTGGAGAGTGCAAAACAACAAGGAGCAAGGGCTTTGTTTGGCGAAAAGTATGGTGATGATGTAAGAGTCGTTAAAATGTCGCCAGAAGATGAAAGTTATTTCTCAATAGAATTATGTGGTGGCACTCATGTTAACTCAACTGGTGATATTGGATTTTTGAAAATTATTGGAGAGAGTGCTTCGTCGTCTGGAGTGCGTAGGCTAGAAGCGGTTACAGGAAAAAAAGTCGTGGACTTTATCGAAAATATTCAAGTTGTGAACAACAGAGTTGCGACGCTCTTGAATGTAAATTCAGAAAATTTAGTTGAAAGAGTTAATAGTCTTTTAGAGGAGAAAAAAAGGTTAGAACAAAAAAATAATGAGCTAAATCGAGCTCTGATTAGTGGCGAAGGAGAACAAGAAAGTCAAAACCATGAAAAGATAGGAGAAAATATAATTTTTTCAGGAAAAATCGTGAAAGACATACCTGGCAAGGACTTAAGGACGTTTATAGATAATATTAAGAAACAAAATAAAAATGTAATTGCCGTGCTTTTATCAAAAGTTGGCACTAAGGTACAGATAGCAGTAGGTGTTTCCGATACTCTAGTTGAAAGGGTCTCAGCGATTGATTTAGTTAAAATTTTATCCTCAAAAACAGGAGGCAAGGGTGGTGGAGGGAGACCTGACTTTGCACAAGGTGGAGGTACTCTCCCTGACCAGGCCGATCAAGCTTTGTCGCATTTGATATCCTATTTAAATAGTAGCCTATCTGACGATTAGAGGTTTATCTCAGATAATTTATTTTCTAGATTTACGTTGACTTTTTCTAAAAAACCTTCGGTTGATAACCACTTTTGCTCTTCACCAACAAGTATAGCGAGATCCTTAGTCATATCTCCTTCTTCTACTGTCTCTATTACTACTCTCTCTAGAGTTTCAGCAAAAGTGGCTAGCTTTGAGTTATCATCAAGCTTTGCTCTGTGTTTAAGACCACCAGTCCAAGCGTAAATGGAGGCTATGGAGTTTGTCGATGTAGCTTCTCCTTTTTGGTGAGCTCTAAAGTGTCTTGTAACAGTTCCATGAGCTGCCTCTGCTTCCACTATTCTTCCATCAGGAGTCATTAATTGGCTCGTCATAAGACCAAGAGACCCAAATCCCTGTGCAACGGTATCAGACTGCACATCTCCATCATAGTTCTTGCAAGCCCATACGAAACCTCCAGACCATTTAAGAGCGCATGCAACCATATCATCGATTAACCTATGCTCATAAACTATCCCAGCTTTTTTAAATTGAGTCGCAAACTCTTTTTCAAATATTTCCTGAAAGAGATCTTTAAACCTTCCATCGTAAGTTTTCATAATTGTATTTTTCGTTGAAAGATAAACGTCCCAATTCATTTTTAGGCCATAATTCATTGAAGCTCTAGCAAAATCAATAATGGACTGGTCCAAGTTATACATTCCCATCGCTATTCCAGATGACGGCGCATCGAACACCTCGTGTTCAATTTCTTTTCCATCTTCACCAACAAACCGCATAGTTAATTTTCCTTTCCCAGGAAATTTAAAATCAGTTGCTCTGTACTGGTCTCCGTAAGCGTGTCTTCCAACGATTATAGGCTTGGTCCAGCCGGGAACTAGTCTTGGCACGTTGTTACAGATTATTGGTGCTCTGAAGACCACACCCCCTAAAATATTTCTGATAGTTCCATTAGGAGATTTCCACATCTTCTTTAAATTAAATTCTTCAACTCTGTCTTCATCTGGTGTAATGGTTGCACATTTTACTGCAACACCGTGCTTAAGTGTCGCGTTGGCTGCTTGAATTGTGACATTATCGTCTGTTCGATCTCTCTCTTCTATACCAAGGTCATAATATTCTAATGGAATGTCTAAGTAGGGAAGTATCAATTTATTTTTAATAAAATCCCAGATAATTCTGGTCATTTCGTCGCCATCCATTTCGACAACGGTGTTTTCTACTTTGATTTTAGACATTGATTTACTCTTTTAATTGAAAAATTTAAATTAAGTCGTAGTTAAGGTTTATGGGAATCTTAATCGGTGTTCAACTGTTTTTTCTTCTATGTTTAAGAAATATTCGTTAGTTTTAAATGTGGAGAGATCAATGCAAAAACTGAACCCAGTCTTCATACTGGTAAATCCTCAAATGGCTGAAAATATTGGTGCAACAGCGAGGGCAATGC
>CACDWF010000025.1:12500-18918 GCA_902556405.1 uncultured Alphaproteobacteria bacterium | reverse complement strand
ACAATCTTGGAGTTAATGGGAATAGACAAACCTCACCAAATGACCGGTAGATCTCTACTTCACTGGAAGGATTGATTATTTGATTTATCTAATTAACTCAAGTAGAACGGAGTTAAGTTCCGTAACGTTTCTTTCAAAACCCGAGATAAAATAGAGAAGATTTACAATGTCAAATTCAATTCGTAAGTGCCTAATAATAGTTTTAACTTTTGTGTGTTGTTTAACGCTCAACTCCGCCCACTCAAAGGAAAATAAAAAGGAAACCTATGAGCAACTAGATCTTTTTGGTCAAGTTTTTGATCTCATAAAATCTAAATATGTTGAAGAGGTCGAAAGTAAGGAATTAATTGAGGCTGCTATAAATGGTATGCTGTCTTCTCTTGATCCGCACTCGGGGTTTTTAGCGCCTAAAAGCTACGATGATATGCAAGTTGATACAAAAGGATCTTTTGGCGGTTTAGGGATAGAAGTTACCCAAGAAGATGGTTTCGTAAAAGTTGTATCACCTATGGACGACACACCAGCCTATAAAGCAGGAGTGCTAGCTGGAGACTATATTACATTTGTGGATGATAAACCTATGCTCGGATTAAGTTTGTCCGAAGCCGTAGAAATTATGCGAGGCCCAGTCGGCTCATCTATCAAATTAACTATAGTTCGAGAAGGTTTAGAAGATCCAATTGAGGTACAAGTAACAAGAGACGTGATTAAGTTGACTGCAGCAAAGGTAAGGCTAGAGAACAAGGTAGTGATCATGAGGGTAACGACATTCAATGAACAAACTATTCCAAACCTTAAAGATGGAATAAAAGTGACTTTAGAAAAAAGTGATGGGAATGAACCTAAGGGGTTTGTGCTAGATTTGAGAAACAATCCTGGAGGATTATTATCTGAAGCTATTTCAGTTACGGATCTTTTTTTGGATCAAGGCGAAATTGTCTCGACAAGAGATAGAGAAGGTAAGGGGGAACTTTATAAGGCAACGAAAGGCGACATTGCAGAGGGTAAACCCATTGTTATTCTTATAAATGCTGGTTCAGCATCCGCATCCGAGATAGTGGCAGGAGCCCTGCAAGATCACCGAAGGGCTATTGTCCTAGGAACTAAGAGTTTTGGCAAAGGATCGGTTCAGTCAGTCCTACCCATGGGCCGAAGTGGAGGGATTAGATTGACTACAGCAAGATACTATACCCCCTCAGGTAGGTCTATTCAAGCGCTTGGAGTGACCCCCGATGTATTCTTAGATTTTAAAAGAGTTGAGGAGAGCGAAGAAGACAAAAGGAAAATATTTTCAGAAGCCGATCTTGAGGGTGCATTAAGGAATGATAGTTTAACAGAAGCTGAAAAAGATATGCTGAGAAAAGAGGAGATAAGTTTTCAAGAAACAAAAAAGAGAAGAAATAAAGATAATCAATTAGCCCATGCGATCGATTTAATTGAAAGCCTATCTGTCTATTCTTCCAAAGAATGATTAGCAAGTTACCATATCGTTTAGGCGTCGGTTTAGTTATTATTAATTATCAAGACAAAATTTTTACTGGGCGCCGTCTTGATAGCACTAAGGCATGGCAAATGCCTCAAGGAGGTATCGACAACACAGAAATCCCAATAGAGGCTGCCTACAGAGAAATGTTAGAGGAAACAGGCATAGAAAGGTCTAAGGTGGCTCTTCTTAAACAATCTAAGCTTTGGTACCGATACGACCTACCTAAAGAAATTCAAGGAAAATTTTGGGGAGGAAAATTCAGAGGTCAAAGTCAAAAATGGTTTCTATTCAAATTTATTGGGATCGATGACGATATAAACATTGAGACAAAAGATCAAGAGTTTTCACATTGGAAGTGGTCTAATAAAACGGATATGCTTGACAGCATAGTACCCTTCAAAAAGTCTCTTTATCAAGATGTTCTTAATGATTTTAATCTAGAGTTTTGAATCTAATCCAGTTTATCGGACTTAACTAAAGGAAAAAATATATCATTCGAATGGAATCCAAACCAATTTTCGCCACCATGGGAAACCTCTGAACAAAAATCTACCAGTCTGTAAAAGCTCTTTCTATCGATTTTAGCAAAAAGATTAGACCTAACGTTTATATAAGGTTGGGGCTCATTAGTAGATTTTTTGAATAAAATATCGAACTGATGATCTTTTTCTAAATAGGTAGAATCCCCTACATTGGTCGTAAATTTAAACAGTGGAAATTTTCCTTTTGTTACTAAATCAATTTCAGTCGCTATAAATGGTACATCGTCGACTGTAATCCCAACTTTTTCAACTGGTGTAACAAGGAAGTATTTATCTTTTTCTTTTTTTAAAATATTGGCAAATAGTTTTATTAGCCTGACTCTTTTTATCTCTGATTTTTGGTAAAACCAGCGTCCATTCGCATCTATATGAATTTCGAGATCACCACAAAAAGGCGGGTCCCAAAGATGAACAGGCGCCGGTTTACTACCTTTGATATGTCTTGCTACGTTTTTTTCAAAGTCACTGGGTTGCATGTATCAATTGAAGTGTAAATTTCCTCTAGATAGTTGATCTATATTAGTTACTCCCATAAGTTTCATGTCCCTTTCTATCTCGCTTTGTAAATTAGATAGTGCTTTTTCTACACCTTTTTGTCCAGCAGCTGCTAATGCGTATAAATATAGACGACCTCCAGCGCAAGCTTTTGCTCCTACAGATAGAGCTTTGAGCACATGTGTTCCTCTCTGAATACCTCCTTCACAGATAACGTCAGTTTTGTCGCCAACTGCATCAACAATCCTTGCTAGCTGATCGAATGGGGAAATAGCTCCATCTAGTTGTCGCCCACCATGATTTGATACTATCACCCCGTCACATCCAATATCTACAGCCTTCTTAGCATCCTCAACGCTAACAATTCCTTTCAGAGCAAATGGCCCGTCCCAATCTGATCTTAATTTCTCAGCATCTTTCCAGCTCATGGTTTGATCAAGCATATTAGAAAAATATGACCCAATAGATGTTACTGCGCTGGTACCCTCGTCAACATGGTTCTGAAGATGTGGGAGTTCAAATGCTGGTGAGGTAAGAAAGTTAAACAACCAAAAAGGCTTTATTGCAAAGCTAAGCATGCTGTTAAAGTTAAGTTTTGGAGGTATTGTAAAACCTGTTCTCAAATCTCTTTCTCTATTACCTCCAGTAATTGTGTCAACGGTCAAGGCTAACACGTCGAATTTAGCTTTTTTTGCTCGATCGAGCATGTATTTATTTAAACCTCTATCCTTATGAAAATAAAACTGAAACATTTTTGGGCATTCTGATATTGACGATATCTCATCCACACTTACCGTGCTTAAAGAGGACACTCCAAACATCGTATTAAATTTATTTGCTGCTTTAGCTACAGCTCTTTCTCCTTGATAATGGAAAAGTCTCTGAACAGCTGTTGGAGAGCAATATACAGGCATAGAAATTTTCTTGCCGAAAATTGTTGTGGACATGTCAACATCTCTTACAGACCTTAATACATTCGGGATCAAAGACACAGAATTAAAGCTCTCAGTATTTCTCACATATGTAAGCTCATCATCGGCCGCACCATCTATATAGTCGAATATAGGTCTAGGTAACCTTCTTTTTGCAAGCTCTCTAAAGTCTTTAAAATTGTTACACTTATTTAGGTTCATCTATTGAAATTTTTGTCAGCCTTGACGCGCTTTAAACCTACGTTGCACCTTATTTATAACATAAACTTTGCCACGTCTTTTAACGACCCTGCAGTTTCTATGACGCTGTTTTAATGATCTTAGTGAGTTTCTTATTTTCATTTTTGTCTCCAACTCTGATCTTCTAAAGATTATTCATGCAAAAAACAACCTCTTTTTTTTGGTGGGCGTAACTGGGATTGAACCAGTGACCCCTTCGATGTCAACGAAGTGCTCTCCCGCTGAGCTATACGCCCCCTATTGTTTTTTCTATATAAAAAGTTTAAGAAGGGTCAAGGTTTAAATTAATCAAACCAGATTTTTTTGTTCTTGTTATGAAACCATATAAACTATCGTCACCTTTGCAGCAATCAAATTGTGTGGTTTTTAATTCGCCTCATAGTGGGAGTATTTACACTAAAAAATTTACCCAATTGACTGACTTATCATTGCAAAAATTAAGATCATCAGAGGATCTATTTGTAGACCAGCTTTTTTCCCCAGTTGTTGATTTAGGTTCCTTGATGCTTTCAGCAACGTTTCCGAGATCATTTATCGATCTAAATAGGGATTGTGAAGAGTTGGATCCACTGTTAATTGAAGATCTTACTTCATATAAAGACACACTTAAGGTATCGGCAGGTCTTGGGGTGATACCACGAGTAGTTGCTGACCAAACACCAATATATAAGCATAGACTCTCTATTGACGATGTTACTGAAAGACTTCAGGTATTTTACTATCCATACCATGCCAAGCTAACATCACTGATAAAACAGACTCAGGACTTATTTAAAAAAGTCATACTGCTTGATTGTCACTCGATGCCCAACAGCGCAATTACCATCACTAAAAATAGAGATCCAGTGGAGGTTGTCCTTGGTGATTGTTTTGGTACTTCCTGTGAGCCCGAAATAGTAATGGAGTTAAAAGATTTATTAACCGAAGTGGGATTTAAAGTAAGCCTAAACAAGCCTTTCTCAGGTGGATTTATCACGAGAAATTATGCAAATCCCCCCAATAACGTTTATGTGATACAGATTGAAATTTTACGTTCACTTTATAGTTATGAAAAACAACAGACCAAAAATAGCGAATTTCTGGCTATTCAAAATAGACTTTTAGGTGCAATTGAACAATTTATTAAGCGCTTTGAGGATTAGCTTCGAGAAACTTCTGTTTTTATCTCTTCATATGCAGCCAAAGCGTCTTCTGCTTGGCAAATAGGTCTTCCTATAACAAGATACGATGCTCCATTTCTTAAGGCTTCATTAGGACTCCCAACTCTCTTCTGATCATTGGTTACAGATTTCTTCGGTCGTATTCCCGGTGTAACAATAATCTTTTCCATACAATGGAGGTTTTTTCTAAGCAATGTCAACTCCTTAGGACTAGCAATTACGCCGTCTGCTCCTGCCAAGATTGCCTTTTCAGCTCTGCTTACAGTTAAACCCTCAATTGTTCCAGGTTTAATCATATTTTGATCTAAATCATCTCTGTCTAAGCTCGTAAGAAACGTTACAGCAAGAATTTTCATGCTATGGGCGCCCCTTCCTTTCACCGCTGCCTTAACAACCTGTGGATCACCTTGAACGGTTAGGAAATCAAATTTGGCCTCGCATAATCCTCTAACAGCGCTCTCTATTGTATTTGAGATGTCAAATAATTTTAAATCCAAAAAAACATGGAGGCCATTTTTCTTCATTTCCAAAGCAAGCTCCAGACCACCCTTACCAATCAAACCTAATCCAATTTTAAAAAAGTTTGCGTGCCCATCCAGCCTTTTAACTATGGAGCGCGCCTTATCACAGCTGTCTACGTCTAATGCAACAATGATTTTATCTTTAGTGTTCATTTTAAGAAAAATATCAAGCTAACGGTTGTATATCAAGAATAAGACCACATCTATTAATATCACTGAAGAAAAAAAAATGTAGGAAAATGGATCTAGAACGATATACCAATAATGCGAAGGAAACCATGGTTGAGGCAATGGAAAGTGCAAGAGCGCTAAGCCATCAGACGATTACAACTACTCACGTAATGAAGGCAATTCTACTAAACAATAAAAAGCGATTTACTAAGCTTATTAAGTTAGCGGGTGGAGACTTCTTCTCCGTTCTACAAGAAGTAGACAAGTTATTAATTTCACAGCCAAGAGTTGAGGGATATCAAAACCTTTTTATAGATACAAAATTATCCGAAGCGATAAAGGGCGCTGAGATTTTTGCAGGCAAGCTTGGTGATAAGTTTATCGGCTTAGAGTCATTATTTGTAGGCATTGCTCTGGGCAAAAGTGAGATTGCAAAAAAACTAGAAAGTGAAATGAAAAATTTTAATCAGTTGGAAGACATCGTGCTTGCAGATCGAAAAGGAAATACAATTGAAAGTCAAGCTCACCAGGAAGGTGGGAGTATTTTACATGATTATACTATAAACCTGACGGACAAAGCGACTGACGGCCATATTGATCCTATCATTGGCCGAGATGAAGAAATACGTAGAACCATTCAAGTCTTAAGTAGAAGAACAAAAAATAATCCAATATTAATTGGTTTCCCAGGCGTTGGAAAAACAGCTATTGCTGAAGGGCTTGCACTTCGAATAGTTAGGAAAGATGTTCCAGAGGTTTTGTTGGATAAGAAACTTCTCTCTCTCGATATGGGATCTTTGGTTGCCGGTTCAAAATATAGGGGAGAATTTGAAGAGAGATTGAAAGGCGTTCTTCAAGCAATTGAGAATAG
>CACDWF010000025.1:0-7500 GCA_902556405.1 uncultured Alphaproteobacteria bacterium | reverse complement strand
AGGTAGAGCGTTAGACGAATACCCCCGGGGGTAGAGCACTGGATGGGTAATGGGGCCCCACAGGCTTACTGATCCTAACCAAACTCCGAATACCGGGGAGTAATATCTAGCAGACACACAGCGGATGCTAACGTCCGTTGTGGAAAGGGAAACAACCCTAACCTCCAGCTAAGGCCCCTAATTCATGGCTAAGTGGGAAAGCAGGTGATACGACCAAAACAACCAGGATGTTGGCTTAGAAGCAGCCATCATTTAAAGAAAGCGTAACAGCTCACTGGTCTAGATAAGTTGTGTTGCGGCGAAGATGTAACGGGGCTCAAGCCATGAGCCGAAGCTGAGGACACTGTAAAGTGTGGTAGCGGAGCGTTCCGTGATATAAATTCATACGACTTTCAGTGCACTTCCGAGTGCGTTGATGTCGAATGAGTTTTTCTGTGAAGCCGGGCTGTAAGGCATCCGGTGGAGAGATCGGAAGTGAGAATGTTGACATGAGTAGCGATAAACAGGGTGAGAGACCCTGTCGCCGAAAGTCCAAGGGTTCCTGCTTAAAGCTAATCTGAGCAGGGTAAGCCGACCCCTAAGGCGAGGCCGAAAGGCGTAGTCGATGGGAACCAGGTTAATATTCCTGGGCCAGGAGAGTGTGACGGATCACGAGTGTAGTAAGGTCTTATTGGATTGATCTTGCTGCTTAGTGGTTCCTGGAAATAGCCCTCCATTAAGATCGTACCCTAAACCGACACAGGTGGACAGGTAGAGTATACCAAGGCGCTTGAGAGAACTGTATTGAAGGAACTCGGCAAAATACCTCCGTAAGTTCGCGAGAAGGAGGCCCTATGTTTAGGCAACTAGATGTAGGGGACACAACCCAGGGGGTGGCGACTGTTTACTAAAAACACAGGGCTCTGCGAAGCCGTAAGGCGATGTATAGGGTCTGACGCCTGCCCGGTGCCGGAAGGTTAAGAGGAGGTGTGCAAGCACCGAATTGAAGCCCCGGTAAACGGCGGCCGTAACTATAACGGTCCTAAGGTAGCGAAATTCCTTGTCGGGTAAGTTCCGACCTGCACGAATGGCGTAACGACTTCCCCACTGTCTCCAATACAGACTCAGCGAAATTGAATTCCCCGTGAAGATGCGGGGTACCCGCGGTCAGACGGAAAGACCCCGTGCACCTTTACTATAGCTTCACATTGGCATTAGATTAGTCATGTGCAGGATAGGTGGTAGGCTTTGAAGCAGGAACGCTAGTTTTTGTGGAGCCACCCTTGAGATACCACTCTTGTCTGATTTGATGTCTAACCGCGATCCGTTACCCGGATCCGGGACCGTGTGTGGTGGGTAGTTTGACTGGGGCGGTCGCCTCCTAAAGAGTAACGGAGGCGCGCAATGGTGGGCTCAGGTTGGTCGGAAATCAACCGTAGAGTGCAATGGCAGAAGCCCGCTTGACTGCGAGACTGACAAGTCGAGCAGAGACGAAAGTCGGCCATAGTGATCCGGTGGTCCCGCGTGGAAGGGCCATCGCTCAACGGATAAAAGGTACGCCGGGGATAACAGGCTGATACTGCCCAAGAGTCCATATCGACGGCAGTGTTTGGCACCTCGATGTCGGCTCATCACATCCTGGGGCTGGAGCAGGTCCCAAGGGTTCGGCTGTTCGCCGATTAAAGTGGTACGTGAGCTGGGTTTAGAACGTCGTGAGACAGTTCGGTCCCTATCTGCCGTGGGTGTTGGAGACTTGAGAGGAGCTGCCCCTAGTACGAGAGGACCGGGGTGGACGCACCACTGGTGGACCTGTTGTCGTGCCAACGGCAGTGCAGGGTAGCTATGTGCGGACAGGATAACCGCTGAAAGCATCTAAGCGGGAAGCCCCCCTCAAAACAAGGTCTCCCTTGAGGGTAGTGGTAGACCACCACTTCGATAGGCCAGAGATGTAAGCGTAGTAATGCGTTCAGTTGACTGGTACTAATAACCCGACAGGCTTGATACGATCTAGTAGAAGGTATCAGTAATTTTTAGTGTATTTGCTAGTTGGGTCTTTTTAAATTTGGTGGTTATAGCGCGAGTGAAACACTCGATTCCATCCCGAACTCGACCGTTAAGCACCGTTGCGCCGATGGTACTGCATCTTAAGATGTGGGAGAGTAGGTAACCGCCAATTTTAAGAAGACCCTTACAATTTTTGTCGCGGGGTGGAGCAGCCCGGTAGCTCATCAGGCTCATAACCTGAAGGTCGTAGGTTCAAATCCTACCCCCGCAACCAATGGCGCATTTATAAACGCTTCTTTTTTCTGAATGTTTTATCTACTAAGTCAATAAGTGACCTTAAGCCCTATTAGCGATAAAACTGTCGAAATCCTCGGGTGTATCGGTGTCGGTCACAACACTTGGGTCATCCATCTCTATTAGGTTAATTGCGGCTGGGTGTTGGCCGAACAGTGCCCTTCCTCCCACATCTCCTTCTAGGTTAGATAGATCGTGGAAAAAGGATCTGCCCCAAATAACGGGGTTGCCTTTTTCTCCTTTAAATGAAGGTATAGTTATTTTTGACCTTCTGTTTTCAGATAAAAGGTGTTCTTCAATTATTCTGTTTATGTGGCCCGACTTTATGCCTGGTAAGTCACCTAACATTATCAAAAGATCACTATAAGAAGAGGTTAGACTATTAAGTGCCACCTTCAACGAGCTTGCCTGGCCCTCTTTCCATAGCGGATTTAAGATTGGGTTAATATTTAGATCTTTTATAACATCCGCAACTTTATCGGACTGATAACCAAGAACTATAGAGCAGCTGTCAAGGTCGCTTTTAGTTATTTCGAGGGCTATATTTCTTATTAAAGGAGTACCATCAATATTCTTAAGAAGTTTATTATCTTTGCCCATTCTCGTGGAATTTCCAGCAGCTAAAATGACGCCCATGATCTTTTTCTCTCGTTTGTTCACGCTTTTAGCTAGCGCTCTAGGTAATGGCCTGGACGCAATTTCCATTAAAAGCCCACCGGCCCCCATCTCTGCTAGTTCCTCCTTGTTTACCGGAATGTCTGCCATCAACAACTGCAAAACCCAGTCAAAGCCATTTAATTTCGGGGACCTAGCACACCCCGGCATACCTATTATGGTTGTTTTACCTATTTTACCAACCAAAAGAAGGTTTCCTGGATCTACTGCAAGACCATACTGAATTATTTCGCCTCCTTCCGACAAGATTGCCTTAGGAATATAGTCAGATCGATCCGTTATTGCAGAAGCACCACTTATTAGAAGTATATCTATACCGCTCTCTATAGAAGACCTTATCTCGGAACAAAGCATCTTGTAATCGTGACGAATCAACTTTTCTTCATTCAGCGAGCAGTCTAAAGCTTCTAACCGGTTTCTTGTTACAGTCGATGTGGCTTTGAACATAGATTTTTTTTGCCACTCAAATGATGTTTGTATTAAGCTAACTTCCTTTTTATTCAAACTATGTGTTTTAAAAAGTTCATTCTTAGCCAGTATGGAAATAACTTGGTCTACATATTTTTTTTGCGTGAAAAAAGGAATGATTTTTAAAGTAGCGATTAAGTCATTTTTTGCCAGAAGCTGATTATGCTCAACTATTGAGAAAGCAATACTCTCATCTACCAAATTCACTTCTTTTATTAAAGCTCTTTTATATCTTACGAGACAGAGTGATCGGCTTTTAAAGTTAACTCTACCTGTTGAAGCACTCTCTGTGTAAAAGTGACTTTTATCAATCGCATTACTTATAATGTTGGCAGCGTCATCTTCATGTATGTCACCATTGTCTGGTACCGCACAAAGAATATTCTGTACATCACCCTCTTCGAAATAAGCTACAATCTCACTGGTCATAAAGGTACCCTTTGAAATTGTTTTTCCTGGCAAGTTATAGGTTTGTGCTATGACAAAGCCAAGGCTTTCTTTTGGGTCTAAACCTAAAATCTTCATTTAGGCTCCACTACGCCAGTCTTTGATCAGTTCAGCCAAAATTGAAATAGCAATTTCAGCTGGAGTTTTAGCGTTTATGTCTAGCCCAGCTGGTCCGTGAATTCGATCAAACTGTTGTTCAGTTATTCCGCTGTAAAGTAGTCTATTTTTTCTAGCTGCATGAGTTTTTTTGCTGCCTAGGCAACAAATCGAAAATAGGGGGCTACCCAAGGCTATTTGCAAAGCTGGGTCATCAATTTTTGGATCGTGTGTTAGAGTAACCAAGCAGTCCTTATCGCTTAATTTTAATTTTTTAAGAGCTTCATCTGGCCAGTCATTGCTAACCTCAACCCCAGGGAAACGTTCGCCAGTTCCGAAATGACTTCGGGGGTCAATTAACACAACATCAAATCCTACTCCTTTAGCCATTGGGATCAAGTGTTGGCTAATGTGTACCGCTCCGACAATTAACAAGCGAGGCTTAGCAGTTATTTTAATATTAAAAATATTTTCACTTTCCGAAGTTTTATCTTTAATCATTGATATGCTGCCGTTTTCAATATTACATTCAATTATAGCGCTTTCTCTGCTATTCCTTACGTTGCACAATTTTTGAAAAAGCCCATCTTCTATTCTATTTCGAGGGCAAACAAATACAGATATTTTACCCCCACAAGATAAACCAACGGACCAAGCATCTTCATCGGCTACACCAAATTCCATCAACTCAGTTTTATTTTCTTTCATTATTTGCTTTGATCCAAATATTACTGCTCCTTCGACACATCCACCAGAAACAGAACCTACCAAGTGCCCATCTTCTCGAACCAACATCATGCTTCCTGGTTGTCTTGGGGAAGAACCCCAGGTTTTTAATACAATAGCCAAAGCCATCTCAGTATCTTTAACCTCCCACTTAGACGCTTCATCAAAAATTTCAGAATCAATTTCTACGGTAATCACTTAAAACTCCTTGCTCTTAGGTTCAATTTTATTATGCCAGGTAAAAATATCATTATGTTCTTTTACAAAATTTTTACCAATTGAAGAAGTAAGGTTTTGCATGCTCTCAATGGAGTGTATTGGCAAAAATGCATCTACATTGAGTAAAATTCTTTTTATGGAAATTGACTTTGGGAGGAAGTCAGTAAATCTGAGTAATGGATTTAACCAAACCAATTTATAACAACTCTTTTGAAGCCTTTCCATCTGGTTAAATAAGTCAGTATTATGATCGCGGTCAAGTCCATCAGTTATGAAAAAAATAATTGAGTTTGAGCTTGATACTCTTCTAACCCATTTTTTATTAAACGTAAAAATACTATCTCTAATTCTAGTTCCACCAGCCCAGTCATTAGTTGCCTTTGATATCTCTTTTAAAGCAACATCGATATCTTTATTTTTCATTTGGAAAGATATATTCGTTAGTTTTGTACCAAAAAGAAAAGCATGCACTTTCTTGTGTTTCTGCATTAAATTATGGACGAAATGTATCATCATTCTTGAGTAGTTTTCCATTGATCCTGAAATGTCAAGAAGTACGATAACAGGTCGACTTACCTCTTTTTTCTTAATCAGTTTTGGGATAACAGACCCAAAATTTTTTTTTGCTCTCCTTAAACTTTCTCTTGTGGAGACTTCTTTGCCCAAATAGTTGTTTTCAGAGCGTCTAAATGGTCGTTTGGGTATTTTGATTAATAGCTCTTTAATCGACCGACTGGCTATCTGAAGTTCGTCTTTTGACATCATTTCGAAATCTTTCTCCTTGAAGAGTTGGGTATCTGATGCAGTGCCAGTAGTATCGATTAGAAGGGTTTGTTCCTCCACTGTCTGTGATTTCGAATTTTCAGGCGTTGAGAGCGTATCTTGAATTCTTTTCGCTAGCTCTTCTTTTTCTTCTTCAGCACCTTGCATGCGTGTTTGAGGCAATAATAAATCTCTTATGCGATCTCTGAATTTTGGGTTTTGCCAAAATAAAGAAAAAGCCTGAGCAAAGATTTTCATATCTTCGGGTCGTTTTATTAAACAGGTTTGTAACGCGTAGAAAAACGACCGTTTATTTTTTATGCCAACTAATTTAATGGATTCAATAGCCTCCAAAATGGAGTCAGAGCCTATGGAAATTCCAGACGCTCTTAGAAGTCGAGCAAAAAAGATAATGTTTTTATCTAATTTCGGTGTTATTGCTATTTCTTTTTGCACAATTGATTACTCTTTTACTTCTCTGGTCTTTAATTTGTTTAGCATGATTTCATCCAATATTTTTCCAGCCTCTGAACCCTGAATTCGCGAGATATCATCTTGATATTTTAATAATACACCCATTGTAGAGTCCACTGTTTGGGGGTCTAATGCCACGCAATTTAATTCTACTAATGCCTGAGCCCAATCTATTGTCTCTGCTATGCCTGGAGCCTTGTAAAGATTTTGTTCCCTTAATGACTGGACAAATAACACTACTTGTTTTTGAAGGTCTAAGCCGGCCTCAGGGACTCTCATCGAGATTATTTCTAACTCAGTTTCTTTGTTTGGAAAGCCAACCCAATGGTAAAAGCATCGCCTTTTCAGGGCATCATGAATTTCCCTAGTTCTGTTTGAAGTAATTATGACAATTGGTGGTGTCGTGGTTTTGACCGTACCTAATTCGGGGATAGTCAGCTGCCAATCTGAAAGTATTTCCAGCAGGTATGCTTCAAAAGCTTCGTCTGCTCTATCCAATTCGTCTATTAATAAAATATTATTATCTTCTCCGTTGCTTTGAATAGCTTTTAAAAGAGGCCTTTCAATAAGATATTTTTTGGAAAACAAATCTGATTCTTCTTTATTTCCACTTTGCAGTGCAATGATTTGCTGTCCATAATTCCATTCGTAAGCAGCTTGATTGATATCCAATCCTTCATAACACTGTAAACGAATAAGCGGTTTTTTAAGAATTTGAGATAGTGTTTTTGCGATTTCAGTTTTCCCTACTCCCGCTTCACCCTCTAGGAATAGTGGTTTTTTTCTAACGAGAGAGAGATAGACTGCAACAGCTAAATTGTCATTTAATATGTAATTAGACTGCTTCAGAGACTCAATTAAAGTGTCTGGCGACTCGAAATATTTATTCATGTATAACCTCACATTTATTCCCACGCGTCATTTTTACACATAACCTTGGGACAACTTTTTACTTTACTTTATGGCCTATACTTATAGAATTTTATGACAAAATATAAGCAATTTTTGACTGGGTATTCAAAAATGTAAATTGCAGACATTAAAGAAGCATTGAAATTAGCTTCTTTTACGTTTTTCAATTGGAGGAGAAAACATGGGTGACATAAGCCTTACGATAAATGGAAAAGTAGAAACGCACGACGTAGGAGATAATACGCTACTAGTCGACTTTATAAGAGAAAACGCAGGACTTACAGGAACGCATGTAGGTTGTGATACTAGTCAGTGTGGGGCATGCGTGGTACATGTTGATGGAGTTTCGGTGAAGGCATGTACGATGTTAGCGGCTCAGGCAGCGGGGTCGGAAATAACGACAATAGAAGGAATAGGTACAAGCGATTCTCTTCATCCCATGCA
>CACDWF010000024.1 GCA_902556405.1 uncultured Alphaproteobacteria bacterium | reverse complement strand
GCCATCTTTTTTAAAACCTCTCTCAGTATTGTAAATAATACCGAAAGTATGCTGTACCTTGGTTATATTTTTTCCTATGGCGATGGGAGCGTCGAACCTTTCCTTAAAGTAGGGGGCAGCAGATAAGTGGTCAGCGTGTACATGTGTTTCGAGGATCCACACTGGTTTTAATCTTTTGTCGTGAAGATATTCAACTACGGTTTCAGCATGTTCTGTGTCTAAACTACCATCCGCATGATCATAGTCTAAACAACTATCGATTATTGCAGCACATTTGGTTTCTTTATCACTTACAACATAGCAAATGGTATTTGTAGATTGATGGAAAAAAGATTTAATCTCGGCGTATGTATCTTTCATAAAATACCTTTTAGTTTATAACTGTGAGAATTTATATGTATTATATTATATAAGTATACCCAAACATTTGCTTTTTTGAAAGGACTGAAAAATGGACATAAATTCAACACTTATCGACAAAGGTATAGTATTACCAGACGCTCCGCCACCAGCTGCCAACTACATACCTTTTGTTAAAATAGACAAACTAGTTTTTATATCTGGGCAGGTGTCGCAAAATGAGGATGGTTTTATTAAAGGAGTGTTGGGAAAAGACCTAGATATTGAACAGGGATATCTTGCAGCAAGACAGTGCGGTATTTCGTTGTTGGCGCAATTGAAAAATGCAGTAAAAGGAGATTTAAATAAAGTGACTAAAGTTGTAAAGCTGGGTGGTTTCGTAAATAGCGCATTAGATTTTACAGAGCAACCCAGTGTGATAAATGGTGCCTCTGACCTTTTTGTCGAATTGTTTGGTGAAAAAGGAAGACATGCTCGAACAGCCGTTGGTGCAAATTTACCACTAGGAGTAGCTGTGGAAATTGATGGAATATTTGAAGTAGAGTCCTAGCTGTGGAGAAAAAACACAGATTCCTTATTGAAAGACCCTTTGCGCATCGAGGATATCACTCTAGATCTTTAATTAACTCAAAAAAAATTCCAGAAAACTCTTTGGGGGCTTTTAGACTAGCAATAGAGAATAACTTCTCAATTGAAATGGATATACACCTTACAAAGGATCTAGAGATCATAGTATTTCATGACTTTTTTCTTGGCCGGCTAACAACAAAAACAGGCTTTGTCTTTTGTAAAAACTCAAATTTTATCAAACAAGCAATGCTATGCAATAATGAATCAGTGCCTACGATAGAAGATGCTCTTAGTTTAATTGATGGACGTGTTCCTATTCTTCTAGAAATAAAATTCTCTAAGCACCTAAAAAAAAACTTGGAAGGGTTCACTACGGTTTTAGAAAAAAAACTAGAAGGTTACAAAGGCGATGTGGCCTTGATGTCATTCAGCTTTGACGTAATTAAGTATATTAGGAAAAGGAATTTTTTTGAAAGAATTCCAATAGGTCTGACCACAAGTTTTACAGCAATTGAGAGTTTGGGTAACAAGGTTAAAAATAACAAAATAGAAAATGAAATAATTTCAAATAAACTACACTTTATTTCTCAAGATTGGAAGGGGATTAACAATAGCAGAATTAAAAGGTTAAAAAAATTAGGTATTGCAATTTTATCATGGACAATTACTTCAAAAGAGATCGAAAAAAGTTTAGAAGGCCTAGTAGACAATATAACATTTGAGGGTTATGAGCCTGATTTAAGATAGTAGCGATATTAGAAGAGAAGATAGTGGAAACTGTAATTTGCACAACCATAAAGTCCATACCGAGAGATCAATGGGAAGCATGCCGATCTAATAAAGCAGATGGTGACCCTTTTCTGTCGTACGATTTTTTTTTTCTTTTAGAAACTAGTTCTTCTGTAGGACCAAACACTGGTTGGATCCCTTTCTACATCACTTTTAAAGAGAAAAATATTGTAGTCGGAGTCATAGTAAGTTTTTTGAAAAATCACTCTCAGGGAGAGTATGTTTTTGATCATAGCTGGGCTGATGCCTACCAGAGATCAGGCGGAAATTACTACCCCAAACTACAAGTAGCAGTTCCATTTACGCCTGTTTCAGGAGAAAGAATATTAGTAAAAAAAGAATATGAATATAAAGTTGGTGAAATGATTTCATCAGCAAAAAGACTGGTTAAAGAAAACAATCTGTCGTCATTACATATTACTTTCTGTAATGACAGGTTTGTTAGTGTAGCAAAAAAAAACATGTTACTTGTTAGAGAAGGTATCCAATATCACTGGTTTAATAGAGACTATAAATCTTTCGACGATTTCTTAGGGTCTTTAACATACCGCAAAAGAAAAAATATAACTAAGGAAAGGAAACAGGCGAGAAATTTTGGCGGAGAGATTAAATCTTTAACAGGAAGCCAACTGACAAACATTGAAATGGAATCGTTTTGGAATTTTTATCAAAACACTGGACAGAGAAAATGGGGTATTCCTTACCTTACAAAGGATTTTTTTTTGAGTTTAAATAAAAATTTAAAAGACTGCATTCTACTGATACTAGCTGAAAAAAATGGTCAATATGTCGCTGGCGCTTTAAATTTTATAGGATCTGATTGCTTGTATGGAAGGTATTGGGGATGTAATGAGTTCTTCCCCGCAATGCACTTCGAACTATGTTATTACAGGGCAATAGATTTTGCAATTGAGCGAGGCTTAAAACGCGTAGAGGCTGGTGCGCAAGGTGACCATAAAATTGCTAGAGGGTACGAAGCATGTATCACATACTCAAGTCATTGGTTTCCCCATGAAGGCTTCATGAGAGCAGTAGACGATTTTTTAAAAGAAGAAAAAAAAATTGTTAGTCATAGTAGTAAACAAATAGACTTTATCAGTCCGTTTAAAAAAGGAGAAAAAATTAATGACAAAAAAATTAAGTAATAAGGAAATTGAAGAAAAATTTGAACACTTGCTTTTGAAAGGGTGGAGCTTATCTGAAGACAAAATATATATTCAAAAAACCTTTGTTTTTAATAACTTTAAGGAGGCATTTTCTTGGATGTGTCGAGTTGCGTTTATTGCGGAGGATATTAACCATCATCCAAACTGGAGTAATGTCTTTAAGACAGTTGACATATCACTTTCAACACACGAAGCAGGAGGGTTAACAGAGCTAGATCTGGACTTTGCAAACGCGGTAGAGATGGAAACTTAGACCAAATCTTTCAGAACATTTTGGGCTGAAGTCATATCACAAACTCCCCGTTCTTTTTCAAAGTAAAGCCTATCTATTTTGTTGTTTTTTATCACAGCTGTGAAACGCTGAAGTCTTCTTAATAAACCTGTACCCTTTACCGTAAATTCCATGTCTAAGGTTTCAGCAAGGATAGATAGAGGATCGGTTATGATTTTAATTCCCGCTTTAGTTGCGCCGGTTGACTCACCCCAAACCTTTGCGACGTATACATCATTTACCAAAACACAAAAAATTTCTTCAACACCTAAATCTTTAAATTCCTTAACACTTTTAATGAAAGATGGCAGATGCATCATAGAACAGGTGGGTGAAAAAGCACCAGGCATCCCGATGAGAATAACTTTTTTGTCGCCAAAAAGCTCGTTAGATCCAGCTTTCTGGACTTCAAAATTATCATCCATCCAGTTAAATATAACTTCTGGAAAATTGTCACCTACAGAGTATTTCATAAACAACCTTTATTGAATGTCTTCGTATTTAATATATCTTCGTGTGTAATACAACGTTAATTGATTTTTTTGAAGAACTTTCTTACAAATTTAAGATGGCAGAGAAAATTGTTATTATAGGCGGAGGCCAGGCCGCTATATCTTGCGCAAGCCAGCTACGGTCAACAGGTTTTGACGGCAAAATTTGTATAATATGTGAGGAGAATTCATACCCGTATCAAAGACCACCATTATCCAAAAAGTTTCTAACTGGTGATATTCTTGAAGAACGATTACAGCTGAAAAAAATGGACTACTATAAAGCTAATAATATTCAGGTTCTTCTTGCAAATAGGGCCATGAAAATAGATAGAGATAGTAAGAAAATTTATCTCCAGAATGGAGAAAAAATTGACTACACCAAATTAGTTATAGCCACTGGAAGTAGAGCTAAAAAAGAGCCCCTTGATGAAGGAGATGATTATTCTAACGTTTTCTATTTACGTAATTTGTATGACGCCAAAAACTTAAAGAACGCGCTTCATCTTGGAAAAAAAATTTTGATAATTGGGGGTGGCTATTTGGGTCTGGAAGTCGCATCGGTTTGTTCTTCATATGGAATGAATACAATCGTTGTTGAG
Source organism: uncultured Alphaproteobacteria bacterium (assembly GCA_902556405.1). Taxonomy (GTDB): domain Bacteria; phylum Pseudomonadota; class Alphaproteobacteria; order Rhodobacterales; family Rhodobacteraceae; genus CACIJG01. The sequence goes on along the minus strand of CACDWF010000024.1, from coordinate 15,972 downwards.
GGATCTGATAGGATACTTAAAAGAGTGGCTGGTGAGCCGACAGCGGTATATTTGAGACAGATTTTTTCAATCAAAGGAGTTGAGATTATAGAAAATGATTTTGTCAAAAAAATAAATAACGTCGAAAGTAATGTTACAAGTGTTGAACTAGCTTCAGGAAAAATAATTTATATAGATACTTTACTAATTGCCTCTGGCGGATACCCAGAAGTTGATCTTGCAGAAGAAGCAAACTTACAGATCGAAAACGGTATAAAAGTTAATGAGAGACTGGAGACTAATGACCCCTCAATATATGCGGCAGGAGACTGTGCATCTTTTTATCATAATGGGGATTTTTTGCGGCTTGAATCAGTTGGAAATGCTATCGATCAAGGTAAAACAGTGGCATTAAACATTGCTGGAGAAACAACCGCCTTCAATGTAAAGCCATGGTTTTGGACTGAGCAGTTCGATCAAAAGTTACAAATAGCAGGTCTATGCAACGGATATACTGACATTATAGAGCGAAAATTAAATGATAAGGTATCATTCTGGTATTATAAAAACAATATGCTGATAGCAGTTGACGCATTTAATGACCCTTATAGCTACATGATAGGTAAACGTTTGATAGAAGAAAAAAAATCTCCAAATAAAGAAACTATAAGTGATATAAATTTTGAAGTTAAGGATGCTCTAAATCTCAAATGAGAATTCTCAGCGGAAAACTAAAAGGCTCAAAGATCCTAACAAATAACAAAAAATTCGAAGGCTCCGGGAGCTTCGTTACTCGACCTACGTCTGGTAGGGTAAAAGAAACGTTATTCAACATAATTCAACATGGTTTCAATGTTGATTTTTCAAAGATTTCGTTTCTTGATTGTTTCTCTGGGTCTGGGGCAGTTGGCCTTGAGGCTATATCAAGAGGATGCTCGATAGTTTCTTTTTTAGAAAAAAATAGTATCGCCTGTGAATTTATAACCAAAAATCTCACTAATTTTAAGCTATATGAAAATGACCAATCAAATACCATCCGCATTCTCAACTGTGATTTTTTTGATTGCAAATTATTGCCTAAAAACAAATTTGATGTTGTTTTTTTAGATCCTCCATATGAGATGATGAAAGCTGGTAAAGTTTTTATGAGGTTAAAAGAGTTAAGAGTGACAAAGATAAATTCGTTAATTATATATGAAAGTAACAGAGAATTGGCGGAAGTTGGTGGGTTTGAAATCCTGAGAAGTAGAAAAATCGGAAGGACACATTTGAACTTCTTGAAACTTTCCGACTATTGTATCTGATTGTTTTTTAATAAGAAATGTAGAAAATGGAAAATTTTGGATTTAAAAAAGTAAGTAAAGAAGAAAAGCCTAAGTTAGTAAATCAGGTTTTTGATAGTGTTGCTTTTAGGTACGATCTTATGAACGACCTAATGAGTGCGGGGCTGCATAGATTATGGAAAGATAGTTTTATCGATTGGCTTGCGCCTAGAAAAAACACACATCTTCTTGATGTAGCAGGTGGAACTGGAGATATTGCGTTTCGTTTTTTTAAAAGAACAAAAGGTCAAGCAACGGTGACAATTCTAGATAGAAACGAAAATATGCTCAAAGAGGGGAAGAGAAGAGCTATAGTTGGAAAAATAGAAGCGGACTTATCCTGGGTTTGTGGAGACGCGATGAAATTACCTTTTGAGAATGAGGTTTTTGATTACTACACAATCTCCTTTGGAATAAGAAATGTTTTAGATATAAAAAGATGTTTATCGGAGGCCTTTAGAGTTTTAAAGCCTGGCGGAAGAATAATGATTCTTGAATTTAGTAAAGTTGAAAACCCAACCTTAAATAAGATCTACGACGCTTTTTCTTTCAATGTAGTTCCTAGGCTTGGAGAGCTTATCGCAAATGATGCAGAGAGCTATCAGTACTTGGTTGAGAGCATAAGGAAATTTCCTTCGCAAGAAAAGCTCGCAGGTCTAGTGTCTGAAAGCGGCTTTAAACAGGTTAAATACAGAAATTTAACACAAGGAGTAGTTGCCATGCACAGTGGTTGGAAAATCTGATGAAGTGGTTCCACAATCCCTTTAGATTAATTAGGGTGATTGGCACTTTTTTTAGAACCGGTGCTATTGAACAGGTCTTTAAAGTTACAAAAGCCTCAAAGCAATTGAAATTCTTGATCTTATTCATGGGATTACCTTTTCTCGTTTTTGGTATTAAAGGGCCGTACAAGAAATCTCCGATTGTAAGAGCTCTTGTCGCGTTGGGGCCGGCATACATAAAGTTTGGCCAATTGTTATCAACTAGACCTGACATCGTGGGAGCTGACTTAGCTAATGAACTGAAGGTTTTACAAGACTCTTTAGACCCTTTCCCAACAGCAGAAGCAAAGAAAATTGTTAACGCGGAACTGGGAAGCCCTGTTGAAAGCATATTTTCTTCATTCTCAGACTCAGTTGCTGCTGCATCAATTGCTCAGGTGCATAAGGCAACAATCAAGGAAACAAATGAATTGGTAGCAGTGAAGATATTAAGACCAAAGGTAGAAAAAGTATTTCTCAAAGATTTAGCCGCTTTGCTGTTTCTAGCTAAATTCATTGAATTTATTATACCAAGCTTCAGGAGACTTAAGCCTACAGAAGTTATTAATCATTTTGAAAGACTGGTACGCGAAGAATTAGATTTGAGAATGGAAATATCAGCTGCTGCTGAGTTTGCAGAAAATACAAAAAGTGATAGGAATTTTTATGTTCCTAAAGTCATATGGCCTCTTTCCGGTAAGAGAGTTATAACAACTGAGTGGGTGGATGGCATTTCGGTTGGAGATATTGAAAAAATAAAAAAGAGCGGAGTAGATATTGAAAACTTTGCAAAGAGAATTATCAAAACCTTTCTGACACAAGCCTTAAGGGATGGTTTTTTCCATGGAGATATGCACCAAGGTAATCTTAAATGTAGAAGTGATGGTACGCTGATAGTGATGGATTTTGGTATAATGGGAAGAATAGATGAATATACCAGAAAAACCTACGCTGAAATCCTCATTGGGTTCTTGAGACGCGATTATTTGAGAGTTGCGGAAGTGCATTTTGAGGCTGGATATGTTCCAGAAAATCAGAATGTGCAAGAGTTTTCTCAAGCCCTCAGATCAGTTGGTGAACCAATATTTGGTATGGAGGCCTCGGACATTTCTATGGCTAAGTTACTATCAAGATTATTTGAAGTGACTGAGCAATTCGGAATGGAAACTAGAACAGAGTTATTGTTACTGCAGCGCACAATGGTTGTAGTTGAGGGAGTTTCTAGAAGTTTGGACCCAAATATAAATATGTGGGAAACAGCTAGACCTGTCGTTGAAAAATATATAGCTGCTACTTTGGGACCAAAAGCTATTTTGAGAGATTTTTTGAAAATAGCACAAGTACTACGTAAATTTGGGCCACAACTTCCTAAGCTTTTAGAGGACTTCATAAGACAGTATAAATTTGACGATAGAAATTGAAATTGGCGAACCCGCTAGGAATCGAACCTAGAACTAATCCTTAGGAGGGATTTGTTATATCCGTTTAACTACGGGTCCTTTAAGAATTTACTATAGTCCTTTAATTGATGATATGTTTTCACTTCTTTGGTAATGAGATAGCGTAAACGGCATACAAATAAAACATTTTTGTTGTAAAAATTTCCTTTGAATTAGTTCTATATTACTAAAAGTCATTCGATCCTAAACTTCATCATCAATTTCATTTTTTTTACCACAATGTGGGCAGAATATATTGTTCTTTGGTTGAAACTCATCACTTGACGCAAATGACCACCAAAGTTTGCAAAAATCACAAGTAAAATGCCATATTGTTTCTTTAGTTAATTTCATTGATACCTCTTTTACTTTAATATAGATTGCGTTATGCTGGTTTTTAGTCAGAAAATATTTTTCAAAAGTATACTCTCTAATATTTTTAGTCACTAAAAACAGTTGGGATATGCAGAAGTTAGGCAAGTTTTGGTAAAAAAAAATAAATCAGAAAGAAGTAATAATTTTAAAGCTGACATCAAAACGATAAAAAAAGAAGATGTGAGGAAGTTACAAGAAACCTTTAGCCAATTTTTTGGAGTTAATCCTGGTGAAATGAGCAAACAATCTTCAAGGTTAAGAAATAGAATTTATTTTTTTGGTTTTGTGGCAACTATTTTTTTTGTAGTAGTATATTATCTTACTAAAAACGTTAAGTTTATCGGGATGTGAGTAATTTATTTCATTTCACGTAGAAGGCGCTTTAGTTGTTTTTCCTCTAAATCTATTGCCATACATTGCTTAATCTTTTGAAAAACTGAGCCACCTGTTACAAACGCTCCTCCAAAGAACTCCACCATTATGTCTCCATCAACCATTTTATTTTCTAGAGAGTTTAGACATTGTTTTTCTGAAGAAAAAAAGCGGGAGCTATCATTAACCGTTTCGGCAATTTTCACTTGCGCATTTTCCATCAAAAACATAACTGAAACTACTATCCAAATTTTCATATGTTACTGACCATTTTTTATCCGTAATATATCATAAACGAATAAATTTTGGATTTTTTAAATTATTCCTTACTGATTTGAAAGGAAATGACCGCATTGACATGCAAAACGAATATTAAACTATTAAATCTTATTTTTTTATAAAGGATCAGTCTAATTGAAAGATTTTGAAGATTTGGGGGTTCACTGTGGAGTAGATGAGGTAGGTCGAGGTGCATGGTCGGGCCCTGTCGTTGCAGCCGCTGTAAGGTTTGATAAACGACACAATATAAAGGGCTTAGCTGATTCAAAAACTTTAAGTCCCCAGGAAAGAATAAAACTATATTTTGAGATACTTGAGACTTTTTCAGTTGGGATCTCTTTCTCTTCAGCCAAGTCGATTGACAGCTTTAATATATTAGGCAGTTCTCTACACGTTATGCAAGAGGCTGCCCTAAAAGTTTCTAGTGAAAAAGATGGTTTGTATTTTGATGGAAATAAATTACCCAAGCGATTTAGGTCAGCCGCTAGAGCCTACAGCATAGTTAAAGGAGACAAAAAAATAGCAAGCATAGCAGCGGCTTCCATTGTTGCAAAAGTGTCACGCGACTTTTATATGAAATCACTAAATTTACGCTTCCCAGGTTATGGATGGGAAAAAAATGTGGGATATGGAGTAGGTCAGCACAAAACTGCTATCTATAAGTTGGGCATAAACACTGAGCATAGGAGATCTTTTAAGCCTATATACAACATATTGTGTTTGTAAAAAATAAGTTACTGTTTTTAAATAAAAAATTTGACGCATCAAATAATTTGACTCAACGTTGACTAAAACTTGAGGCAAACCATGAGTTTATGTATTAAGCATTTAAGCCGATCTCAACATGGGGAAGAGCTGTTTAACGACGACTGTGTATCTTTGATGGAAAAAATTCCGGATAATTCAATTGATTTAATTTTTGCTGATCCACCCTACAATTTACAAATTAATAACGAATTATTGCGTCCTAATAATTCCAAGGTAGAAGGTGTTAAAGAAGACTGGGACAAATTTTCCAGCTTCTATGATTATGATCAGTTTACAAAAAAGTGGTTAGGGGAGGCTAGACGAATTTTAAAGAAGAATGGTGCTATTTGGGTAGTAGGATCCTATCATAACATCTTCAGGGTTGGAGCTAGTTTGCAAGACTTGGGGTATTGGATATTGAATGATGTGTTTTGGAGAAAATCCAATCCAATGCCAAACTTTAGAGGCAGGCGATTTACTAACGCACATGAGACCTTAATATGGGCTGCAAAATCTGACACATCGAAATATGTTTTTAATTATGATGCGTTAAAGGAGTTGAACGAAGGAATACAGATGAGATCAGATTGGTTTTTGCCAATATGTTCAGGCTCGGAGAGACTAAAGGGAAAAGATGGAAAAAAAGTGCACCCCACGCAAAAACCTGAAGCTCTATTGCATCGTATCATAATAGCAACTACCAAAGTAGGCGATTTGGTACTGGATCCCTTCCTCGGTACAGGAACAACGGGAGTGGTAGCAAAACGCCTAGCAAGAAAATTCATAGGTATTGAAAAGGATAAAAATTATTTTAAAGAAGCCCAAAAACGCATTAAAAAGTCTTCTCCCTATTCTGAGAAAAACCTTGAAATAACTGAAAATAAAAAGGATCTAGAAAGGGTACCATTTGGTCAGCTTGTAGAACGAGGTCTTCTGAAGCCTGGTGATGAACTGACTTCTGTAAACAAACGATATGTAGCCAGAGTCCGTCCCGATGGTACCTTAATTACTCATAATGCTAAAGGCTCTATACACAGGGTAGGTGCTATTTTAGAAGGAGCTCCATCATGTAACGGATGGAGCTATTGGCATGTCAAGAAGGACGGTCAACTAATCCCGATAGACTACTTTAGACAAAAAGCTAGAACACAGAATGCGAGTGTTAAGTAGGTTAATGATTGATTGCTTTAGCGTAAACTTTTCGCATTAATGTTGGTAAAGACATCAAATCAAAATTTTGGTGCTCCACTGTCAAATACTTAGAATTATCAAATTCCAAGGTTTCCTTTTCTCCTATTACTATTTCGAGTTCTAATTTAAAATGGGAAAATTGATGTTTAACTACTCTTTTGGTGAAAGTCCAGTTGGCCTTAAAAGGTAGATTAGGCTTATTTTTCTTTACCTCCCACTTAGTTGTGGGGAAACCCAAGAGTCCCCCTAATATTCCTTCACTAGGCCTTCTTTCAAGTAACAACTTGTTTGGTTTTACTTTTGTGAAAAAAACGTAACCCTTTCTGATCGGTATATTTCTTTTTATTGGCCTAACAGGAATATTTTCAACTTCACCAAGCTTCAAACTTAAACATGATCTCGAAATAGGACAACTTTCACAAATAGGTTTACTTGGTCTGCAAATAGCGTTTGCAAAATCCATTAATGCTTGGGCGAAGTCACCACTGCAAAATTCGGGGAACAGCTTAGAGGCGTATTCCCGAATTTCTTTTTTAGATTTTTTTATAGGTTTCTCAATTTTGAAAAGTCTACAAACTACTCTTTCAATATTTGCATCAATGACTACCTCTCTTTCACCAAATGCAATTGCTCGTATTGCAGACGCCGTGTACTCACCTATTCCTGGTAAATCGAGAAGTGTCTTTTTATCATTCGGAATTTTGTTATCAAATTTATTATTCAATTCCCTTGCGCATTTAAATAGATTCCTTCCCCGGGCATAATAACCAAGACCAGCCCAAAAAGCTAAAATATCATTCTCTTTAGCTTGGCTAAGTTTTTCTACACTATCCCACTTCTTCATAAATTGTTCAAAATAGGGTATTACAGCACTGACAGTAGTTTGTTGTAACATTACCTCCGAGATCCATATCTTATAAGGATCAGGAGTTTTTCCTGTCTCGGCGTCTTTGGGGCTCACGCGCCAAGGTAGTACTCTTCCGTTCTTAAAATACCATTGTAATAGGATTTTAGTTATAGTTGCCATTTCGATTAAATGTGCCATAAATTTGTTATGGCTAAAGAAAAAATATCACTATGACGTATCATAGAAGCAATTTCAAATCTATTGCAAACTTAATTGCTCCTTTGGTAAAAAGACATGGTCAATTAAACATAATGAGCTATTCCAAATTACTGAATATATGGGAGACGGTTGTTGGAGAGGAAATTTCAAAAAAAGCTCATCCAATCGGAATGAAAACTATTAAAGGTGGAAGAAAAAATATACTTTTCCTTGGCATGACTGGTCCATACATGGCTGAATTATCTTTACAAAAAAGGGATATTATCGAAAAAATAAATGCTTATTACTCGAAAGACGTAATAGATCAGATAAAATTGCAACGAACTCTTCAAATTAATGATAAAAATGTTGTTGAATTAGACGATCTAAATCATTTTGGGGTCATGAAAAGTGAAGATTCGACTGGCTCCAAACTAGCTATTTTGCACCTAGAGCAAGCACTGACAAAAATGAAAAATAACCTTAATAATTCAAGGAAAAAAAATGAGATTATGGAAGATTGAGAAATATTGGACAAGTTTGTATTTGGTACTGTCATTATTGTTTATCACAGAAATTTCCTTTGCAGCAGAGCCATCAAAAGTTGGAAGTAAGTATATAGAGATGTCAAAAGGCAAAAATAACGCACCCGTAATTTTTGTTGAATATGCTTCGCTTACTTGCCCAGCTTGTGCTGCATTTCACAAGAATGTCTACCCAAAGTTGAATAAGGAGTATGTAGAGACTGGAAAAATAAAATTTATTCATAGGGAAATTTACTTTGACAGAGCTGGGCTATGGGCAGCTTTGACTGCACGTTGCACCAATGTAGTAGATCGTTATTTTGGAATGCTCGATTTACTTTATTCGGAACAGCCAACGTGGTCTAAATCTGATTCCAGTGATGAAATTGTAACTGCTCTTTTAAAAATATCTGCAAAATCAGGAATTGAAAAGGAAAAAGCCATTTCTTGTCTAGAAGATCAAGATATGGCATTAGAACTGGTAAATCAATTTCAGGTTTATGTTAATCAAGACGGTATCGATTCAACACCTACGTTTATTATAAATGGAAAAAAATACACCAATCGTCCTTACGAAGAATTAAAAGAAATAATTGAAAAAGAATTAAAAAACTAGGCTCTTTAATTCGGAAAGAAGCTTTTTTCTTTTCGACAAGTGTAGTTTGATATTTATAGGGTATATAACTTTTTTATAACTTGCAGGTAGTTTGACATAGTCTTTTTCTGTAGTTACGACAAGTGCACTATTCCTTTCAGCGATTTTCAAGATTTTTGTAACTTGTTTTTTTGAGTAAAAATGATGGTCAGGAAATGGTATTTTGTCGATTACCTCCATATTTAAATCCTCTAACATAGAAAAGAATTTTTCCGGCCGACCAATACCACAAAAAGCGACAAGCTTACTTTTTTTCAATACCGGTGTAATGTTCGGTTTAAATTTTCCTTCAATAATCTTAGAATTATGGTGTTGCATAAAAGTATTCTGTAAATTTTTTCTCGAAATTGGACTGCCTACACAAAGTAAAAAATCAGCTCTTGCAATCGCTGATGAAGGACTTTCTCTCAAGTTCCCCAAAGGAAATACCCTTTCATTCTTCAGGTTAATCTCCGCATCGAATACTAAAATATTTAGATCTTTTACAATAGAAAAGTTTTGATAGCCATCATCTAGTAGAACTATTTCAGCACCTGCTTTATAGGCTGACAAAACCCCTTTTTTCTTTTTTTTTGATACCCAAACGTTAGCATGCTGAGAAATCAACAAGGGTTCATCGCCTACATCAAAAGCGGTATGAATTTTTGGATTAACTAAGACTGTATCTTTAAATTTGCCACCGTATCCACGGCTTACAACATGGACTTTGATTTTGTTTTTTATAAGGTAATCTACCAAAAAAATAACCGTGGGAGTTTTCCCTGCTCCTCCCAATGTTACATTCCCAATACACACCACAGGTATTGGCATTTTTTCATATTTACCGTGAATAACTCTTCTTCGGTGCAAAAGGAGCCAAACACAAGAGATTAAAACAAGTGCTGGGAAAAGGAATACTTTTATTACAATTTTTGAAAATCTCGTCAATAAAACTATAACTCCATGAGTGTATGAAAACATTGAGCCAAAATAGAACGCTGGAATAACGAAGGGTATTGCCTTAATTTCAGTTTTGATACCGCTATAGAATTAGTGGCATGGTTTAATTGTTCTGCGGACCATTTTTTCGATTGAATTTTTGCTTTCTCGAGGTCGTTAGAAAAAAGAAAAGGATATTCTCGCCTTGCCTCAAAACTAGTTGATCCAAACAATTTTATTAAGGATAGTTTGTTAAAATAAGCGTAGATAAATTGTAAAACGGTGTCAGGACCCTTACCCGATAAAAAAAATAAATTGACATTTTTTTCCAGCTCAATCACGTCTCTTTCAACTAATGCAATAGCCAAATTCAATTCGTTAGCCTCATAGTCAAGTGATACTATATTGAAAAAATCCTTTTTTGATAAGGGCTCGCTATCATTAAGTTTATAAAGTGTAAGCTTTTCTAGCTCTTTCTCTAGAATACCTTCTGGAGTAAAGTGAGAAAACTCAGTTAAAGCTTCAGACACTTCTTCGCTATCAAAACTTATTCCTATTTCCCTCAATTTATCCGCGAAAAGCGCACTATTCATTTTTTTCTTGTTGTAGTTGACGAGAGCCATTCGGTCACTGGAGTACAATAATTTTTTTAGTTCAGAGTTTTTGGATAACTCCTCCATTGTAACAATAGTTAAAGCGTCATGATTTTGCCATGCTGCGTCAATTTCAAGTATTATTTTGTAATCTTTTTCAGACATGCCATTTAATATTATAATTTGTCGTCCGGGAAAGAAGCTTTTTGTAGCGAGATGAGATAAAATTTCGTCTGTTTTTCCTTTGATTTCTTGATTGAAATACTTTGCTAACCGCATTTCATTAGCTGCTTCTGGTCCAGCAATTTTATCTGAAATTTTTTTTGCATCTCTTAGCAAAAAATTATAGTTATTACCGACCAGGACTACTACTGAGCAATCATCAAAAAGCCCGTTGAAGCTATCAATTTTTTCTCGGTTGTAAATCAATGGGAAAATTCTCTATCGAGATTAATGAAGATTTCCGTAATTATTTTCTCGGCAACTGTATCCGCGAGTCTTTCATATGTGTCCTTCCGTGCAATCTCAGTAGCGAAACCGGTATAGGTTACTGCAGCACTATAATCTGATGTAGCCGAGACTTTATTATTAAACAAAAGTTTGTTTTTTTTAATACTGGACAAGCTATACTCCACATCTAAAGTTACTGAGTATCTAGTTATTTCGTTTTCTTTTGTTATTACTCCATAAGAATTTTTTATGATGGGTTTGAGGCTCAAAGTAATTTGTGCACTCTCTCTAAAAGGAGCTTTCTCCTCAAGAGCTTCTTTGATTAAAAATGCAATGAAGGTATTATCTGATTGTATTCTTATGTTTTTAAAAATATCCATCGAATTTGGGTGATTATGAAGAGGTACAAAACCACAACTATTATTGATTGAGACTACCAATAACATCATAATGCTCCTCAAAATAGCACTTCCCATTATATCACGAGATTTACAATTCTTTTTGGAACATAAATGAACCTTTTAATAGTCGAATTAATTAGTGCTTTTTTTATTATACCTTCCTGAAGAACTAAATTTTTAATAGCGTCTTCTGTTAAATCAGGCTTAATTGAAATTTCAGTTTTTCTCTTTCCATTGATTTGAATGGGTAAGATTATAAATTCTTTTTTGTCACTATCTAACTCTTTTATCTCTGGCCAGTTAGCTTCTGCGATAAAACCCTTTTCACCCAGGGTATTCCAAATTTCTTGAGCTAGATGAGGAGTGAACGGCTCCATTAGAATAGCAAGAGATTTAATCCCGTAAGCTTTCTGTTCGATACTTGTACACTTACCAGCTAAAAAATTTGTTAACTCGTATATTTTTGCAATTGCTTTATTGAAAGAAAAACTTTCTATAAATTCTGATGTGGTGGTCACAAAACTATCTATTTGAATATCTTTTTCTAACGTTTTTTTCTGGCCGGACTTTTGAAGTTCAATGGCTATTTCGTTGGTGAGCCGCCAAACTCTATTAAGGTGCCTCCATGCGCCTTCCACCCCCTCTGTTGACCATGATATATCTCTATCAGGGGGACTGTCAGACATAACAAACCACCGAGCCGTATCCGCACCAAATTGATCTATGATATCTATTGGGTCTATTACATTCTTTTTCGATTTAGACATTTTCACTGAGGGACCCACAGTGACGGGTAAGCCATTTTCTAGACATTTTATTGATTTGTTACCCGACCCATCAAATGACGTTTCTATTTCTTGTGGGGAGAGCCAGTTTCCCTCAGAGCTTTTGTATGTCTCATGACAAACCATACCTTGCGTAAAAAGTGCTGAAAATGGTTCGGTACACGTTGCTGGAAGGTGCCCAGTCTCGTTCATGGCTCTAGCAAAGAATCGAGAATATAAGAGATGTAAGATAGCATGCTCGACACCACCGATATATTGATCAACATTCATCCAATATTTGACATCAATTTCGTTAGTAGGTCTATTGTGATGGGGACTTGTAAATCTGATAAAGTACCATGAGCTGTCAACAAATGTGTCCATAGTATCTGTTTCTCGTTTGGCTGATTTTCCACATATTGGACAGCAAATATTCAACCATAGTTTATCTGATTCTAATGGGTTACCAGGTGCTTTGAAAGAAACGTTTTCTGGTAGCTTAACAGGTAAGTTTTCCTTCTTTTCAGGCACGATACCACAGCTATCGCAGTGTACGACTGGAATGGGACATCCCCAATATCTCTGTCTCGAAATTCCCCAATCCTTAAGCCTGTAACTTATCTTTGATTGCCCTTGCCCTTTTTCAGTAAGCAGTTTTATAACTTTATTTTTGGCTTCATCTATAGAAAGACCATTTAAAAAGTCAGAATTGATTATTTTTCCATCACCTATATATGCTTCTTTCTCGATTTTAAATCTAGAAGCGTCATGGTCTTCGGGACAAACTACTGGCAATACCTCTAATTCGTACTTAATCGCAAAATCCAAGTCCCTCTGATCATGCGCTGGACATCCAAAAATAGCTCCCGATCCGTATTCCATCAATACAAAATTAGCAATAAAAAGTGGGACAGTTTTTTCCATGAATGGATGCTTCACCCTTATTCCTGTATCAACGCCTTTCTTCTCAGCTTTTTCCATTGTAGCAGTATCCGTGCTCATAGAGTTAAATTCTTCCGCAAAAATTTTTACTTTTGCATTGTTTTTTCCCAACTCTTTTGCAAGAGGATGGTTCGGTGATATTGCACAAAATGACATACCAAAAATGGTGTCTGGTCTCGTCGTAAAAACTTCTAATTTATCCATTATAGAGCAGTTTATTAGTGAAAACCGTATCAACGCTCCGACGGACTTACCTATCCAATTGCGTTGCATAGTTTTAACCTTTTTGGGCCAATTGGGCAACGAGTCAAGACTCTCTAAAAGGTCTTTAGAGTAGTTTGTGATTTTAAAAAACCATTGATTAAGCTCTTTTTTTTCTACTTCGGCACCCGATCGCCAGCCCTTGCCATTCTCTACTTGCTCATTTGCTAAAACTGTTTTATCTACTGGATCCCAATTTACGAGAGATTTTTTTCTGTAAACCAAACCCTTTTTTAACATATCGATAAATAGTTCTTGTTGGAATTTGTAGTAACCCTCGTCGCAGGTTGCAAATTCTCTTGACCAATCTAAAGAAAGACCCATTGGTTTGAGTTGAGTTTTCATTTCAGATATATTTTTGTAAGTCCATGTTCCTGGATCGATCTCATTTTCAATAGCTGCATTTTCGGCGGGCATTCCAAAAGCATCCCAACCCATTGGGTGCAAAACGTTAAAACCTCTGAGTCGCTTGTACCGGGCAACAACATCTCCCATTGTATAGTTTCGGACATGCCCCATGTGAATTTTACCCGACGGATAGGGAAACATTTCTAGAACATAGTATTTCTGTTTGGCTTTATCTTCGCTGGTGAGATACGTCTTCTCTTTCTCCCATTCCCTTTGCCATTTCTTTTCAGCTGCCTTAGCGTTATATCTCTCCATTTCTCGCCTATTTATATTGGAATGTTCAATCTACTTTATTTAGTATCTTTTACATTGCTATGCAACTACTACTAAACTACGATACAGTCAATTTTATAGCGAGTTTTGTTGCAAATTTACATCAATTGGGAAAAACAAACAGGTAATTCGAAAAGCATCCTTGACCTTGAGCCCAATCACTAGAATTATATCTTTATATTTGTTTGGGCTCGGTAACATATATTAATGCAGAACTCAAGCAGGTGCACCTAAATGTAAATATTTAAATATGAGGAAAGAACATGAAAAGAGTTCTATTAACGACTTCAGCAATAGTTGGACTTTCGGTGCCTTCTTTTGCTGCTGATCCGACAGCAGTGTCAGATCAACCTTACTTCCACCACGGTCATCCGATGACATGGTCAGGAAGTATGTCTGTTTCTTTAACAAACGTATCGACAAAGGATGCAGATGATGCAATTTTAAAGAACGAGAAGAGAGACTATATTTTTGGTCTTTTAACCGGCGAATCTTTGACCGGTGGTGTTGGTGTTGCTGCTGGTGCAACAGGAGCAACCGGTGTTGGTACCAATGAAGAGCGTATTGTTGGGCGTTTTGACACATTGGCAGAGCAAGGTAACGTTGCAAGTATATTGGCGAACATGGTATCTGTAGCCAATACTGCATCTACAATATCAATCGCAGCTGGTGGAAACTCAGCAGTGGAAGACTTGATTGATGATTATCTAGGTGGATCGCATTCAGAAGCCATGGATGTTCTCATGGAACAAAATGGAAATACATTAAACTTTGGCTCAGACGCCGCTGATCTAGCCGCTGATCTGGCTGCATTCCAAGCTGCACAAGATGCTGGTGATGAAGCGGTTGAGACAACAGCTTCAATAAACACAACTGCTTCGTTAGGCGTGTCAATGGCTGCAGGTGATGGTTGGACTGCTGCAACTAGTGGATCAATCAACCTTGGTGCAGGTAGTGTTTCTGCTGGTGCAATGTCTATATCAAACGGTGTGTTGACAATTGGCGTTGGAAGATCGCAACATTCAGCAGCCGCTGCAGTATCAACTGTTTTTGGTATGGATAGAGCCCTCAACAGCAACTCTGCAGACACCGTACTATCGGCATCTATGAACCTAGGTGGGGCATCGATCGCTGTTGATAATGAGATGGATGGTGATAACCTTGAAACTACCAACCAAACAGTTGGTATTAAGGGTGCTTATGGAACAATGTCCTACGGTCTAGGTTGGGAAGCTGATGGAGATCTAGGTTTCAGCATTGGTACATCACTTGGTGGTGTAGGCCTCACAATAACAAGAGTGAACACAGGGTCAACTTACTCCATGGGTCTTGGCGCAAGCATGGATCTTGGCGGTGGAATGACATTAAGTGCAACTAATGCACAGAACTCTGATGGTCTAACTGATCAGGTCTTCTCATATTCAGCTGTGACCGGTACATCGACAACCTCATTTGGATTGACAGATACTTTAGGCGCGGTACTACTCACCCGAGCAGTTCACAAGAGCATAAGTACTGTTGGACTTAACTACGCAGGTGGTGGAACGTCAGTATCAGTGCAGTATCAGGAAAAAGCCGGAACGAGCTCGACAGGTGATAACCTTATAGCTTCTGGTTCTATGGCTATGTCACCTACGATCACTTTGACTGGTTCATACAACAAAGATAGTGCTGTAACGACTATCGGAGCGAGCGGTCCATTGGGATCTGCTGGTACTCTCAGTGCAGTTATGTCAAGTACTGGATCATCAAAGCTCACTGCGTCTTTCAAGTTCTAATGAAAGAACATAGAATTTAATTTAAAGGGCGGATTTTCCGCCCTTTTTTTTTGTGAGTATTCATTGAGAAAAGAAAGTGACAAACTATCACCCCATTTGTTGGAGCTTATAAAAATAGCAAAGATGGGAGATTATGAGAGAGCTATCAGATACTCCAAACAAATATTCCAGCAGTATAAAAATAGTCCTTTGTTTTTAAATACTATGGGAATTATTTACCGAAGAACTAAAGATTACAAACAAGCACGATTTGTAACTGAAAAGGCACTAGGCCTTGATAACGCATTAGTGCAAGCTAGGCTTAATATTGCAAGCATCGACATAGAGGAAGGTTTGGTTGATAAAGCGATTTATACGTTAAAAAATGTCTTGAAAGAGAACAAAAATTATTCTGAAGCTATGATTAATCTTGCGTACGCCTTTAAAAAGAAAGGTGATTTTAATAGCTCCATAAGATACTATCGAAAAGCACTGAGGCTTCCTAAAAAGCTTCCC
>CACDWF010000023.1 GCA_902556405.1 uncultured Alphaproteobacteria bacterium | reverse complement strand
CTTACATACGATCTTCTTGGCCATGGTGACAGTAAAGATCCTGAAGGTGAAATTTCTTTAAGCTTGTTTGCAGATCAACTTTTACAAATAATTAGTCACATTAAGTTAGAAAAAATTATACTAATTGGATTTTCTCTGGGATCAATGGTTTCTCGAAAATTTTCATCTTTACATCCAACAATAGTTGAAGCATTAGTTCTTCTAAATTCACCTAATAGGCTATTGGATCAGGAAAGGGATGAAATTTTAGAAAGAGCCATGTTGTTGAAAGATAAGGGTCCAGAGTATACAACTGACGCGGCGATAAAAAGATGGTTTAGTAATACTTTTCAGAAAAGCAATCCTCATATCGTTCAGCTTGTTCGTAACTGGGTGAATAATAATAAAAAAGAAATCTATTCAAGAGTTTACCCTATCCTGTATTACGGATCTGTTGACCTTAAATCGCTTAATGACAGCAAACCTACTCTTATAATAACTTGTGATCAAGATTTTGCTAATGGTCCTGATGCTGCAAAAGAGATTGCAAAAAATTTTAAAAATAGCAATGTTTGTATTTTGCAAAATTTGAGACATATGGCATTGGTCGAAGACTATACAAAGGTTTTTAAAAAAATTGATGAATTTCTTGCATCATTGAATCTACATTAACATTTTGTTTGATACTTAATTACAATGTAGTAAAGCTCTTAACGCATGTTATTTATTTGCTAAAGGATAGGAACTCTAGATGCTCAAAGAATTAAGAAAAATTGTAACCTTTGATGAAGATATATATAGTGAAGGAGGAAAAGAGGCTGATCCTATTCTTCGCATAATCGGAGTTGCTGCAGTATTATCTAATCCGTGGAAAGGTCAGGGGTTTGTAGAGGACTTGCAGCCAGAAATAAAAAGAATTGCTCCTGTAATGGGTAAAGCTCTGACCGACCGCTTGATCTCAATGGTAGGCAGTGGAGAAAAAATTGAAGCATACGGAAAGGCAGCATTAGCGGGTACAAGTTGTGAAATAGAGCATGCTTCAGCTATTATCCATACTTTGCAATTTGGAAACTTTTACAGGGAGGCGGTGGGAGCGAAAAGTTACCTAGGTTTTACGAATATAAGGGGTCCAGCAAATACACAAATTCAAATACCATTAATGGATAAGCACGATACTGGAAGGCGGTCGCATTATTTAACCGCTCAGTTTTCTATATATGATGCTCCTGGTGTCGACGAAATAGTGTGTGCTCTTGGAGCTGCTACAAGCGGCAGGCCCCATCATCGAATAGGTGACCGATATTCAGATCTAAAAGCCCTCGGCAAATCTGTTGATAATCCAGCTGGTATATAATTGAAAAGGTAAAATCATGAAACTAGATAAATTCTACATTAATGGCGAATGGGTCTCTCCTGTAAAAGATGAAAAGATTGATATTATAAATCCATCTGATGAATCCGTTATTGGGATACTAAACGTTGGGTCTCAGCAGGATATTGACAAGGCAGTGGAAGCTGCAAAAACTGCGTTTACAAGCTATGCGCGGACAAGTGTAGCTGAGCGCTTAGAACTATTAGAAGAAATAAGAAACCAGTTTAAAAATCGCTTTGAGGATTTTGTAGAAGCTATTACTAAAGAAATGGGGTCGCCGGTAAAGCTCTCTCGCGGTGCACAAGCAGCTGTAGGGTTAAGCCATTTAAAGACAGCAATCAGGGTGCTAGAGGAACATAAATTTGAATACCCTTTTAATGGCTACACTGTAAGGCATGAACCAATTGGAGTTTGTGGGCTTATCACACCTTGGAATTGGCCAATTAACCAAACTATTTCGAAGCTCGGACCGTGTCTTGCCTCAGGGTGCACAGCGATCTTGAAACCAAGCGAAATATCCCCATTATCCGCTAATATAATCGCTGAGATAATGGATGCCGCAAAAGTTCCTAAAGGAGTCTTTAATATGGTGCATGGCTTGGGTCCGGTTGTAGGAGAGGCCTTATCTAACCATAAAGATGTTGATATGATGTCATTTACTGGTTCGACGAGGGGAGGGGTCGCAGTTGCTCAGGCTGCAGCAGAATCGGTCAAGAGAGTTAGTCAGGAACTTGGAGGAAAATCACCAAATATAATTTTTGATGATGAAAAGTTTGAGCAATCTGTCACTGTTGGCGTGCAAAAAATTATGGAGAATACTGGACAGTCTTGTAATGCCCCAACTCGCATGATTGTACCAAAAAATCGACAAGATGAAGCTTTAGAAATTGCTAAAAATGTTGTAGAAAAATTGATAACCGGTGACCCGACAAAAGAGGAAACAGACATTGGTCCTTTAGTAAGTCAAGCTCAATACGATAAAGTGCAAAGGTTAATTGAATCAGGGATAAAGGCTGGTGCACAATTAGTAACTGGTGGGTTAGGAAAGCCTATGGGACTTAATGCTGGTTATTTTGTTAAGCCAACTGTTTTTGGAGATGTAAAAAACTCCATGGAAATTGCCCAAGAAGAAATCTTTGGACCCGTCTTATCTATAATCCCGTATGAAGACATTGATAATGCGGTTCAGATTGCTAATGATACAAGCTATGGCCTTTCTGCTTATGTCTGTGGTAGTGATTCAGAAAAATTAAGGAGCGTCGCGAGGCAAATAAGAGCAGGTCAAATCCATGTTAATTATGGTAGCGGGGGAACCAATGCACCATTTGGCGGTTTTAAGCAATCGGGTAATGGGCGTGAGAAGGCTGAATGGGGTTTAGAAGAATTCTTAGAGACTAAAGCAATAATGGAGTAAAAAAAATCACGAGGGGGATTTAATTTGTCTATTGAATCAAGAACAAGCAATAATTTTACAGTAGATTGTTTGCAGTATGCTAATTGGTCTAAGGAAATTTTTGAGCAGATGAGACATGGTGGAGTTGACTGTGTCCACGTAACTATTGCCTACCATGAAAATTTTCGGGAAGCTGTTTTAAACCTTGAGAAATGGAACGAATATTTCAATAGTTATTCGAAGTATATTGTGCAAGCGGGAAGTTACAATGAAATACTAACTGCTAAGAAAAATAATAAAACAGCAATCATTTTCGGTTTTCAAAATCCGTCTCCAATAGAAGATGATATTTCTTTGTTAGAAGTTTGGCAAAAGCTTGGTATTCGATTTATGCAGCTATCTTATAACAATCAATCGCTCCTTGCTACAGGTTGTTATGAAAAGAATGACCCTGGTTTAACACGAATGGGGAAAGAAGTTATTAAGGAAATGAATAGGCTTGGGATTGTTGTTGACATGAGCCATTCTTCTGATCGGTCAACTTTAGAGGCAATTGATAATTCATCACGGCCTATTGCAATTACGCATGCTAATCCTGCATTCTGGCATTCTGCTTTGAGAAATAAGTCAGATGAAGTTCTAGACCGAATGTTTAAAAACGGTGGTATGTTGGGATTTTCTCTTTATCCACATCATTTACATAATGGGAGTAATTGTACTATTAAAGACTTTTGTAAAATGATTGCAAAAACGGCAGAAAAATTTGGATCAAAAAATATTGGGATAGGAAGTGATCTTTGTCAGAATCAACCTGATAGTATTGTAGAGTGGATGAGAAATGGAAGATGGACCAAAACAAAAGACTATGGAGAAGGAGATTCTTTTAACCCTGGCTTTCCTATTCAGCCTAATTGGTTCAAGTCAAACAAGGATTTTGTCAATATTAAGGATGGATTGAAGCATATTGGATTTGATAATGATGAAATTAATTCTATTATGGGACTTAATTGGATGAAGTTTTTCGAAATTTCTTTTAGCAAAGAGATCTAAGTTGGCAGTAGAAAAAAAAATACAGCTGTGTGGCCCACAGCCAAATATAAGAAAGCCTTCCGAGGTTATGAAACTTGAAAGAATGGGGTCCTTCCATCCATCAAGGCTATCTTTTGCAAGAATATTGATCCGTAAAATGATACAGCAAAAAACGCGTATTAGTTGTTCGCGTTGGGAAGTAGATGAAAAGGGATTTGGTAATGCGGTTTATCAGTTGAACCTTTTTGGTAAAGACTTGGCATTAATTGCATTTTCTAATCATCTTGAGAGTTCACAAAGGACGGATAGAGTTATTGCATCAAGTTGGGATACCTCTTTTGCGCTGTTTGATGGCGTTCCATCGATTTCAGACATTGAAAGACTTAAAACACAGTTACCTTTTCAAGAGGCAGGTAGGTATAGAAATACTGAGCTGGTTCTGAGTAGGGCTAATAAATCTGTAAGGATGTTTGAGCTGGTAGCGCAGTCATTAAGTGAAGGTGAGCAACCTCCAATCGAGCTGATAAATGATATCGGATATTTAATGCGAACCACAGCAGTGTATGGAAACGGAAAATTTGGTATTGATGATAGAAAAAATCATTGTGAACATTCTGACTTCTCTGTCCCATTTCAGCTTGAAATGCTAACAGTGTACTTGATTAGAGGCTTTTCACTAGACCTAGTTAATCATGTTGCAAAAGCCCGAAACCCTAAAAAATTTGTTCCCCTTGATAAAAAAATTCAAAGATATCTAGGAATTGGTAATGCAACTGGGCTTGGGATGGCTCCATTTTTGGTCAAACATCCTGTATTATTGAATAATTGGTTTCAAGTTCGTGAAACCGCATTGTCACGGATGATTAATTTAGCAAAGCTTTCTAAGGAAAAGGCTGAAAGATTAATTGAGTTAACATCTAGAGTTAAGGCCTTCATTAACTCTTGGAATACTGACGATAATAGACAGAAGAAAAGAATTGATACCTTGGAAGCTGAGTGGGCATCAATAACAAATGAATTCAATTTAGAAAATTTGTTAAAAATCAATGCTTTAAAGGATATTTTTAATATTTCAAAAAATTATTCGATAGAATGTCAAGAGTTAGTTGTGTCCTTGTTTTTGGAAGTTGGTGGGGATTTAATTGATGGGCTTGATCTATGTTTAGAGAGTACCAAATTGCCTATGCTCTATCCTAAAATGAGAGTGAATGAGTTAGCTGACTTAATAAATAAGAACTTCTCTTGGGCTTTAAAAATAGATTTTTCTTTGAAAGAAAATCAATCAAGGTTTTGGTACGTTTCTGAAGAAAAATTGGAGCCGAGATTAGGAAATCGCTATGAAGAGGAAGGTCAAGATTTAGAAAGGCCTTTAGATATTGCCAAGAGGGTGTGTTCTTTGCATGCCGATCTTGAAAGTATCGACAATGATATGATAGTAGCGGAATTTTTAATAAAATACCCTGAACACCGATTTATTATTCGCAGGATACAGACGAACGCTTGGGCTCCATACTCCGAAATACACGATAATTTAATTGATGAACATTGCAAACCTATAGACATGCTACGTTGTAAACTATCCTTTTTTGGCGCGTCTAAATTTGATCCGAAATCAGACAGATGGGTTAGAGTAAATTTATTTCAAGGAGCACCTCTAAAAAACGAGCTTAATGACCAAAAAAATGACGATTGGTGGATGCCTACACTTGAATATTGCTAATGGATCTATCTTTTTCGGAGCTAAAAGACTTAGTATTTAACGCAAGTATGGGTAGCAACCTTCCTGCTGGGGTCTGCGAAGATTTATCGTTTGGTGTTACCTTTCTCGAGTCACGTTCTTTGCCCGGTGGTAAAGAGCTTTTATATTCCCTAAAATGCGAACGCGACCCATCTGTTTCACCTCAAAAGAACGGCGTAAGTCTTATTTTTAGCAATTCACGCGCAATTTTCGAAGGTCTTAGCGCAATTGATCTGCTTGTTTCAGAGGCTTGTAAAAGTGTGATATTGGAAAATATTGACTCTTCGATGCTTTTGGTTGGACTAGCTTCTAACTATTATGGTCTTAGTTTTAGTTTTTATAAAAATAAAGAAATCTGTGCTGCACTTTTTAATGATCAACTTAATTGGGAAAACGATAACTACGGACGTAGCAACGATATAGAGATACGCTTAAACAATAGTGAGCTGAAAAATCCATTAGCTAAACGCTCAAGAATGTTGTTAGATGACAATGTATTTAAAGAACTTTCTAATCTAGCATCTAACATGCTGGTTCCCGAAAGCGAAATATCTCGAACAACGGGGGCAGGGGCTGGAAATATAGATAATGATTAATTGTGTTAGTTAAAATTACCTAAGCCTTGTAACAACGGCGCAAAATTTTGAAGTACACCGGGAAGCGACCTTATATCTTCAATCACTCCATCTTTTGCAGATACGATTGCTGAAAACAAGTCATTTCGATCCTGTGATATTTCATCAATTGAAAGACTATTAGATCCATCATAATCAATATTAGCCATTAACGTTTGGGTAATCAGAGGCAAAAAAGGTACAATTGCAACATACACTCCAAAGGTAGTGGTCTTATCTAAGTCATCATTAGTATTTTGGCCTAAAAGAACTGAAACCAAGCTTAGGGAACGTAGTCCTCTATTTAATTCAGCCCGGTGAAGTCTCTTGTCTTTGTTCACATCTAAAAATTGAAATAAATCTTGAAGGCATTTGTCTTGCTCAGGGTTTCTGCATGACTGTACCACTGAGCTGTTTAGCAAGCTAAGTAATTCGCCATATTTACTCTCTATTAACGGATCATTACTTTCGCATTTATAGTATATTGTGTCCTGCGTTTGCTGGTTTTTTAGAAAACTGTAATCAGACCCATCCCAGTTTTCTGGAGGGTATCTTTCTACTAGTTGTCCTCTATCTATTTGATAAAAGTAGTTGAAGTTTGGATTGTTATCACTCGTTTGGAATGCTGTCCAATTTTCTACATTTTTAGGAAACACAAAATTAAATTCAACTTGGGTGTCATTTTCATAAATATAACCATTGCTTCCTATAAATAAAGCATATTGCTCTATTGAAAACTTACAAGATTTACCAGACCAATACCCTTGATACTTTAAAGGAATTTGATCAGAAAACGCGTTACTAGTTACTACGAAAAAAGAAAAAACTGCAAGTATAATTGTTCTCATATTACATTTCCTTTCATCCATAAGCTGGAATAACCTGGCATCTGAAGTTAGGTTGTACTATAAATTGGTCAAGAAATCGAAAGTATTTTTACAGTGAGGAGTTTCAGATGGCACTAGAGCACGATAACTCAATGATGGAAAACTTATACTGGTGGGGTGTGCCCACTCTTTTCAGATGTCCTCAGGATAAAGTTTTAGGAAGTGACATTTCATTGGTAGGCGTTCCGCATTCAACAGGAAATGGGACAACGGAAAGAGATCAACACCTTGGCCCTAGAGCTCTAAGAAATATATCATCAATTGGTAGACGAGCACATTTAGATTTTGGAATAAACCCCTGGGATATTGCAAAAATTGTTGATGCAGGTGATGTTCCTTTCCCCAGAGCGAATGATAACGAGCATTGTATCGCGCAAATAACTAATTTTTTTAAAACAATAGATAATGCCAACTCTAAACCTATCTCTATTGGAGGAGACCATTCCATAACGGGAGGGATCATTCAGGCTCTTGGAAAAGGCAAGCTTTCAGATGGAAAACCTGTCAGTTTGCTACATTTAGATGCGCACACTGATGTTTTTACGAAGGTTGACCACTTTTTAGGTGCAAAAAGGTCTGCAGCACATTGGGGTGCATATCTTGCGGATCAGGGAAATGTGGATCCAAAATCATCGATGCAAATTGGTCTAAGAGGACACCCACGCACATTGGATTGGCTGGAACCTAGTTATGAGTACGGGTACAATGTCGTGACGATGAAAGAATTTAGAAAAAGGGGTCTAAAGTCCGTAATAGCACAAGCAAAAAAAATACTCGATGGTAGACCTGTATATATTACGTTTGATCTGGACTGCCTTGATCCAACAATAGCACCTGGTGTAGCAAATTTGGAAGCCAGTTCTAAGGGCTTTGATATAGACGAAGCTATAAGTTTAGTAAGGTTAACTCGGGGGATGAATGTTATTGGTGGAGATATAGTTTGTATGATGCCCACAAAAGATAGCCCAAATAATATAACCGCACACACAGCAATGGCTATAATGTTCGAAATGATTTCAATTATTTCAGAGGGCACCTAACATAGACCAGAAAACTATATTTGAAATTTAGAAATAATGGTTTAATTCTCTACTAAAACAAATGTGAGGTTTGTTATGAAAAAAATCAGGCTTGCTACTTATTATGGCTTGTTAGGCCTTATATTTATTTTCAATATTAACGCTGGGGGAGGAGGCTCATATTCTTCCGGCTTGAGTTCTTCTGGGTCCAGCTCCGGGGGTAGCAGTTTAACTTCCGGCGATATGATGAAGGCGGTGCAGTTGAAGAATAGACTGGGTTCAATCGAAAGATTGCTTTACAGTGACCAGTTCAGTCAAGCTTTGACACAGATTAGACTGCTAGATAATGAGTACCCAGATAACGCTGATATAAATAATTATTATGGCTTTATCTATAGGAAAATGGGACAGTATGGTAAGAGTGGACAGTTCTATAAAAAAGCTCTTCAGCTAGATCCACGGCATAAGGGGGCTCTCGAGTATCAAGGAGAGTTATTCATTAAAACTAATAAAAAAGAGTTGGCAGAAAAAAATCTTATTTTACTCAAAAACATTTGCGGTACTTCTTGTCCTGAATACAAAAAATTAGAAAAAGCGTTGAGAAAAGCATATTAAATTTAAAACTTGAGCAGGTAGAGACGATGGATTTGTTTAATTCTGAAAGAGCAATTTGAATGTGTGGGATAGTTGGTCTATTTGCAAAAAAAGAGAATATATCTGCGAATTTAGGGGTACATCTTTCAAAAATGCTTGAAAGTATGAGCGATAGAGGTCCCGATAGTGCAGGTTTAGCGATTTACGGAAAGCCATTGGCTAGTAAAACTAAGATGACGGTCCAGTCTAGATCACCCAAACACGACTTTCAAAAGCTAAAAAAGTTTTTATCTGCTAAGAAAGATATATCCTTCAGTTTAAAAATTCATTCCACGCATGCAGTCATAAAGCTTGACGTTAAGCAAAAAGATCAGGTTGCCAGTCTAATAAATGATACCTTCCCCAATTTGAGAATATTAAGTGTTGGCAAAAAAATGGAAATTTATAAAGAGATAGGCAAGCCGGCAGAAGTCGTAAAAAGATTTGAAATAGCTAAAATGAAGGGGTCTCACGGTATTGGCCACACCCGCATGGCAACAGAATCCGCAGTTACAACACTTGGCGCACATCCATTCTCTACAGGCGAAGATCAATGTTTGGTACATAATGGGTCACTATCAAATCACAACTCTCTTCGACGAGAATTAATTAGAAAAGAGATGACTTTTGAAACAGAAAATGATTCTGAGGTTGCAGCCAGCTTTATTACTTACAAAATAAATAGTGGAAAAACGCTTAAAGAAGCTTTGGAAAGCGCTCTTGTAGAACTTGATGGTTTTTATACGTTCGTAGTTGGTACGGAAAACGGTTTTGGCGTTTTAAGAGATCCGATCGCCTGTAAGCCCGCTGTACTGGCAGAGACCCCTGATTATGTAGCTTTTGGGTCCGAGTATAGAGCCTTAACCTCTTTACCAAAAATAGAAAAGGCTAAGGTCTGGGAGCCAGAGCCTGCCACTGTCTATTTTTGGGGACATTAAAAATGCACATTCTTGATTTCAACAAATTATCCTTGAGAGATATTAACAAAACTTTGCAAGGATCTGATAAAAATAGCTCTTTTTCTATAAGAAACCCAAAAGGAAGCCACGCGTTGGCAGTTGGTATCAATAAAAGGATTACTGTGAAAGTTGTTGGTAGTGTTGGATATTACTGTGCTGGAATGAATAAATTTTCTGATATCAAAGTTGAAGGATCAGCTGGTCCAGGATTAGGCGAAAATATGATGTCGGGGAACATTCATGTTACCGGTGATGTAAGCCAATATGCAGGAGCTTCGGGCCATGGAGGAAGCATCCTGGTCGACGGAAATGCCTCTTCAAGATGTGGTATTTCAATGAAGGGTGTAGACATCATTGTAAAGGGAAATGTTGGTCACATGTCCGCCTTCATGGCACAGAAGGGAAATTTGGTTATTTTTGGTGATGCTGGACATGCTTTAGGGGATAGCATATACGAAGCTAATATATATGTCGCAGGCGAAGTTGCATCTTTAGGTGCAGATTGTATTGAGAAAAGAATGACAAAAAAGCATCTTAGTAATTTAGAAAATATTTTATCAAATGCTAATGTTTCTGATTATAATACAGATACCTTTAGGCGCTTTGGTTCTGCTCGTTCACTTTACAACTTTGATGTAGATAATGCTAAAATATATTAGGAAAATTACGTGAAAAAGAAATCAATAACAGAACCAAGAACTTCGCATACTTTCGATGCATATACAAACTCTGAAATTAGAAGAGCCGCTGAGACTGGTATATATGACATAAGGGGAGGGGGTTCTAAAAGAAATTTACCAAACTTTGATGATTTATTATTTCTTGGAGCTTCAATTTCTAGGTATCCTTTGGAGGGCTACAGAGAGTCTTGCAATACAAAAGTGATCCTTGGCGACCGATTTAGTTCTAATCCTCTAAATCTCGAAATTCCAATTACTATAGCAGGAATGAGCTTTGGAGCTCTATCAGCGCAAGCAAAAGAGGCCTTAGGAAGGGGTGCTAGTTTGGTTGGTACGTCAACAACAACAGGTGATGGGGGAATGACAAAAGAGGAAAGAGGTCATTCAAAACAGTTAGTCTATCAACTTCTTCCTTCTAGATACGGAATGAACCCTGATGACCTTCGAAAGGCAGATGCAATCGAAATCGTTGTAGGTCAGGGTGCGAAGCCAGGTGGTGGAGGAATGTTACTTGGTCAAAAGATAAATGATAGAGTTGCAGAAATGCGAACGCTGCCAAAAGGAATTGATCAAAGATCACCATGTAGGCATCCTGATTGGACAGGGCCAGACGACATGGAGATCAAGATACTTGAGTTGAGAGAAATTACTGGATGGAAGGTTCCTATTTTTGTAAAAGTTGCTGGTTCCAGACCATATTATGACGTAGCTCTAGCTGCTAAATCTGGTGCCGATGTCGTAGTTGTTGACGGCATGCAAGGAGGTACAGCAGCGACTCAAGAGGTATTTATCGAAAATGTAGGTATACCTACGCTGGCATGTGTAAGGCCTGCTGTTAGAGCATTACAGGAATTAGGCTTGCATAGAAAGGTACAGCTCATTGTTTCAGGGGGAATAAGGAATGGTGCAGATGTAGCAAAAGCATTGGCTTTAGGTGCTGATGCAGTATCGATTGGATCTGCTGCATTGATCGCACTTGGAGACAATGATCCTAGGTATCAGAAAGAGTATGAAAAATTAGGTACAACAGCTGGTTCGTTTGATGATTGGCATGAAGGCCTCGATCCAGCAGGAATAACTACTCAAGATAAAAAACTCGCTAAGCGTTTAGACCCTAAGCTAGGAGGGAGGCGGTTGGCAAATTATCTTAACGTGATGACAATGGAAGCACAAACCATTGCAAGAGCTTGTGGTAAAAATGATCTTAGAAACTTAGAACCAGAGGACCTATGCGCTTTAACGGTGGAGTCGGCTGCGATGGCTGGAGTGCCATTAGCTGGAACCAACTGGATTCCTGGCACTTAATTACTCTAAAAAACTTTTTCTTATTTGCTCCAAAGTTTCTACTTCGTTAGTTGGCTTATCCCATCTAATTCTTTTGAACCTAGGAAACCGTAAAGCAATTCCTGACTTATGTCTATTACTCAACGACATTTCATCGAATGCAATCTCTACGACTAATGTTTTTTCAACCTCTCTAACTGGTCCAAATCGGTTTATAGTTTTTGATCTTACAAATTTATCTAATCTATTTAACTCTTCATCGGTAAAGCCGGAGTATGCCTTGCCTATAGGAACAAGATCCTTTTCTTTGTTAAAGACACCAAAAGTATAGTCTGAGTAAAAAGAACTCCGCTTTCCATGTCCTCTTTGTGCATACATGATTATCGCATCTACATTCTTTGGGTTTCTTTTCCATTTAAACCATTTGCCGCGTGGTCTCCCAGCAATATAGGGACTGGAAACTAATTTGATCATTACACCTTCATGTATTTGCTTGTTGGATATATCTCTTATTTTGTCTAGAAATCTCCAGTCTTTAAACTCAATTGTTTCCGATAAAAACATTGGAGATCTATTCGTACTAAAATAGGAATTCAGAACTTTTTTCCTTTCAATAAGTGTTTTATCTCTTAAATCATCGCCATTGAAAAACAAAACATCATATACCTTTATAAAACATGGATTTTTTCTTATAAACTTTTCTGAGGGAGCTTTTTTGTTTAGCCTTTGCTGAAGATCGTTAAATGTTTTCGGTTCATTATTAATTCCAGCGAGTAATTCTCCATCTAGCACAAAATCACCTTGTATTGTCTTAATGATTTCTGGAAAAGACTTAGAAACTTCATCGCCTGTCCTTGAATAAAGGCGACATCCTTCACTATGGCTTACAATTTGAACTCTAATTCCGTCCCATTTATATTCAGCAACGAAATGTTTTGGATTTGCTGCTGGCAAATCTTTTTCCATAACAAGCGGATGAGCAAGCATCATTGGATGAAAAATGTCATAGATCGAAATTTTTGGTTTACTACCTTTATTCTCGAGCCACGAAAACAAATTAGTGTAAGGAAAATGCAACCCATGCCATATCTTTTCAATTTCTTCAAGATCAACGTTGCCATAATTTGCTAGCGCCTGCTTTACAAGCCTGCTTGACACCCCAATGCGCAAGCCTCCTGTAAAAAGTTTAATAAAAGCCCATCTCTGATCAGCCGTACTGATGTTTAGAATATTAATTATATGGTTCTTAAGCTCATCATTTTTAGCCTTTTTTAGGTTTTCGAATAAGGACGAAAGTCTCGGCATATTGCCACCTTTTTCTTGGTCCCATAACAAGGATATAGTTTCAGCTAAATCACCCACATAGTCGTAAGATAGGTCAAATAAGTGTTCGTCTTGCTTTTCTTTAATCAAATCTTTAAAAAATGAAGCTTTTATGTTTTTAAAGTTAAGTGATCCTGTAAGTGCTGCCAAAGCATACCCTCGGTCAGGGTCAGGTGTTGTGCTAAAATACTGTTCTAATAGTGATAGTTTTCTGTTCCTCGAGCTCGTCAAAATAAGATCCGATAGTAAATTCGAAAAAGCTTTCATTATAGTTCGCTTGTTTCATCTCTATGTTGAAGAGAAAGCGGCTCAGCTTGAATTCCGTTTTTTTCGCACCAATATTTCAGAGCATCTTCTCTTCCATGCGTTATCCAAACTTTTTCTGCTCCAGTTTGTTTGATAGTATTAGTAAGCTCATTCCAATCAGAATGATCAGATATAACAAGAGGAATTTCAATTTGGCTTTGCTTAGCGCGCTGTTTGACTTGCATCCAGCCAGAAGCATAACATCTAGTAATATTTTCAAACCGTCGAGACCATCTATCCTTAAGTGCAGAAGGGGGTGCTACTATGATTTTCCCTTTAAAGTCTTTTTTGTTATCTAAAGTAGCTTTTCGTAGAGTGCCAAGCCTTATTCCCTTGCTTTTATAAAAGTCACACAATTTATCCATTGATCCATGAACAAAAATATCGTCTGAAAAACCTGCCTCTCGAAGAAGCCAGATAATCCTCTGTGCTTTACCAAGTGAATAAGCTCCAATTAAAAATGTATTTTCTCTATTTTTGGAAATATTGTCCAGCAATCGCACTATTTCCATTTCTGGTTTATTGAATTTAAATATTGGCAATCCGAACGTAGCCTCGGTAATTAGCAAATCACATGGAACGACTTCAAAGGGATCTAAATGTCGATCTAATATTGTTTTATAGTCCCCAGTGACCACAATTCTATGCTTTGGTGTCTCTAGTAAAACTTGTGCGCTTCCCAATATATGAGCCGCAGGGTAAAGCGTAACGCTTATCTTTCCTATTTTCACCGAATGCCCATATTTAATTGTTTGAAAACTGCTTGCACAGTTCTCGCCATATCTAATTTTCATAATTTCAGAGGTTTCAGGAGTGCATAGGACATGTTTGTGTCCTGCTCTTGCATGATCGGCGTGCCCATGGGTTATTATTGCCCTTTCTACAGGAAAAAAAGGGTCTATATATGTATCGATGTCTCTAATATAAAGTTTGTTGTCAATAGATATCATATTTAGAAAGATTAGTTATTGCTTTAAGTTTTAAACATAATCCAATTGACATGTGGCTCAAGAAAAAAGGTTGGTCTTTATATGACCATCAAATTGAAACCTTAAGCTTGATTAAGGAGGGGTTTGATGTAATTTTACATGCCCCGACGGGCGGAGGTAAAACAATTGGTGGGTTTATGCCATCGATCAATGATTTTATAAAAAATAATTACAAAAGCCAGGAATTCCATACTTTATATATATCACCCTTAAAAGCCTTAACAACTGACGTTCAAAGAAATTTACTCAATCCTATCAATGATTTAAAAATTAATATTAAAGTAGAGACCAGAACAAGCGACACGTCAACATATAATAAATCTAAGCAAATTAAAAAGCCTCCTAATTTTCTAATGACAACTCCTGAGTCATTCGCACTTCTGATGGCAAGGACGGATGTCATTAATTTGTTTAAGAATTTAAAATTTGTTATTGTTGACGAGCTACATACATTTTTCAACTCAAAAAGAGGGCACTTATTAAGCTTAAATATAGCAAGGCTACGATCTATAAAACCGTTTCAAGTAATTGGTCTCTCAGCTACTCTAAAGAATACTACTCTTGCTAAAAAATATCTTTCAAATAACAAGAATACAAAGCTCGTCAGTACTCATTCAAAGGTCGCACCAAAAATTACGATATTAGATTCAGGAAATAGAATTCCTTGGTCAGGCCATTCCCCGAGATATGCTCTTTCAGAAATATATTCAGAAATACTCAAATTTAAGTCATCTATTCTTTTTGTAAACACACGAGCTCAGGCGGAAATATTATTTGAAAGCCTTTGGGCAATTAACAATAAAAATAAAAAAATAGCGATTCATCATGGAAGTCTAGAAAAAGAGCTTAGGAAAAAAGTAGAAAAGGAAATAGTCGAAGGGCATGTAGAGTGTGTAGTTGCCACCAGTTCATTAGACTTGGGTCTTGACTGGGGTAATATTGACTTGGTTATGCAGATAGGAGCTCCTAAAGGTGTTGCAAGGTTGGTCCAGAGAATTGGTAGAGCAAATCACACGATCAATACTCCTTCAAGAGCTATTCTAGTTCCGACTAATTGTTTCGAGTATGTAGAATGTATTGCTGCAAAAGAGTGTGTGGAGTTAAATTTTCTCGAAGATGAAATATACTCTGAAGGCTCTTTAGATGTACTTGCCCAGCATATTGTTGGTGTTGCAATTTCCCAAAAATTTAAAAAAGAGGATTTGTATAAACAAATTAAAGAAGCATGGCCGTACAGAAATCTTAATATTGAGGATTTTGAAAAAACTCTTTCATTTGTTGAAAATGGAGGTTATTCCCTTCAGGCTTATGAAGTGTATTCACGGTTGAAGAGGGATGGGGAATATTATGAAATTAGGGATAAATCACTAGTCACAAAATATAAAATGAATATTGGAACTATTGTTGAAGCCGAAATGTTACGTCTAAGGGTAGGCAATAAATATTTAGGAAATATTGAGGAGTGGTTCATTAGTGGTTTGTCAGCAGGTGACACGTTCATATTTGGTGGAAAGAGGCTGATGTTTGAGAAAGTTATTGGTAATATTGCATATGCTAAAATAACTGCTCTTGAGCATCAAAAAATACCATCTTTTAAAGGAGGAAATTTACCGCTGTCGACCCATCTCTCAAAAACTGTAAGAAAGATTTTTTCCAAACGACTTGAGGCAGCGGATCTTCCCGATAGTTTAAAAAAATGGTCAGAGCTGCAAAAAAAGTTTTCTTCCTTCCCAAAAGAGAATGAATTCCTTGTTGAAACCTTTAAGAGGAAAAATGGTAAGCAGGAAAAATATTATATGGCAGTTCATCCATTTGAAGGAAGAAACACGCACCAAACTCTAGGATTTCTCATTCTAAGACGAATTAAAAAGCTTGGCGTGCAACCGTTTGGATTTGTTGCGAATGATTATTCTATTTTATTTTCATTTTCTAAAGAAATTGAAGATATAGACTTTCTTTTTTCTCAAGATATTTTAATTGAAGATTTATATGAATGGTTAGAAGAAACTCCATTATTAAAAAGATTATTTAGAGAAATCGCTATTATCTCCGGATTAATTTATAAAAATCTTCCAGGAAACCAAAAAACGGGTAAACAAGTGACCTTTAATACTGACTTGATTTATGAAGTACTAAGAAAGCATGAGCCGCACCATATATTATTAAAAATCACTACAGAAAATGCTAAGAAAGACCTCGTTGATCTTGATCGGCTTTCAACGTTTCTATTTAGAATTAAAAATAAAATTAAGATAAACAAACTCAATAGGGCATCTGCTCTAGCCTTCTCTTTACTCTTTGAATATCATAAAGAGACACCAGATAAAAATGAACTAGATAATTTTTATTTAGAGAAGCTCGAGTACGAATTGCTCGAAGAAGTCAATGCATTATAAGGACGTTATTTTTGCTGATAAAAAGTTCTCCTTTTTTGCAAATGGCGAACTTTATTGGCCAAGTAAAAAGACTTTGATTATTTCTGATCTGCATTTTGAAAAAGGTTCTTTTTTCAATAATTCAAATCAGTACATTCCACCTTTTGATACTATTGAGACTCTTAGACAGCTTTCATATTTTATAAACAACCATCCTGTCGAAAAGATAATTTTTCTAGGCGATTTGATCCATGACAAATTTGCATTTCAAAGGATGACCGCAAAATCAAAAAAACTTTTTTTTAAAATACTTGAAAATATCGACTGTACCTTAACTGTTGGCAATCATGATAATATTAGTTTTCTAAAAGATATTGGATTAACCTTAACGGACAAGGTTGTTATTGATGGTATTTGTTTCAGTCATTACCCATCAATTGATCAGAGGTTTTCTGTTTTTGGTCACTATCATCCAAAAGTTAAGCTTATAATTAATGCTAGAGGAATTTGGGTTGCATGCTTTGTATTAAATAAAGAGAGAATATTGATGCCATCATATGGTTATTATACGGGGGGGCTCTCTATAAAGAGCGCACAAATACAAGAGTTATTTGATGCCCAATACGAAATTTTTCCTTTAGCGAAAGAAAAAATTTATAAGCTGAGTTTAAAAAAATAATATCTTCATTCAAAACGCTAATTGCCGATGGATGAACAACACGGACATGATGACGTATTTATTATTTTAAGAGATTGTGGTCTTTGCATTATTCCTGTTCCAATGCTCATTAAATTATCTTTTTTGATAACCTTGTTGAATTCACCTCTTTTCTTCGCACCTGACCATCCAGTATAGATTTCAAGTTTCATATCAGAATAAGAAATATCAATTTCAATTGAGCTTTTTCCAGTTGCTCTCCACATATCGTAGAGATATCCATCCCTTTTGACCTTAACAGCTGATAAGTCTGGTACCTTCTTTATAAATATCTTAGAGGGACTATTCTCCTTATTTTTATTTGCCGCTTTAAGTTTTACAAACAATGTTTGGCTGTTTGGATCGTTGAATGCCTGCTCGACCAAAATATTTGGAAAGTCAACGCCTTCAAGTGATGGAGCATTGAATTTTTCTAGATTGGGGTTTCTAAATAGGTTTGACCATGCACCTGATTTCCCAACTTCAGCCATCATAGCCAGTGCAGCCCATTGTCCTCTTGGCCATTTTTCATTCAAATTAAACCAATAACCAAAGTTTATATTATTTTCCCCAAACCATCGCGGCTCAAAGCGTTCTTCAGCAAATGCTCTTAAACGCATTTCTACTGTTGTATCCCCAAATTCTTTTGCACAGGCTAATCCAAGAGCCATAAAGCGAGGTTCAGGCTTCATTTTTATTTCTTTGTTGATATTGTCCCAACCAAGTTTTTTAACCGCTGTTCGATATAGAAACTCCGCAAAAACTGGATCTTGAGGCATCATATAAAAGGCTATTGTCAATCCATTAGATGGTCCAGCTGCATGAATATGATCTATTAATGGGTCATAATAGATTGGTGTCCATTCTAGTGCTCCTGAACTATCATAACCGTAATACTTACCTTTCGTATGTTCTACCCATTCTGGATAAACAGAGTGTGTATTTTTTTGAAAAATTGCATCATAAAGTTGAAGGCCTAATCCTGCTGCCGATAAGCAATAGGGCCATATTTTTGTATTTTCACAATGCGGGCCCATTCTGTTTTTTGTCCATTGTGAAGATAAATGTTCAACTAATCTATGTTGTGTCCAATCAAACTTCGATCTATCGACCCCAGCTACTTGGAAACTAGATCCCCATGTGTCTTCGCCGGTCGTATAGACATGTAAGCTTTGAATCAAATTTAGCCAACCTTTAAAAAATAAATTTCCATCTGCACCAATTGGATCTTTCTGTAGACCCCAAGGCTCAATGCCGTTCGCAACCCAGCCTGGAGTATCATACTTTCCTACCAAATGATCTGGTATCCAAAGATCGATCCATTCTTGAGGATATTTGCCTCGATTAGGATCAGGTCCAATTTGGGTTAACCAATCGTACGCAGCCCAAAAGGTAAGATGTCGTTCACTCAAACCTTTTAAAATGAAAGCATAAACTTCCCGCCATGCTGGTGTAACATCCGCCATCAACCCGAGAGCGTAGCTAGACTCAGAAAGATCAAATCTAGCAAAATTCAATACTGGAGGGTTAGATGTTTTATCCCACCAATCTAAGGGATCGCCGTCTTCAGACCAATCATCATTAATAGAAACTTTTCGGTGTAAAAAAGTTAACCAGCCAAGCGTTTTATGATTTAACGACGGAAGACTATCGGTATTCATACTTAATTTTACCATAAAAAAAAATTAGTGATAAGTTTCTATTTATAACTTACTAATATTCATTAAAAGTATATGCTAGCCACTTACTTCTTTTATCAAATTGAGTATTAAATGCCCACGAAAGAAATTGACCGAAAGATTGCTGTAATTTTTGCTACCGACGTAGTGAATTACAGTAAGCATATGGCAATAGATGAAAGCGAGACTGTAAAAAGTCTTCGATTTTATGAAAAGATACTTAAAGGGTTGTTTAAAAAATAAAATGGCAATTTATTTAATTCGGGGGGCGACTCTTTTTTGGCGGAATTCGTTAGTGCTGTAGATGCGGTGGAGTGCGCTGTCGAGTTTCAAAAAGAGATAAATACTCGAAATTTATCATTATCTACAAAGGTTGTGATGGAATTTCGTATTGGTATCAATACGGGAGATGTAATTAAGGAAAAGGGAAATTTATTAGGCGAAGGGGTTAATATAGCGGCCCGACTAGAAGCATTAGCATTAGCAGGTGGAATCTCAGTATCTAAGAGTGTTTTTGATTATGTGAAAGGTAAAACAAAACATCAATTCAATGATCTTGGCATTCAAAAAGTAAAACAAAACGAATTCCATGCTTTTGATATTGTGTTAGATCCTTCCCAAAAAAGATCTCTAAAGCCTAAGCGGTCAAAAGGTCTCATAACAATTCTAGCTGTAGGCATTTTAGTATTAGTTATAGGTGTGCTTTCCTTTTATTTCAATGACGGTATGGAAATAAAAAATGCTGAACAAATTATTGCCGAGTCCGATAGACCAATGGTTTTAGTAATGCCATTTGAAAATAGATCAGGAAATAAATCAGACGACCAGCTCAGCAGTGGGATGACTGATATAATTATCTCTTCATTAGCCAGTCATCCAAGACTTTTAGTGCAATCAAGCAGCACTAGTAATTTCATAAAGAAAAAAGGTATGTCTGATCAAGAAATAAAGAATGAATATTATGTGAACTATATCTTAAGAGGTTACAACCAAGTTTCAGGAGAAAAAATTAGAACTACGGTAGAGCTTTCAGATGTTGTAAAGAATAAGATAGTCTGGACAGACAAGTTTGACTTTAAATTGAATGATATATTTGAAATTCAAGATACAATCTCAGAAAAAGTACTAGAAAAACTTCAAATTAAATTAACTCTAGGAGAGTCCTTTGATGATGATAGAAA
Source organism: uncultured Alphaproteobacteria bacterium (assembly GCA_902556405.1). GTDB lineage: Bacteria > Pseudomonadota > Alphaproteobacteria > Rhodobacterales > Rhodobacteraceae > CACIJG01. Next base: position 477 of record CACDWF010000023.1, on the reverse strand, counting down.
ATATTTTAAGGACCCTGAAAATTGGCAAAGGTTTCTAAAAGCTAACCCTCTTTTCCTTTCTATGTCATTAGAGGGTGTCAAGGAAGCTGGGAAATTATTTGATACTATTTTTGAGACAGAACCAAATAACCCCGTTGTTCTTTCTATGTATGCCTGGTATTTCACAGCTGAGGCAAATGTAGGGCTACGCGATTGGAATATTGGAAAAGATATGATAGAAACTGCCAAGCATGCAGTTAAATATGGCCCAGATTTATCAGATGCCAATAGCCTTCTTGCAACTTTAATGGCTAAAAATCCTAAGGAATTCCCTGAATATTCAGAAGAAGAATTGCTTGAAGCCGCTAGAAAATATGCGATTAATTCATCAGATTTAAATCCGACCGGCATCATAAGTATCTTATCCGCTGCAAACGCTCTCTTTATTGTGGGTTTATATGACAAAGCCAAAGAAAATTATGAAAAAGCTTTAAAGGT
>CACDWF010000022.1 GCA_902556405.1 uncultured Alphaproteobacteria bacterium | reverse complement strand
TAACCCCAATCCTGGCCAACCAGCCCCTGGTGGAGGCTTTAATCCAAACCCAGGCGGTGGCTTTGATCCAAACCCCGGCGGTGGCTTTGATCCAAACCCCGGCGGTGGTGGAATGCCTGGCCCTGGCGGTGGTGGAATGCCTGGCCCTGGCGGTGGTGGTGATCCTGGCCCTGGCGGTGGGGGTGATCCTGGCCCTGGCGGTGGGGGTGATCCAGGAGGTGGTCCAAAGAATTAGGCCAGCTTGAAATGAAAATTATCGTCCTGAATGGATTGCAATTTCATTCAGGACGACTGATAGCTTTTAAAAATTGAACGACCGTGAGTTCTTAGGTTAGGATCACAAACTTTAAAGTTTTACTGATTATTGTTAGCATCTATTGATATTAATGTTGGTGTCATATAACAGTTACAAAAAAAAAGTAATCAAAGTTATATTTTTATATGTATATAGGGGCCAGACATTGGAGAAAATGGAGCTAACGGTTTGATAGCAATTGTAAGCTATTTTAATGGTAGTAAAGAGCTCTTAAATTGTGGTGGAGTTGTGGCAGAAAATATCTCAGTTTCTCGTGATGGCTTTTATTTTTTACCCTTGAATAGAGATGAAGTGCCATTGGGAACTCAAATAATTTTAAAACAAGAGCCAATTGAAGGGTTGAAGAAATATTTATCGAATAAAAACTTTCAGGGTATTGGGCCCAAGATTGCCAATAGCATAGTGCAAAATTTTGGCATGACAGTTCTCAAATATCTAAATCAATGCCAATTAAATTTAATCGAAGAAAGAACGTCAAAAAAAATTACTGAGACATTGTTAGAAGGATGGAACTTAGATTATGAAAACTCAGGCTTTGAAATCTTATTTTCAGAAATTGGTTTTTCATACACACAAAAGAAATTTGTTAAAGACGAGTTGGGAAACAAATTCTTTGCTGACGTACATAAAGATCCATATATGCTACTTCAAAGAATTCCTAGACTAAGTTTCGATAAGATAGAAAGTATTATTTCTATTTTTGGAATTGAAGTCTCTTTAGATCAAAAAATTGTTGCTGCTACTAGACATGCACTGATGCAAAGTGAAGCCGAACGTGGCAATACCTGTGGGCCATTAGAGAGAGTTTTATTGAGAACTCAAGAAATAACAAAAAGTGACTTTGAAACAATTCAAGCGGCGATCAGCAGCCATAAGCACTTATTTAATTATTTTAAAGTGCAGGATAAAGAGTTCTTAGAAACCATCGAAGCATATCAGCGGGATAATGATATTGCTCAACAGATCTTTTTGATACAGGATAATTTCAAACCAATAAAGGGTAAGAAGTTTTCGGCTAACAAAAATGCCACCAATCCTTTATCAGAAGAACAAGTGCAAGCAATCCAAAATTCTTTAGAGGCAGGAGTTTCGATTATTACTGGTGGTCCAGGAACAGGTAAAACAAGAATTATAGAAGGCCTAGTGCAAGTTTTAGTCAACAGCTTCAGAAAGACAATTCGTATATGTGCCCCGACGGGACGAGCAGCAAAACGAATAGCAGAAAATCAGGCATTAAAAAAATTTCAACCATCGACAATTCACATGCTAAAAGCGATGATCGATTCTTCAGCAAAGGATATCGAGTTTGATACTTTGATTGTGGATGAGTCTTCAATGATTGACATTAATTTATTTAATGATTTAGTCAAAATGCTACCTTTGGGGGCACAACTTATTTTGATTGGAGACGTTGACCAGCTACCACCTGTAGGTTCGGGACAACCATTTTTAGATTTAATAAGATCAAAAAAAATTGTTGTTAGTAGATTATCAAAACAATTTCGACAAGGCAGTGATAGCATTATACCGAAAGTAGCTAGAGCTATAAACAAAGGTGAGTTAATAGAATTCTCTCCCGATTTTGCCAGCTCAGGCTTTTCTTTTGTAGAAGTTGAAAAGTCTGAGGTCGTCGATAAAATTATTGAAGTGGTTGATTTTTTTACGGGGAATAAAAATTCCGGTATAGATTTTGATAAAACGCAAATTCTTTCCCCAATGCGCCGCTTTTCGACCGGACTTATAAACTTAAACGCAATTATGCAAAAAAAATATAACCCCAATGGCGAGAAGGTGTTTTCAAAACTGGAGGGTGAAAAAGAAATAAAATTTTGTGCGGGTGATAAGGTGATATGTACACAAAATGATTATGATATTGATGTTAGAAATGGTGACATTGGTTACGTTGTAAATAAGGTTGGAAACAATATTAGAGTGGAGTTTGATGGAGAAATGAAACTCTTCCATAACAATAAAATAGATTACTTAGATTTAGCGTATGCTATAACGGTTCATAAGAGTCAAGGTTCTGAATACCCAAACGTCGTTATGCCAATAGTGGATGATCATCGCATAATGCTTACGAGGAAATTGATATATACGGCAATCACAAGAGGGAAGCAGAATGTCTGCTTAATTGGGAGCAAAAGAGTATTACGAGAAGCACTCAAAAAGGTGTTTCTGAATTTACGGTATTCTGATCTAAATCAAAAAATTGAAAACGCTAACATAAATTTATTTAACCAAAGCTAGGTTAGAAAGATATTTACTTTATCTAAAGGAAAAATTTTATGATCATAAAAGCACCCATAAAATTAATTGGTAACAACGGATCACCCTACACACGAAAGATGGTCGCCTTATTAAGGTATAAGCATATCCCTTATAGAATTATCTGGGGAGATCCGGAAGAGTATTTATACCGGAACAATATCGAAAAACCTAAGCCAGTTCTACACCCAACATTCTTATTCGAAAATTCTGAAAACAAAACAGTAGCTGTTACCGATTCAACACCCATCATTAGAAAGCTAGAGAGCAAATTCTTAAGCCGCAGTACTATTCCATCAAACCCAGTTTTGAGATTTTTAAACTATTTGCTGGAAGATTATGGTGATGAGTGGGGAACGAAATTTATGTTTCATTACCGATGGTATGATGACAAGGACATTGACAACGCGGGGACCTTGTTACCCCTTTATGCAAACCCCACTCTTACTAACGAGGAACTTAGTCATAAAAAAGAAAAAATAGCACAGCGCCAACTTGGAAGGGTTTGGGTTGTAGGATCGAACAAAAAAACAGCGCCTCTTATAGACCAATGTTTCAAAAAAATTATAAGCATATTAGAGGATCATTTCATTAACTTCCCCTTCTTGCTTGGATCCCGTCCATCTTCTGCGGATTTTGCTTTCTTTGGACAATTAAGCCAACTGGTAGGATTTGATCCTACACCTCGTTCTATAATAGAGAATAACTCAATGCGTACTATGGCTTGGGTGGGAAAAACAGAAGACCTCTCTGGATTAGAACCAGATAGCGAAGATTGGATCAGTGACTCAAAGCTTCCCGAAACCGTTAAGAGAATTTTTTGTGAAGTTGGCAAGACATATGTTCCAACTATGCTTAAGAACGAAGAAGCTTTTAATAGTGGTCAAGAAAAATGGAGTGCAGAAATTTTAGGTCGTGAGTGGGAACAAAGAACATTTCCCTATCAAGTGAAATGTTTAAAATGGATTCGCGAAGAGTTCGAAAGTCTTGGTGACAAAGATCAACAAAAAGTACTTAATTTACTCAAAGATACAGACTGTGAAAGGTTCTTGAGCTAAATAAATAGCCTCATTTTGTAGAGTCATTTATCTGGCCTCAGGTTCAAGATTATCTTCTTTGTGGCAGGTATTATCTTCTCATATACGTGAGAAAGGATTTCAATCCGATCAAAAATAGTTGGGTTATTTAATAAGTATTCTCTCAACTTTTCTCCAAAAACCTGTCTTAATTCTGTTCCTATATTAATTTTGCAAATGGCGGTATTTTTTGCTAACCAATAAAGTTGAGGGTTCTTTATCCCGGAGCCGCCATGAATAACGAGCGGGCAATTTACAAATTTTTCAATTTGAGATAGTAGTTTGGTATTGACTTCTGTTGCCTTCTCCTGTTCGAGATGAGTGTTGCCAACCGAAATTGCTAAAGCATCGACCTGCGTAGCAGCATAAAATTCTTGTGCTAGTTCGGGATCAGTAAATTCAGATTTTATTCCCTTTTCGTAACCCACAACTCCCAGCTCTGCCTCGACAGATGCTCCATAACTTTTTGCTAGCTCCACCGCTTTGCATGTCATATCAATGTTTTTGTTGAACTCCATTTTTGACCCATCAAACATAATAGATGAAAAACCACTATCTAAAGCTCTTTTGCACTCTTCTAAGTTAGATGAGTGGTCCAACAGAGTTACGATATTAATTGATGAATCTTCTGCAAGGTTCTTTAACATTGGCCCTATTATTTCTATAGGAGTATTTTCGCGGCATTTAGGTCCAACTTGCAAGATAATTGGGCAGCTAATTTCTTCTGCTGCCTTTACATAATATTTTGCATCTTCCCATCCCAGTATAACTAAGCCTGCAAGTGCGTACCTCTTGCTTTTTGCAATATGAAGCTCTTGGTTGAGTGTACATAAGGTCATTTAAATTTGGCTATCATATCTTTAATACCAGGTATAGTTTCGACCTGCCAGCTATGTTCAGGTTGAAAATATTGAACTAAAGATCTCCTAGATTTACCGGCTAAAATTGTGAAATAGTACATTTGATAACCTGGAGCGACTACACAAGGATGATACCCCTTATCAATTACAAAAGTTGATCCATCCACTATATGATACGCATCTCCAACCTCTTTACTTTCTCCTTGTAATAATTGAAGAGCGAATCCTTCCTTAGGATTAAATCTAAAGTTGTATACTTCATCATGCTGTGTTTCATTATTTCTATCAGTATCGTGCTTATGGGGTGGAAACCCCGACCAACCACCTTTACCGACAGTAAAAAGCTCGGAAACTAATAGGCGACCAACTTTTCCATTTTGTTTTTGTCCTAAGATATGTTTAATTTTCCTATGAGTTTTGGTGTCATCAGAGCCATATTGAACTATATCCACATCTTCGCCCAAAATATAGAATGGCTGTAATTGCTCCGAATATTTGGCTCCCGCAATAAAAATTTCAGTATGGTCACAAGCACATTTTATTTTTGCGGTTAAACCCGTTGGAATATAAACCCCCTCAGGCTCTCCGTCCCAAACGTTATCGATCCGATTACCTATTAAACGTTTGTCCAAGTAATCGACATGAACAATAATACTCCCCGTCGCGGGAACAATACAGCTCTCATATTCCTTTAATTCGTATATAAATTCTTCATCTCTATTTAAAGTAATCCTATTGAAAAAAGCGTATGGAACCTTTGCATCGTTTATATCAATGATGGGTTTATTATTATTATCATGGGGCGGTATGTGCAATTTATACTCCTAATGTGTCTCGATAAATTCAATTAGCTGGTTAAGATTGGGCATTGCCGATGAGCACCCTTCTTTTGAAACGACGATAGCTGCAGACGCGTTACCTCTTTTTATAGCTGTTTCTAAACTTAATCCATTTGAGAGTGAGTGAAGAATTGTACCTAAGAACGCATCACCAGCTCCGTAAGGTTTTTTTGCTTTCACTTTAAACACGGAATATGATTCCGTTTCACTATCTAAAATAATATCACAACCATCAGCTCCCTTTTTAAATAAAACTAGTTGGTTTGGATTAAAATTAGCACTGACCTTTCGTAAATCCCTTTGTTTGAACATTATTTCAAACTCTTCTCTATTGCCAACACACACATCAGCTATTTTTGCAACTCTGCGAAGTTCGCTGGATGCCAAAGTAATCGAAGTCCAGGCATTTGCTCTGTAATCAACGTCGAATATAATAGGGCATTTTGCATTTTTTGATTTTTCAATGAGTATTTTTATTGTTGTTCTCGATGGTTCATCCGAAAGCGCAGTTCCAGTGATCACGATTCCAGCATAATTCTCAAGATTTAAGTTATCAGTAATTTGTTTATCTATCAAAAGATCAGCGGCATTATTACGATAGATAACAACCTTTGGCACTTCTTTTATTTCTGCTATTGCAAGTGATGTACGAGCACTATTATTTTGCGACTTGGTTACTAATGAAGTATCTACTTTATACTCTTCTAATTTTTTCCAAACAAAATCACCAATTTCATCATCTGAAAGAACAGTTATAATTTGCGAACAACCCCCGAGTTTTGAAATAGATACAGCAATGTTTGCAGCAGACCCCCCCAAATCAGAGATAAATGTACCAGCTTCACTTGTATTTTTATTGGCTGGTTTAGGATAAAGGTCCATGCCAGCTCTTCCTACAATTACAAATTTCCCCTTTGCCATTCGTTGTTTTAATTTTAAGGGTAATTCAATCGTCATTTGACTTAGGCAATTATCTTAAAATTATATTCTTCCAAGCAGGAAACTAAGGTATTGAAACCTTTTTTTGCGTACTCAAATGGATTGGCTTTCAGAGGATCTTGCTCTGCTTCAATCACTATCCAACCTTTGTATCTAATATCTTTAAGGCTTTTTGTAAACTTTTGATAATCAATGCAACCATCTCCTGGCACTGTAAACACGCCATCCAATACACAGTCTAAAAAACTATCTTTACTTTTATCCACATTCTTGAAAACGTCCTTTCTAATATCTTTTGTATGAATATGATTTATTCTATCCCCATAATTAGAAATAATTTTATCATAATCACCGTCGGCAAATAGAAGATGTCCTGTGTCTAGAAGAAGACCAACTGAGTCTCTAGTGCTATTCATTAATTGCTCGATCTCATATTGTGTCTCTACGGCTGTACCCATATGGTGATGAAAGGTCAATGGTACGCCTTTGTCTAAGCAATAATCGGCTAGATCACTTAAATCTTGGCCGTATTGCTTAATATCAAATTCGGATAATCGCGGCCTCGCATTCAAGGGCTTATTCTTTTTGTTTTGAACTGTATTGAACGTTTCACCATAAACTAAAACGCTCGCACCAACTTCGGCAAATAAATTTAAAGTTTCATCTAGTTTAATTTTTTCGTCTCTTAGACTGTTATTTAGCATTGTGCCAGAATACCAACCGGAAATAAGCTTTAATTCATGCTCTTCTAAAACTTTTTTAAGGCTAGAAGGGTTCTTTGGAAATTTTCCACCTAACTCAGTACCTGAAAATCCAGCCAATCGTGTTTCTTTTAAGCATGTTTCTAAGCTCGTATCACCTCCAAGTTCAGGTAAATCATCATTAGTCCATGAAATTGGCGACATACCAAGCTTTACCTCCATATACAACTCACTTTCTTTAAAAAAATCTATTTATTCACTATCCAATCATGATTTGGGTCATTTTTAAACTTCCAAACTCTCTTGGGACCTGCCATTACATTTAAATAATAACTTTTATACCCATGTGGGACACCAACTGGATGATAGCCAGCCGGAACTAGTACGACACTTTTATCAGAGGGCGACATGGATTCATTAATACTCAAATCGTCTGTGTATACGCGTTGGGTTACGTATCCTTGCGAAGGATCTATTCTATGATAGTACGTTTCTTCAAGATAGGACTCTGTTGGTAAATTGTCCTGATCATGTTTGTGAGGCGGATACGAGGACCAGTTTCCTGATGGAGTAATAACCTCAACTACTAATAAGCTATCAGCTGGCTCAGTTTCTGGAAGTATGTTGCAAACATATCTAGTGTTGGAACCTTTCCCCCTTTTTTCTTTTTCCATTTTCTCTGGTATAATTACGCGAAATTCCTGATCCTGAGTTAAGCCGGGTGCGGTGCAATAAGCAAACTCACAATCTGTAAGTGTATTTATTTCAAAGCTATGATTGGCTGGACAGTAAAATGCAAAAGGTGCCTCGTTATCAAAAACTGAACTTCTGCCTTTAAAGTTCCCAACTTCTTCTCCATTTAAAAAAAAGCTTATTTCTCCACTTAATAACACAACGCAGACCTCTCGTAAGTCACCATTTCTAGAGAACTTATTTCCTTTAAAAGCTTTATAAACCTCTAATCCAACGTATTTCCAGCCAGCACTCGAAGGAGTGATGTTATGTAATCTCATAGAGTTCAAATCTGGATTAATTAGGAGCTTGCTCACTATTTGGATCCTTTGTCTTGTATTGCTCTAGCCACTAAATACTTCTTTGAAAGATCTGACTTGCTACTATCGATGAAGGTTTCTGGAATGGCCACATCCCACCAAGCACCTCCTTCCTCAGTACTTATATTTGGATCTGTATCTATCACTATAACATTAACGCCTTTTTTTGAAATTGCGCTTTTAACCTCTCTCTCCAATTCAGTTATGTCGGAAACATGGGTGGCTTCAGCTCCCATAGATTTTGCATGAGAAACGTAATCAATTTCTATCTGATTCTTGAATTTAGAGTCTGAAAACAGGTTGTTAAACTCGGTCCCCCCAGAAGCTTTTTGTAAGCGATTAATACAACCATAACCTCTATTATTTGTAAGGATGAGAGTCATTGAAACGCCCATCATTACGGCGGTAGCGAGTTCCGAATTCATCATTAGGTAAGAGCCATCGCCTGCAAAAATTACATTTGGTCTATTAGGTGCAGCGAGATTTACTCCAATACCAGCCGAAACCTCATATCCCATACAAGAATATCCATATTCCATATGATACGTATCTTGATCTAAAACTCTCCAGAGTTTATGTAGTTCTCCTGGCATTGACCCTGCCGCGCCTATTACGATTGTGTTTGCTGGCACACTTCGGTTTACTGCTCCGATTACTTGACTGTCGGCAGGTAGACTATTCATTAAACTAGTAGAAGTTACTTTGTCTACGTCTTTTGTCCAATTTGACTTTGCTCGGGAATAATACGCGATATAGTCTGCACTAACCTTATAATTTATGCTTAGCGCTCTCAGCAATTGGAGTGTCTCCTTAGCATCCCCCAGAACAGGTATGGACTTGTGTTTAGTTAGATCATGTGCCTGAACATTTATGGAATATACTGGAGCCTTTATTAGTCCGTTGGAGCCTGTAGTAAAATCTTGCAACCGACTTCCTACGGAAATAACGAGATCTGCACCTGATATAATTGCATTGGCTGAACTAGAACCTGTCACTCCGATAGATCCAAGGTTCTGCTCATCTTTTTCTACTAAGACTGATTTTCCAGCTTGTGTTGCCACTAGTGGTATTTTAGTTAGATCTAAAAATTCCTTTAGTTCGTTTTGCGCATCGCTATATTTTACTCCTCCACCAGCGATTACTACAGGTTTTTTTGACTTTTTTAGTGAGTTAGCCAACCTCTCTATCTCTCTTCGGTCTGGTTGAATTCTTCTGACATTCCAGTGAACAATTTCAAAAAAAGATTCTGGATAATTATAGGCTTCGGCTTGGACATCTTGACAAAACGCAAGAGTAACAGGGCCAGCCATAGCTGGGTCAGTAAGAATAGACATGGCTTTTGGTAACGCATTGAGTAATTGTTCGGGCCTAGTTATTCGATCAAAATATCTGCTGACCGGTCTGAAGCAATCATTAGCAGATACAGTTCCGTCTTCAAAATCTTCAACTTGTTGAAGTACTGGGTCAGGGCGTCTGTCAGCAAAGATATCACCTGGTAGTAAAAGAATTGGTAGCCTATTAACGTGAGCTAATGCCGCTGCTGTTACTAGGTTGGTTGCTCCAGGACCAATAGATGATGTGACGGCCATAAACCTTCTCCTTCGCATCTCTTTTGTATATGCTAATGCCGCATGGGCCATGCCTTGCTCGTTATGCCCTCTATAAGTCGGAAGTTCGGATTTATGCTTTTCTAAAGCCTCACCTATGCCAGCAACGTTACCGTGACCAAATATTCCCCACACACCTTTGAAAGCCATTTCAAACGATCCATCAAATTGTTCAATCTTCTGGGCAATCATCCACTTTACCAGAGCCTGCGCTGCAGTTAATTTAACTGTTTTCATATTTAATTTTTCCTCTTCCATAACTTTATAAGCGTAGTAAATTTATTAAACATCTCATCCTTTGCTTGTTGATTAGTTATTTTATTTCCAAACCACTTTCTGGCTGTTTCAAAAAATATCGACCGTCCTACTGCAAACCCCTTTACGTGTTTATAATTTTTACATAGATCAAAAACTGAAGCCAATTTATCTGAGGGCGCATCCATACCTAAAACGATTATTCCTTGGGCATATGGATCAAACTGCTGTACGATGTCGTTGGCTTTTGACCAAAACTCGACATTTTCAATAGGCTCTAGTTTCCACCAATCGGGATTAATATTCTCTTCATACAACTTCTGCATAAGAGATAGGATCTGCTCAGGAGAGCTAGCTTTGTCATTTCTTTTTGTAATAATCTCCAATAATAGTTCATGGTTAGTAAGCCTACACGCTTGCGCTAATTGACTTAAAAGTTTTACTTGATGTTCATAGATGTCTTTTGGATCGTCATTTCTTAAGGGTGCCAAGACTTTCACACAATGATTAACTGGCCAGTTTGCCAGTCGTGATCCTATATCAGGCTCCTCAGTTAATTCTAAAGGAAATACACCTGCCTTTTCAATTGGTCTACCAATCCATATGTCATGATCAGACGCGGCATGCAAAGAGCTTTCTGCATATTCTTCATCTAAAAGGATACCTACATTTTCTTGCTCAGTTTTTCGCGCCTCAAAACAGGCCTCTAATGCCATTGATTTGAAAACAGCGATATCCTCTTTTTGTTTTTCATTTTCCTCTGCTAGCTTTTTAAATTGCACTCTGTGATCTATTGCCAAAGTAAAAAGGTTATCAAAACTCTTTCTTCGATTTGTACTCCAATGCAGTTGTTCAAGAAATGTATCTTGTCTTAAAGAAAAGTGCTGGCTTCCATTTTTGAGGTAGTGTTCTAACTCTATTTTAGATGGATAAGCTGGTGCACATCCATGTCGAGAGACTGCTAAAGCACCGCATGCATTGGCATACTTCGCGCATAATTCCAACGACTGGTCATTTAACCAACCATATAAAAAACCTGCCATAAAGCCATCACCAGCACCCAGGACGTTAAATATCTCAATTTTATTAACTTTTACAGAAATACCTGAATCCCAGTTAATTATAGCATCGGGGAAAACGGTGCACCCCATGGCGCCCCTTTTACAGACTATTATAGCTTGTGTTAGTTCACGACAGACTCGAAGCGCTTTTAATGTGTCTTGAGTTCCTCCTGCTATATGCCATTCTTCTTCCGTTCCTACAATAAGATCACAGTGGCTTATGATTTTTTGAACATGACTTGTTACGACCTTACTTTCTTCGAACCTGCTCTCACCATCACCATGACCGCCTAGGGACCAGAGGTTCGGACGATAATCAATATCAAACCCGACAAGCACATTATTATTTTTTGCATAGTTAATTGCTTGGAACGAAGCTTCTGATACTTGCTTCGAGCTAAAGTGGGTACCGGTTACAACAACACATTTTGAGCGTTTAATAAAATCTGGATCAATTTCATTCTTTGTGAGGCCCATATCAGCACAATTCTCACGGTAAAATAATAGAGGGAATTGTTCCTTATCGCGAATTCCTAAAATAGCGAGAGCGGACAAACGTTCCTTATCAATAACAATTCCCTCTGTGTTTACACCCTCTCTAGTTAATTGCTCAGTAATAAATCGCCCGAAATGCTCATCACCTACTCTTGTAATGACTGCAGATCTTAAACCTAATCTTGATGCTCCGATGCTAATGTTAGTAGGACTACCCCCAATGTATTTTTGGAACGACGTCATGTCTTCCAGTCGTCCTCCAACTTGCCCTCCATATAAATCTACTGAAGATCGTCCAATTGTTATTACATCAAGATCATTTTTTTGATTAACCATTTTACTTTTAAGCCTATAAAAAAGCTGATGTTTTCCCCTTTTAAATCACTGCTATCTTCCAGAGAATTCTGTTTCAAGTTTCTCTAACTCTGCACCACCTGCCATCAAGGGTCTAAGGTTATTCATATCAATTTCGTCTCTTGATCCCTCGGCCAAAACTTTTCCTCTATTCAGAAAAGCAAAACGATCTCCCAAAAGCTTAGCGTGCATATCATTATGGGTTATGAATATTATGGCTATGTCACCTAACTCTTTTACTTTTTTTATAGTTCTTAAAACTTCTAACTGCTGTTTTTGTCCGAGGGCCGAAGTTGGCTCATCCAGAATAAGAACATTGGCTCCAAAATAAATAGCTCTAGCGATCGCTAGTGTCTGTCTTTGACCACCTGACATAGTTCCTATCGGTTGTGTTGGGTCCGCGACATCAATACCCAGTTTCGCCATTTCCTTTTTTGTGATTGTATTCATCAGAGGCATATTTAAAAATAAGCCTTTGGTAATCTCTCTACCTAGAAAGAAATTTCTAGTCACACTCATCAAAGGTTGTAACGCCAAGTCCTGATACACTGTACCGATACCAGCAGACACAGCTTGTCTTGGTGACTTAAAATTCACTGGCTCACCGCTCAGCAGTATTTCGCCCTCACTAGGAATGTGGACCCCAGATAACAGTTTTATTAGTGTTGATTTACCTGCACCATTATCACCTAATAAAGCCGTTATCTCACCCTTAAAAACCTTAAATGATATATCCTTCAGCGCTATGATGTTACCAAAAAACTTCGATACACCCCTAAATTCAATTGATGGGATCATAGTCTCTTTAGCCTTTCACTATCCTGTCTCTCAAAAATTGGTTTAAAAGAGCAGATCCTAAAATTAGCATTCCTAGCATCACCCTAAAAAGGTTGTTGTCGATAAAAGGTACAAAGTTTATTCCTCGGCTTGCGATTGCAAAAATTAATGCCCCAAGAACTGCTCCAACGACAGAGCCGTAACCGCCTGTTAATGCACAACCGCCAATAACCGCAGCTGCAATTGCATGTAGTTCGCGAAAATCTCCTGCTTTGGGATCTGATGCACCGGATGTCATTACGGTTAAAATACCTAAGAGACAGGCAAGAGAGGTCGAGATCATAAATAAGCTAATTTTCACCCTTGCTACTGGAACACCAACAGCTCTTGCAGCCACCGGGTCACCTCCAGACGCATATATCCAATTTCCATATGGTGTTCGATTGGTGATGAAAGCAACTATGAATACAAGAATGATAAAGTAATAAACTTCGGCATCGAAGGGAACCCCAAAAGCCTTATCGAATGCGAAAATGTTATCAATCAGTGTAGGATCCTCTCCACCTCCCGGGGGTGGTTTTAGATTTGCCTTCACAGATAATCTAGATTGATTGAAAAACGTTTGGCTAAGAAATACTGCAAACCCTCTACTAGCAAACCAAAATGCCAGAGTTACAATAAAGCTGGGAAGTCCCGTTCTGACAACAATGACTCCAATGATAAATCCTAAAAAAGCGAGCTCTATAAAGGTTAAAATAATCGCCAACTCAATGGGCACTCCAAATAAAACAAATATGGCAAAGCTATGTCCAGCTAAAGCAATATTTGCTCCCATGCTGAGATCAAATTCTCCTGCTATCATCAAAAGAGAGGCACCGATAGCTAAGATGCCCACAAACGCTGCAAGCTCAACCCATGCCTGAATTCCAATTGGATTTAGCCACATTGCTCCAAAGGTGCCACTGATTGAGGTAAGCGTCATAAAAGTAATGACAATTATAATTAAACCAAAAACAGACCCTAACTCTGGTCTAGATATAGATCTTCTGATTAATCCGATATCTCGTATGCGTTCATCAGATGCCATTTGTCCCCCTAAAATAAATCTGGCAAATCGCTATGATTTGCCAGACCGTTATAAATAAGAAAGAGGTATACTTCTTATCTTTCTTTTCCTGCTAGTTTCTTCACTAATTCAACATTTCCCTTTGTCACAAAACCTGGACCTGAGTTAATTGAATTACCTGGAAGAGTACCATTTCTATGATTTAGATGTAGTACTACCACTGGTACATAGCCTTGCAAAAATTGCTGCTGGTCGATGGCGTAGTTAACTGTACCGTCAATTATTCCATCAACAATTGCTGGTCCGAGGTCAAAACAACCTAAAACTACTTTTCCAGCTTTACCCATTTCCTTAAGAGCAGCTATAGTTGGATCACAACCAGTAGGACCAACGGCCATTATAGCTCCTGTATCTGGGTTGGAAGACATATGTGCGATAACGGTGTTTTTGATATCATCGAAATCTGATGAAACCTCAACCATATTTAGCTTCTCACCCATACCGTCAGCAAAACCTTGGCATCTATCTTTAAGAGCTGTATTCATTGGCTCGTGGTTAAAGCAAACTGAGTTCTTTCCACCCAACCCTTTGCTTTTTTCGCCGCCACCTAGACCAGCTTCATATTCAGGTTGTCCAACGTGCATTACAGCACCTAAGCTTTTTGAAACGCCGGCTCCAGAATTCATTGATATAACTGGAATTCCTGCTGCAACAGCTGCCTTAATTGGTCCACCTAAAATATCTGGCGCGGGTATTGACACGACAATACCATCTGGCTTCTGAGCAATAGCAGCTTCAATCAAAGATGCCATTTCGTTTAAGTCTCCAGTTGGTGGGTTTCTGTATTGAACATCTGCACCGGTGTCTGCCTTTGCAGCCTCAACTCCATTTCTTACAACTCCCCAAAAAGCGTCTGTATCAGATCCGTGAGTTACCACGATTATGTTTGCCTTATGATCTGCACCAAAAGAAACACCAGTAGATAGAACTAGCGCTATCAATGTAACTAATATTTTTTTCATGAAAAATTTTCCTCCATTTAATATTTAAAAAGACAAGAATCTTGGAGAATCCAGTCCATTCAACAGTTAAATATTAAATTAACGCAAAATCAATATCAAAAGTGGTGCTTGTAAAAGAAATGTAATAAAATTTTGACACAAGATTGGAAAATCAATTATTTGGAGCGCATTAAAAAAAATAGTAAATCAATTGCTTAGGAGAGTCATATGAAAGGTATTGGGGTAGGAGTTATCGGTACGGGGTTTATGGGGAAAGCCCATTCAGTTGCCTACAGTGGATCTGCTTCAGTTTTTGGAACAGGGTTGAGGCCAAGACTAGAGATAGTTTGTGATTTAAGCCCTAAGCGAGCCAGCCAAAGAGCAACAGACCTTGGCTTTTCACGGTATACAAGTAGCTGGCAAGACGTCGTTAACGATCCAGAAGTAAAACTAGTTTCTGTTTGCACACCGAACGACACGCATGCGGAAATTGCAATTGCAGCTTTAAGGTTGGGAAAAAGTGTGTGGTGTGAAAAACCTATGTCTAGTAATCTCCCCGATAGCAAGAAAATGCTTGCAGCATCTAAGAAAAGCAAAGGCAAAACAATTATTGGTTACAACTATACAAAAAATCCAGCAGTATTACATGCACGAGAGTTAATAGAAACTGGTGTCATCGGCAACGTTGCAGGCTTTTTCTGTCGTTATGATGTTGATAATGAGGCCGATGAAAAAAGACCATGGTCTTGGCGTATGTCGAGAAAAGCGTCTGGTACTGGTGCAAATGGAGATATATTGAGTCACGTTATAAGCGTGGCGCACTTTTTAGTTGGATCGACAATATCTAAAGTAGTGGGGGATATAAATATCGTACACCCCAAAAGAAAGAATCCAACTAATAGAAAAGAAACTAAGGCCGTAGATAACGACGATATGATTTCTGCTCTTATTCATTTCCAAAATGGGGTACATGGGCATATCGGTGCCAGTCGCGTTACTTGGGGTAAAAAATGTGGACTTACATGGGAGTTACATGGAACCGAGGGCACCATAATATTTGATCAGGAAAGACTAAACGAGATCAAACTATTTACACGGCAAAAAAAGAAAAGCACCGATGGCTTTAGAACAATTTTAACGGGTCCTGATCATCCTTTTTATAAATCCTTTCTGCCCAATGGAGGTCACAGTTTAGGATTTATGGATGTCAAGATGTGTGAATTACAGATGCTCCTGTTCGCAATAGAGCACGATACTGAGACTTGGCCAAATTTTGAATCAGGATATGAAATAGAAAAAGTAATGGACGCTGTAGATAGATCAGCACTTAGTGGAAAGTGGATTAAGATTTAGATAACATCAGCTCAGATAAACTGTTCTACCTGTTTTAGCAGATTTAAGAGCATTTTCGGCTAAGTATAGTGCGTAATAACCATCATAACCGTCAGGTTTAGGCATTGACCGTTTTTTTATACAGTCAACAAAGTAGTCGATTTGATTTTTGTAAGCTTCTATGTACCTTGTCATAAAAAAGTGGTGCAACCTATCTTTGGTTGTTCCAGCTTCCTTTGCTAGTTCTATCTCCGAGAGAGTGGGATTGTTAACTTTTAGACTTCCTTTCGACCCATGAACCTCGACTCTTTGATCATAACCATATGTCGCCCTTCGTGAGTTAATTATTGAAATCTGCTTTCCAGAAATGGTTCTCATTAAAATAGTGGCAGTATCGTAATCACCGGCTTGCTCAATTTTTTTACTTACAAAATTGGATCCTAAAGCGGTGATAGAATGTATTTTCTCATCTGCTAAGAAGACAGCCATATCGAGATCATGGATAGCCATATCTTTAAATATACCACCAGATTGTTTAATATATTCAATTGTTGGCGGATTTGGGTCTCTTGATGTTATGGTGATTTGCTCAATAACCCCAATCTTTTTTTTGGTTAAATGTGCTTTCAATTTTGCGAAATGAGGGTCAAATCTTCTATTAAACCCAAGCATTACTTGAGATTTGGATTCGCTAACTAATTGAACGAGTTTCTTAACTTTTCTTAAATTTAGATCAAGAGGTTTTTCGCAGAACACAGCTTTTTTAGTATAAAGAAATCTTTTTATAAGATCGACATGTGTATCAGTGGGAGTGCAGATAAGAATACCCTTAATTTGATCATTATTAGTAATGTCATCAAGTGACATTTGTTGACACGAATACCTTTTTTGAAGTCTATTAATTTCATTATTTATTGGATCGTGTATAGCAGCAAGCTGAGCGTTGGAGTTTGCTTGAATTGTATCAGCGTGAACTTTACCAATTCTGCCCATTCCTAAAATTGCAAATTTTATTAGCTTCATATTACCAAAATTTCTTTACGAAGATTGTCGAATATCAAGTAAATTCAATTCTTCAAAGACAAAAGCTGGTTCTTTTTCAGCTTTTAATGACTCAATGATAATCATAGCTTGGGTTTTTGGCGCCATTCCGTCTATGGGAGGATCCAGATCTAAATTCGTTGGAAACGAATAGCCCTCCGAACTTGCCCCCACAACATTTTCGATTAGCCTAAAAGGCATCTTTTTTTTCATAACTAATTCTAATAACTGAGGGTATAATGTCTTAGCCATAATTTTCCTATCAATGGTTTCCATTGCTCTTCCAAATGCTGATGATATTTGGAGTAGATTGGCCATTCTTTTTACTGATTTAGTTTTATTATTTCCTGCTCCATGCATAACAGCAGGATTAAAGAAAACAGCATCTCCCTTTGTCATTTCAATCTGAACAGCATTTTTATCAAAGAATTTTTGATACTTCTCTTTAGAAAAGTCAATATAGCCCCTTCTATATAATTGGGAGTACGGTAGTAAGAGCGTCGGACCACTTTCAATACTCATGTCGCAGTGCGCAATTGCGCCTTGAAGGGTAAGGTAAGGTGACATTGCATGTACATGTAGAGGCCAACTGGCAGATTTTTCAGCAGACATAAATCCTAAGTGATAGTCTCTATGAGGCTTTTGCGCTTCTCCACCAGGATTGACCCTATTTACTTGTGCCGTAACTTGGTAATTGGGGCCAAGCCAAGCTTCTGAAGCCAATGCAATAGTATCTGAGGAATAGTAATTTATAAAGTTTTGTGGGTCCTTCATACAGTGCTTTTGGAGTGAATTCCATATTCTATCGTTCGCTCCTGGTTTGGCAAAGTGATCGCCTACATTCCCATTTAATTTTTCAGAGTTTATTATTTCTTCAAAATTAATCGTTGCTATGTCGATCACAGAAGTATTTTCGATAGCATTTGAAATCGCAATTATTCCTGCACCGCTTTCTAATACGCTAGCCCACTCAGTTAATAAGTCCTGTTTTCTTTCAAATGAGTTTGCACAGTCTCTAACTAACTGCCCAGAATAAATTGGAATATTATTTTTAATTTCTATAGCATGCGGTGCATCAGCTTTTATTGTTTCTCTGCTAACAAGTTTTTCAAAAGTTTGAAAATTTTCATGTTCCACATTGGAAGGAATTTTTTTTTCTATACCAGTAACCCCATCTTTCATGTCAAAATCTCTAGCTGCTAACGTATTCAATATTAATCTTTTTTTAGAGAACGAAAACTTAATTTTTAACACGATAGATAGATTTTTTTGTTAAAACATTTAATAGCAAAGCCGGTTTCAGATCGCTCCGGAGTCCCTAAGTGCCTCTATTTGGTCATTATTCAATCCAAGCATTTCCCTTAATATAGCTATATTATCTTCTCCAAGTTTTGGTGCCCTTCTAATTTCGGTTTCGGCCATATTCGAAAGCTTTATTGGATTGCCAAAGACTTTAACAACCTCGTTAAGTACAGGCATATCAAGAATCATTTTGCGGTCTATTAATTGAGGATCAGAAGCGACTTCACCAATTCCCTTGATTGGGCTTAAGGGAACTTTGTCCGATAACATAGTTTCGAGCTCAGCCTTTGTGTATCTAGAAAACCATCCATTTATAAGAGGCTTTATGCGTCTGTCATAAACTTCCTTATTGAAACGCTTATGCATGGTATCAATTTCAGGATCTGACGCTAAATCATTACAATTAAAAACTTTAAGCGTTTCTCGCCACTGTTTATCATTGTATCCCCCAAAAAATACGAAACCATCCTTACAGGAAAATTGTTCATATGGTCGGACAAAAGCGTGATCATTTCCTGTAGGTGTGGCTTCAACCCCGTCGATAGAATAACGAAGTAGCGCACTTTCTGTGAGGCATAATGTGGAGTCAACCTGAGCGACATCAACCAATTGGCCAATGCCAGTCTTTTCAGCCTCTCTAAGCGCTACAACAGTCCCTATCGTGCCAAAAAAACAGGCTGCTAAATCTCCAATGATAGTCCCGACTCTTACAGGCGGCCTGTCAGGATAACCATTCATAGACCAAAGACCACTTTCGGCCTGTCCAGTGTTATCAAAACTTGGTCTCGAGGACTTTGGCCCAGTCTGACCAAAACCACTTATCGAAGTGTATACAAGTGCAGGGTTTTCTTTTTTAAGATCTTCGTACCCTAAACCTAGGGTGTTCAATGCTCCAGGTCGAAAATTCTCAATTAAAATATCTGCCTTTCTTACCAATTGCTTTAAGGTCTTTTTGCCCTCTACAGTTTTTAGATTCAGTGTCATGCCCAACTTATTTCTATTATACTGGGCAAAGAAGGCACTTTCTTTATCTGTTTTTGTGAAAGGCGGAAAGTTCCTCGTGTAATCAGGGTCTCCCGGGTTTTCAATTTTAATAACCGTCGCTCCTAAATCTGCTAATATCATGGCGCTGTAGGGACCAGCGACTACTCGAGTGATATCTAGTACAACTACGCCTTGAAGAGGTAGTCGCTTATTAGCGGATTTTTTATCCCTCACTTCTGCCATCTATTAAAGAGCCTTCGATTAAATAAAATTTCAATAATAGATCTTATCACTCAATCCATATATCAGAATAGCATTCAGTATGGTGAAGCCAGCAGGTGCAATATATGCTTCAGCAGTATATTTTACGCCATCTAATTTAGCAGCTTTAGAAAACTTTACCGTAACATAACCGAAGTATGTAAAAATCAAACTCTGTAAAAAAGCAAATACAAAGATGGGCCATGTTCCCTGAGGCCCATTTTCTCGAAATAATATATATAAAGAAATAAGAACTGACGCTGCTATCAAGGAGCCTGCCAGTCTTAGAGGCAGAATTGCAGAGTGGTGGATACCATACTGGTCACAAAATTTTTCTGATGTAAACAGTGCTTGGTATGCGTAATAAGCTCCCCCTAATAAGTTTAGTATGAAAAGGATTAAGAATATTGGTCCATTGAATGCATCGATCATTTTTTCCTCCAAAATCTACTTCTGAGAGCGTAACACGAGTATTTCAAAAACGCTATGACCTCAGTAAAAGAATTTGTTCCTAGAATGCCTAAAAATTAATCGTATTAACTTTGAATTAAAAAAATACTTCGACTACTATTATTTGATTTTTAGATATTAATTAATTAGCCTATAGGGCTAAAAACAATTTAAGAGTGTAGCAACCAAAAGTGTTTGATACAAAAATAGCCATAATACTTCTATCATCTCTGAAGACTTGGCAAAAACTTAATGTGACGTCATTTTTGACAAGCGGTATCATCGGTCAAACGAGCTCTTTGATTGGTGAAAAATATACTGATAAATCAAACTATGAATATCTTGCACTAAATATACAACCAGTGGTTGTTTTGGAAGCTGATCTATTAGTTTTGAAAAAAATCCACAACAGAATATTGGGAAGATCTCTAAGCTGTTCAATTTATATAGAGGATATGTTTTCGACAGGACATGATGAGGCCAATCGGGGCACAGTTAAAAATTATTCTAGTGAGGATCTTCCGGTAGTGGGCTTAGCTCTTAGAGAAGACAAAAAAATAGTCGACAAAGTTACAAAGGGTGCGAAGCTACATTCGTAATGGGCTCTGGATAATTTAAATAATTGAATCAACTAGCAACTTAAACAAACGTCAGTCAGATGTTAAAAAGGGAAAAAATTTATGCAGTGGGAATACTATGTGAAAGATTTTAAATTTGATGAAAGTCAGATAGAGGATGGATTTCCAAATAAATTGGAGCACGATGATTTGGCTCATCTGGGAAATGCCGGGTGGGAATTAATAAATATTGTTTTCTATCGATCAAGCGACAATGAACTCTGTTTAAGATATTACTACAAAAAAGCTAAAATGAGAAATTAAATAATGAAACGAAGGATTAGTTGTAAATCAGTGTCATTGGTTTTTATTTATTAGACGAAATATTTTTGATGTCACCTATACTACTCTTTTTAAAACTTTTTTTCCTTGTCAAAGCAGAATAGAATCCTACTTACCGTCTATGTTTTTAATATCAACAATCTTGCTAGCATCGGCGCTGGTTCTAAACCACGGGTTTATAAACCTAGAAAAGCCACGGTTCGTGAGAATTAACAAAAAAATAAGTCAAATTAAGACAAAAATAATTTAATCAGTTATGGGATAGGTTGCCTACCATTTCTATAAATATTAAGTGTTTGGAGATATCATGGATGACAAAGACGTTAAAGAAGCCGCTTTAAAACAAGCGCAGGAAGCTTATGGAATGTTTTTAAGTTTCATGAAGTGGGTTGCCTATATTTTCATTGTTTTAGTAATCATTTTGGCTTTCTTTAATTTTTTTGATGATCCAACGGGCAGCAAACATTTACCGGAAGAGATATCTGACCAATATGATCCCAGCGGATTATCCAAGAAATAAAATCTCATCCTTGTCTTGCTTAGTAGAATAGTCGTACAAGTGAAAAATTGAAAAGCGACTTTTTACAAAATTTCTGGTGAAAGTTAGCCGTAATAGGCTTAATTACCTGTAAAGCTATTAGTGAACTGTTTCTTTTCTCTACAAAAAACTATATCAAACAAATGGTAAGTTTATTTAAAATATTCACGCTGATTTTCATGTTGGTTTCGAATGATGTTGGAGCCTCGCCCCAATTATTAAATGTTGCTTCCAAAGCCTCTGATCACGGTACTCTTTTACTTGGTCGTTCCACTGGAATACATGGCATGTTTGGCCGTTTCACAGTTATTTTGAATGATAAAGTATTGGGGATGCTAGGAGAAAATCAGATTATCAAGAAAAGGTTAACCCCAGGTCGATACACTCTAACTATCAGGGACGATGTGGAATATCGTAAATTTCTAGGAACTAAAGTAAGATTTTCAATTAATTCCAATCAGATAAAGTATTTAATAGTAAATTCTGAAAAAAAAGCATTTGATTCGGGATACAGAATTGTTGTCAAAAAGGTAAAAAGAGATTAGGCAGGACGTAAGGATTGAGAAATAATGAAATTTAAACCTATACCTCATGACGTCAAGAAAGATAAAAGCTACTTTTGGTGCAGTTGTGGAAGGAGTAAAAATCAGCCTTTCTGCGATGGTAGTCATGCGGGTAGTGAATTTACACCCTTAAAATATGTAGCGGAGAAAACGGAGACGAAATATTTTTGCACATGTAAAAAAACACAAAACAAACCTTTTTGTGATGGTAGCCATGATAAAGTAGAGACAATCCTCGATGATACAAAAATCGTGGAATATAATCCTATACCTCATGACGTTGAGAAAGATAAAAGCTACTTTTGGTGCAGTTGCGGAAAGAGTAAAAACCAGCCTTTCTGCGATGGTAGTCATGAAGGTAGTGAATTTACACCCTTAAAATACGTAGCGGAGAAAACGGAGACAAAATATTTCTGCACATGTAAAAAGACAAAAAACAAACCTTTTTGTGATGGCAGTCACAATAAACTAGATCAAGGTCTCAATGATGGTGATCTTTTTTCTGCGCTGGTACAACCTGACAAAAAAGAAATAAAGGTAGGTGTAAATGAAACAATACTCACAGCATCAATAAGAAATAATATATCTCACCTAAGTGCTTGCGGAGGTACTGGAAAATGCTCGACCTGCAGAGTTGAAATTACAGAGGGATTAGAAAATTGTTCTACAAGATCAGATGCTGAGAAAAAGCTATCGGACAAGCTTTCCTTTCCGGAAAATATAAGACTTGCCTGCCAAACCACTATAAGTGGACCTGTTTCGTATAGAAGACTTCTCCTCGACAAGAGAGATTTGAGTAATTCAAATAAGTTGTCTGATACGAAACTAGAGTCAGTTGGTACTATAAGAAATTTGACGGTAATGTTTTGTGATATAAAGGGTTTCACCCCGTTTTCTGAAGCGCTTGCTGCTTATGATGTAATATTCATTTTAAATAGATACATCTCTATAATGCGCGAAATCATTATTAAAAATGGTGGAGAAATAAACAATTATATTGGTGATGCAATTTTGGCTATCTTTGGTCTCAAAGACTCAAGACAGCAGACACTTAGAGCAGCAAATACGGCATTAGAAATGCTACGAGCTATGGACGATTTTAAGGATTATCTGTCTCAAGCTTACGGTAGAGATTTTGATATACGAATAGGTGTTCATTATGGTGAAGCCATTCTAGGTTCTGTTGGTTTTGGCGAAGACAAAAAATTTACCATAATTGGAGACACTGTGAATATCGCGAGTAGAATTGAAGCTATAAATAAAGAGGCGGGAACTCGTTTTCTTATTTCCGATGTCGCTTATGAAAGAATTAAAGATGCTGTTGATGTAAGAAATTTTGTGCGATTAAAATTAAGGGGATCTAGTAACTTAATCACCCTGCATGAGGTTAGCGGTCTAAATAAAGATAAGCTAATAGATCACTCTGATGTTAAAGTAAAAGAGATTGATGGCAATACTTGGATTAGGACTTTGCCAATTAGTGAACTCGATGTCGGAGAAAAGAAAAAGTTTGGATATGATGGAAAAGAATTTCTTCTAATAAATCAGGAAGGTATCTTTGCTATTGAAAATAT
>CACDWF010000021.1 GCA_902556405.1 uncultured Alphaproteobacteria bacterium | reverse complement strand
GAAAAGTTTGAAGGCTTTTTTGTGAATTGGTGCCTACTTATTGTTTGTCAATAGCCTGAAAACATCTGCTAAATCGGCTTCCTCTGTTGAAAGATCAATTATGTCTAATCCTTGAGCTCTTAAGCAATCAAGTAGTTGATCGGTTTTAATTTCATTTCTGTTATAAGATATAGATAATTTTTGGTTTTTATTTTCCTTTAAAATTGCTTTCTCGGGAAGGTTAATTTTTTTCAGATACGAATTGCTATATCTAATATTCATGGATTTTAGATTCACTTTTGCAAGTAATTCACTAGTGTCATTACAAGCAATTAATTCACCCTTGTTTAAGATGGCGATTTTCTCACAAAGAGCTTCTGCTTCTTCTAGATAATGAGTCGTTAATATAATTGTTGTTCCTTTTGCATTTAAATCCTTCATATAATTCCACAACATTTCTCTAAGCTCAATATCAACGCCAGCTGTAGGCTCATCCAAAATAACTAACTCTGGTGCGTGAACAAGAGCTTTACCAATAAGTAACCTCCTTCTCATGCCGCCTGAAAGGGATCTCATATAAGCGTTTGATTTAGCTTCCAGGCCAAGTCTTTTCAATATCTGGTCAATTTTTCTCTCTGACTTTTTTACACCATATAAACCTGCTTGTATATCGAGGCTCTCATAGGGTGTTAAAAATGGGTCAAAGTTCGTTTCTTGAGGAACGACCCCAATACTTCTCTTAAATTCTCTAACATTAATATCCTGGTTGATATTTCTGATCTTAACTATCCCAGAAGTTTTTATTACTAGACCCGCTAAGATATTTATGAGAGTCGACTTCCCCGCTCCATTAGGTCCTAGAAGCCCAAAGAAAGATCCTTTTTTTACCTGTAAATCCAAATTCTTAAGCGCTACTACCGGTTCATTCCCGTCATGGCCTTTATAAACCTTCTGTAAATTTTCTACCTCTAGCCCAAACTCTGTTAATCCTGTTTTGATCATATTTTCTCTCAACTTTTATAGTAGTAATAGAAATAAAATATGTTATTTATTCTGTTATGTCTAAAGAAGTTATAATCACGAATAAAATCGTCGTATCATGTAACGGGGATGATAGAAAAGGAAGTAATCACCCTAAAGTGTGGTTAAAAATAAAAGAGATAGAGAAATTTGTTGACTGCCCATACTGTGAGCGGAGATTTTCATATCAACCTTCAAGGGATTAGAATGTGAATAATCTTGCCTCTGGAAAGCGTCTTATTTTGGTAGATGGTTCTGGGTTTATATTTAGAGCTTATCATGCTCTTCCACCTTTAAAAAAGTCAGATGGGACACCCACGGGAGCTGTTTCCGGATATTGCAATATGCTCTTTAAATTGATTAACGAAATTAAGGAATTTAAAGCCACTCATATTGCAGTAATATTTGACCATAAAGACAAGACTTTTAGATCCGATATTTATCAAAATTACAAAGCTAATAGACCTCCCCCTCCTGAAGATTTGGTTCCACAGTTTCAGTTAATAAGAGATGCTACAGAGGCATTTGGCTTTATAGCAATCGAAAAGAAGGGGTATGAAGCTGATGACATAATTGCAACTCTTTCTAAAAAAGCAACTGAGGAAGGTGCCATTGTGACAATTTTTTCGTCAGATAAAGACTTAATGCAACTCGTTTCGAACGATATAAAAATGTACGACCCCATAAGAAATATTTTCATTGATATTGATCGAGTGAAGGAAAAATTTGGCGTTACACCCGATAAAGTAATTGATGTACAAGCTCTTGTTGGAGATGCAGTTGATAATGTACCTGGCGTGCCTGGCGTCGGAGTCAAGACCGCTTCTAGTTTGATTTCAGAATTTGGAAATGTTGAGACCTTAATAGAGAAATGTAACACAATAAATAAGGATAGAATAAGAAAGCTAATTTCTGACAATGTTGATAAAATAATTTTGTCAAAAAGGCTCGTCACTTTATATAAAACAATTGAAATCGAGACAAAACTCGAAGACCTGGAATTAACGACTTTAAATCTGGAAAAATTATTAGTTTTTACAAAAATGATGGAGCTAAATACTCTGTCAAAGAGAATCTCTTCTCAATTACAAGAGTCCAGTTCATCAAAGACATCTAAAGACGACCGAAGAGAATTAAAGCCCACCAAAAGATATGAAATAATTCAAACTGAGAACGCACTCAATAGGTGGTGTGAAGAAATATTAGAAAAAAAGTTTTTTGCTATCGATACTGAGACTACATCTCTTGATACGCTAAATGCTGAATTAGTAGGCATTTCCATGTGCATTGATTTAGGTAAAGCTTGCTACATACCAATAGCACATCAGACCAATCAAACTGAATATAAAGACATTGAAGGAAAACAACTCGATAAAGATATTGTGTTGAAAAGACTTCAGCCCCTTTTAGCTGATGAAAGTATTTTGAAAATAGGCCACAATATAAAATACGATATAAAGGTTCTTGATAAATATAAATGCCAGGTAAATTCTTTTGATGACACTATGTTAATGTCCCACTGCATAAATGGTGGACAACAAAGACACAGCTTAGACTCCGTGGCCAAATATCTTCTAAATCACGAGACAATAAAGCTTAAAGATTTAATTGGATCTGGCAAGAAAGAACTAAACTTCATGAATGTACCAATTAATTTAGCGGCGGATTATGCCGCTGAAGATGCTGATATGACTTTTCAAGCGTGGAAAATTTTGAAAAAAGAATTGGTAAAAAATTCAGTTTATAGTGTCTATCAAAATATTGATAAACCGATGATCTCAGTATTAATTGACGCTGAGCTGAAAGGTATTGAAGTTGACAAAATACAGTTGCAGAGACTATCTGAATTTTTCGAAAAAAAATTAAGTGAACTAGAAAGCAGAATATTTACAACTGTTGGAGTAAACTTTAATATAGGTTCACCAAAACAATTAGGTGAGATTCTTTTTGAAAAGTTAAAGCTACCGGGTGGGAAAAAAAATAAATCAGGTAGTTTTCAAACGGGAGCAGATATCTTAGAAGATTTGTCTTCAAAAGGTTTTGAAATTACATCTCATTTACTAGAGTGGAGAAAGATTTCCAAATTGAAATCTACTTATTCAGACTCCCTAATGCTACATGTAAATAACTTCACAGGAAGAGTGCATTCTTCCTTCAATCTAGCTGGTACATCGACAGGTCGTCTGTCTTCCTCAGACCCAAACCTTCAAAATATACCTATAAGAGACGCTGAAGGAAAAAAAATTAGAGAAGCTTTTATAGCTAAGGAGGGAGCTAAATTACTGAGCCTTGATTATAATCAAATAGAGCTAAGATTATTAGCTCACATAGCTGACGTCAAAGGACTCAAGGAAGCATTTAAAAATAATATAGACATTCACTCAAGTACCGCATCCCAAATATTTAAGGTTCCAATTGAAAACGTTGATGCGTCGCTTAGAAGAAAAGCAAAAGCCATAAATTTTGGGATTATTTATGGTATTTCTGCATTTGGTTTGTCAAGAAACCTTAAAATTACTCGCTCTGAGTCACAGGAATTCATAGATAATTATTTCAAACAATTTCCTGAAATTAGAGACTATATGAAAACGACAGTAGAAATGGCAAAGAACTCTGGTTTTGTTACTACTCTATTCAATAGGAGAATATACTTACCCAATATCGACACAAAAGGGCCAGCTGGTGGCTTTGCAGAGAGAGCAGCTATAAATGCACCAATCCAGGGAAGTGCTTCAGACATAATTAAAAGGGCGATGATAAAAATTCATGAATTTCTTAAAGAGTCCCAACTCGAAGCAGATCTTTTATTGCAAGTACATGACGAACTAATATTTGAAACCAATAACGACAATATTGATGAGATACAAAAAAAAGCCACTGAAATTATGGAAAAGGCACCTCTGCCATACTTAAATCTGGACGTACCACTAAAGGTTGAAGGAGGGTATGGGATTAATTGGTCTTTGGCTCACTGAATTCAGTTAAAATTTCATTGAAAACTTTATTGAGTAAAATTTGGTCAGTGTGCCTTAAAACAATTTCCACCCCAAACGTTTCTGAGTTATTGAAGGGATATGATCCTATTGATATTTCTTTGTATCTATCTGCATAGTTCCAAATTAATTCGGAGATTTCACTTTCCCTTTTAAATACTTTTATAGTCTTAGAAATGATGGGACATACGGATCCTAAATCTAAAATAATTTCTTGTACCATTGCTTCGAAGACCTCAGGAACTCCGGCCATTACATATACATTTTTAATTACAAAACCGGGTGCACCGGAAACCTTATTCTCTATAAGGCTAGCGCCCTCAGGAATTCTTGCCATTCTCAACCTTGCAGCATTAAGATCTTTTTTTCCATTCTTATAGTGCATTGCCAGCAATTCTACAGCATCATCTCTAACCAGCAAGGGAACATCAAAACTACTTGCTATAGCTTCGGCCGTTATATCATCATGGGTCGGTCCTATTCCTCCGCTAGTGAAGACATAATCTTTCAGAGAAGCCTCATTGTTTACAACACCTTTTATAATGCCATGAACATCTGGGATCACCCTGACTTCCTGTAACGAAATACCTCTTTCTGCCAACATTTTTGCTAAATAATTTGAATTTGTATCTAGAGTTCTGCCAGAAAGAATTTCGTTTCCTATGATGATTATTGATGCTGTTTTCATTTTGGTTAAAAATTTCTAAAGAAAAGTGAAGTTTCCTCTTTACTGAATAATGTTTGGCTAATAATCATAAACCATTAAAATAATTATTACTAAAGAAATGCATAAGAATAAAGACGGGATAAATATATATGATAACGAGGCCTATGAAGGCATAAAAAAAGCGTGCGAGGTCGCTTCAAAAACACTCGATATGATTGTTGATCACATTGAACCTGGCGTGACCACTGAACAGCTAGATAAAAAATGTCATGATTTTATTTTGGCACACAATTCGTTGCCAGCAACATTAGGTTATCGAGGCTATCCAAAGTCCAGTTGCATTTCTCTTAATCACGTAGTCTGTCATGGGATTCCTAGTAATAAAAGGTTAAAAAATGGAGATATCTTAAACATAGATGTTACTTGTATTCTTGATGGCTGGTATGGGGACACAAGCAGAATGTTCACCGTGGGTGACATCAGTTTAAAATCGAAAAGGCTAATTGAAATAACTTATGATGCTCTCCAATTAGCAATAAAGAGCGTTATACCTGGAAAGACATTCGGCGATCTTGGGGCAATAATACAAGAATATGTAGAAAAAAATAAAATGTCTGTTGTAAGAGATTTTTGTGGGCACGGAATTGGAAGTGAGTTTCATCAAGCACCAAATGTTCTTCATTATGGCAATCGTAACTCCGGTCCTAGACTTGAGAGTGGTATGTGCTTTACAATTGAGCCCATGGTAAACATTGGTCGTCCAGAAACAAAAATTCTGAGCGACAGCTGGACAGCTGTTACAAGGGATAAGTCTCTTTCAGCCCAATTTGAACACACGGTATTTGTTAAAAAAGAAGGTTGCGAAGTGCTAACCCAATCCCTTAATAATACATTTTTTCCACAGGGTGCTAAATTGCACCACAACAGTGTTTAAATTTTTTTCCAGAGCCACATGGACAAGGACTATTCCTTCTAACTTTCTTACTCGTAGATGAAGCGTTTCCTGATGAACTATCACCCAAATTTTGCCGATTAGCACTAAACTGCTGTACTCTGTCTGTTTCTATATCGGTGTCAGAAATGAATTTTGCGAAGAAAACTACTTTTATGGTTTCTTTCTTTATTTTCTCCAAAAGATTTTCAAATAATATAAACGCCTCCTGTTTATATTCATTTAGAGGATCTCTTTGAGCGTAACCTCTAAAACCTATAACCGATCTCAGGTGATCTAAAGTAGAAAGATGCCTTGACCAACAATGATCTACAACTTGAAGTAAGATTTGTTTTTGCAAGATTTTAAATGTTGTTTCTCCAACCTCATATTTTTTGTGTTCTAAATTATTTTGAACTTCTTTCAAGATTATATCTCTAACCTCTGTTTCCAAAATTCCATCTTTTTTAACAAATACACTTAGTTCCACAGTAAAATTAAATTGGTCTTTAACTGCTATTTCCAATCCATCTATATCCCATTGGTCTACGAACGAACCTTCGGGAATATTTTCAATGATAATATCCTCGACGACATCCATGTAAATATTTTCAAACATTTCTGAAACATCAGTTGTTTCCATAATATTTCGCCTTTGAGAAAATATCTCTTTTCTTTGGACATTTACTACATCATCGTATTTAAGAATATTTTTTCTTAAATCGAAGTTTCTAGATTCAACTTTTCCCTGAGCCCTTTCTAATGCCTTACTAACCCAGGGGTGTGCGATACTCTCACCGTCTTTTAACCCTAATTTAGCCAACATCCCATCTAGTTTGTCTGAACCAAATATTCTTAACAAATCATCGTCAAGACTTAGAAAAAACATTGTTTTCCCAGGGTCACCCTGCCTACCCGATCTTCCTCTTAACTGGTTGTCTATCCTTCTACTCTCATGTCTCTCGGTAGCTAAAACATACAAGCCGCCTGCTTCTATTACTTTTTTCTTGTCATTTATAATCTGCTTTTCAATATCAGCTTTCTTTTGATCAAAATTTGGATCATTGTTATCAATTTTATTCTTTAACTGCATTTCAACATTACCACCAAGCTGGATGTCAGTCCCCCTACCTGCCATATTTGTCGCAATTGTCACAGCCCCTAACGTTCCAGCAAGTGAAATTATTTCGGCCTCTTTCTCATGATACCTCGCGTTGAGAACACTGTGTTTAATATTCTCTTTTTTCAGTAGTTTTGAGATTTCCTCAGATTTATCGATAGATGTTGTGCCTACCAATATTGGTTGACCTTTAGAATTAGCGTTTTTTATTTCTTTTATAACCGCGTTATATTTTTCTATACTCGTTCTATAAACTTGATCATCTTCATCCAATCTGCTAATCGGCAGATTTGTTGGCACAGCAACAACACCCAAACCATATATTTCTGAAAACTCTTCAGCCTCAGTAATTGCTGTACCAGTCATTCCCGCCAATTTTTTATAAAGACGGAAATAGTTTTGGAAAGTAACAGACGCGAGTGTAGTGTTTTCTGGCTTTACATTTAATTTTTCTTTTGCCTCAATCGCTTGATGCAAGCCATTAGACAAGCGCCTGCCATCCATCATTCTTCCAGTAAACTCATCAATTAAAACCACTTCTCCGCCTCTGACGATATAGTCGCTCTCTTTTTTAAATAACTTGTTAGCAATTAACGCTTGATTCACATGATGTACTAAATCAGTGTTTTCTGGGTCGTACAGACTTGTTGTTGAGCTGAGAAGCTGTTCTTCCCTGAGGAAGCTTTCCATGTTTTCATTACCACTATCAGTTAAGCTTCCTGTTTTGGTTTTCTCATCTAATTCAAAATCACCTTCGGTCAGCTTTGGGATTAGTGAATCGATTTTGGTATAAAGCTCTGACTTATCATTAGTTGGTCCAGAAATAATAAGAGGGGTTCTAGCCTCATCGATCAATATGCTGTCCACCTCATCCACAATCGCGTAGTGAGGATCTCTTTGGCATATTTCTGACAAATTTGACTTCATATTATCACGCAAATAATCAAAGCCGAGTTCATTATTTGTGGCGTATGTGATGTCTGCGCTATAAGCTTTTATTTTATCACTTTCCTCCATATCCGGAATTATCACTCCAACAGTTAAACCAAGAGAAGAAAATACTTTTCCCATCCACGCAGAATCACGTTTTGCCAAATAATCATTAACTGTTACGAGATGAACCCCTTTTCCTTGAAGAGCATTTAAATAAAGCGGAAGAGTGGCTGTGAGTGTTTTGCCCTCTCCAGTTTTCATTTCGGCAATATAACCCTTGTGTAGGAAGAATCCACCGACCAATTGTACGTCAAAAGGGCGTAAACCGATTGTTCTTTCAGAAACTTCCCTGACGACTGCAAAAGCTTCAGGTAAAATTGAGTCTAAATCTTCTCCTCTTTCTATTCTTTGGCGAAATTCAGAAGTTTTTCCAGCTAGGGAGTAATCAGAGCTATTTTTCATTTCCTCTGAGAGAGAATTAATTTTTTCAATGAATGGCCTTGAAGATTTCAATAGCCTATCATTAGAATTACCAAATATATTTTTAAAAACCGAGAAACTAACCATCTTTTTTCCATCTATCCCATCATGCCTTATATAGCTTTAATCCAACCTTGGAAAGCACTAGATTACCTCGCAATTATAAATCGAATAAATATTACTATACTAATCCTAGTATTTTTTGTATCAAAAAGGTCGGAACTTGAATAGATGTAAGGAAAAGTTATGAAAAAAAAATACTCTCAATTTGTCTCTTTAATTTTAGTTACAATTTTCCTTATTTTTTATTCTCAAAAAGTATATTCTCAAGATACTTTATCTGCAGATACGCCTTTCATTGAAGTAAATGGAAAAGTAATAAAATTTGGGAGTGCTATTATTGCTTTTTCAAAAATTCAACAAAGCAAAATTAACTTTGATCAAAAGACCATTTTTTCTCAAATTGTTCAACAGCTAGTGAATGAAGAATTACTTTCCCAAAAAATTGAAAAAGAAAATCAGCTTACTGTACTAGCACTCGAACATGAAAAAAGAAGTGCAAAAGCAGCTCAGATGGTATCGAAAATACTCAAACAGTTTCCAAGTGATGAGCTAGTGAAATCTGCATACCAAAATCTTGCCGATCAACTTAAAGGATCTCTAGAATATAACGCTTCGCACATCCTTGTAAACGAAGAAGATCAGGCAAAAAACATTCTCAAAGACCTTAATGCAGGGACAGATTTTGAAGATTTAGCAAAAAAGCACTCTGTAGGCCCAACGGCAAAAAATGGAGGGAAGCTAGATTGGTTTGATCTTAACACTATGGTACCAGAATTTTCAACCGCATTAATGGTGTTATCTGAAGGAGATGTAAGTCAGCCAGTAAAAACAAAATTTGGCTGGCATGTTATAAAATTAAACGAAACTAGAGAAAAAAAAATACCTAGTTTGGAAAAGGTACGACCTCAATTGGTGCAGAACCTTAGGCAAAGAAAAATAAATGATTACTTGAACTCATTGAGCGAAAACTCTGAAATAAATTTTTTAGGAAAAAATATTAACCCTAACGAAATTACTAACTTACAGCTTCTAGAAAAACTAGATGACTAATTCCAAAACACGAACAGCGCCTAGCGTTAAGTCTGTATATGTTCCTGGTGTCGATTTCGCTACCGCATGCTCAGGCACAAAATATAAAAATAGAGATGACTTATTAATGATTGTACTTGACCCAGGCAGCTATGTTTGTGGTTGTTTCACGGTTTCTACGATGCCATCGGCTCCTGTCATTTGGTCAAAAAATAATAATGAAAAAAATAGTAATCTAAAACAGAGGAATATTTTTTTAGTAAATGCTGGCAATGCAAACGCCTTTACGGGCGAGGAAGGTTCGTTAGCTTGCGAAGAAAAAGCAGACGCTCTGTCCGCGCTATTCAATTGTGAGAAAAAAAATATTTTCTTTGCATCAACCGGGGTTATAGGAGAACAACTCCCCTATAAAAAAATAATTGAGAAATTTGGTCTTCTTAAGGAGAATTTGTCATGTCATAATTTTAGAGAAGCTTCTGAAGCAATATTGACAACAGATTTGAAACCGAAAACTTACAAAAGCGAATTTAAAATTTACAATAAATCATTTACGATTTCAGGTTTTGCTAAAGGTTCTGGAATGATATTTCCAAACATGGCAACAATGCTAGCTTTTATATTTACAGACTTTCAGATCGATAAAAACACACTTTCCTTATATACCCAAAAAGCCGTTGACGAAAGCTTCAATAGAATAACAGTCGATGGAGACACCTCAACTTCTGACACGGTTTTTGTGAGCACGACCAATAAAGAAACTCTCGAGATTTCAATAGAAAAGCGGCCAAAAGCTTTAAGAGATTTTTACAAAGAACTCAAGAACGCGATGGTCAATTTAGCAAAAAAAATTGTTATGGATGGTGAAGGTGCAAAGAAATTTATTGAAATTACTGTGAAAAATGCAAAAAATGTTTCTCGTGCGAAGAAGATCTGCTTCTCAATTGCAAATTCACTCTTGGTTAAAACTGCTATAGCTGGAGAAGACGCAAATTGGGGCAGGCTTGTAATGGCTATTGGAAAATCCAAGATAAATATAGATATAAAAAAATTAAAGATTTTTATGCAAGGCTTTCTGTTATGCGAAAATGGTAAAGGCATTGAAATAACTGATGAAGATCGCTTATCTCAGGCTTTAAAAAAAAATAAAGTAGATATTGTAATTGACTTGGCAGAGGGTAATAAAAAATTCACTGCTTGGACATCAGACCTCACAGAAGAATATATAAAAATAAATGCAGATTACAGGTCATGAACACCAAAATAATTGTTTTACTTGCCCTACTTAATGAAAAGAATGAGGTTCTTGTATCTCTTAGAAAAAACAGAGCAGATCATAATGGTTTTTGGGAATACCCTGGAGGAAAAGTCGAGAAAGGGGAAAACATTGATCAAGCATTAATTAGAGAAGTTAAAGAAGAATTAAATATAGAAATTTCGAAACACTGTGTTGCCCCTCTAACATTTGCATTAGATGAAAATGAAAGAGATAACAGACTTCTTTTACTTTATGTCTGTAGAAAATGGAAAGGGAATGTTACTAGTCTTCTGGAACAGAAAATTGATTGGGTCAAGCCTATTGACTTAGGTCGTTATCAAATGCCTGATTCAAATCTTTTTTTGAACTCAATATTGAGAGACTGGGTGACCAGCTCATAAAAATGATGCTTTTATTCTGTAATATGCAAAAACATACAGAAACAAAAGAATGAAAAAAGAGGCCATAGACTTCATAATATCATTATAAAAAATCAATGCGGATAGGCTAGGAATAATGAACAACGGTAAAATTAAGACAGTGGAAAAAGAGTTAGCAAAGTTTGAACTGTTACGAAAAAATTTAAATTTTTTTATTTTGTCAAAAACTAACTGATGAAAATGTTCTCGGTCAGCTATTGAAGCTGACTTTTTTTTGTAAATTCTTCTATAAATTGAAAAAACTGTTTCTACTACTGGCCAGAAAAAAATCAACAAAATGGACCATGCTGTGATATCCGGATTTCTGACTATTAATAAAATTGCTATCCAAGAAAGACCATGACCTTGAAAATAGGCTCCTCCATCACCTAAAAAAATTTTTCCCCATGGAAAGTTAAGTATAAATAATCCTAACGTGCTTAAGAAAAATACCAAGCAAAGTAATACCACAAGAGCATCTGAACTTATCCACGCAATCACCATTAGAAAAAATGATGTGGCCAAGGAAATGCCCAGTGACAATCCATTCAATCCATCTATAAGATTGAACGCGTGCGACACTCCAGTTGTTGCAAATATCGTAAATAAAATTGCTAATGGGGAAAACAACAAAAGATTATCTAAGAACATTAGATCAACCCTTATTAACCATGTATCGAGCAAATAAACAGCCATAAGAGAAGAAATAGCAGCTCCAAGTAGTCGATAAAGCGGCCTAACTTTAAAATTTAGGTCATCTAGTAGGCCCACTATGAGTACGGGTAGACCGGATAAGACGATATAACCAAGGTAGTTTGTTGAGAAATTTTCAGTTACCCACCAACAGTATATACATCCGGACACTATTGCTATTCCACCTATTCTTGGAGTTTCACCCACGTGACTTGTTTGAACTTCCGAGCTTCTGAATTGTGAGGAAGAATAGCGAAAAGAAATTCTTCCTAAAATTATTATTAAGACGGATACGATGAAACTGGCAAAAAGAGCATTGTCGTAACCTGATAATAGCCGTGTAATACTTTCAAGTTCCACTATTTTTTTTCCGCTTTACTTTCTTTAAAATTAATAGACATTTTTTTATTTTTTTTTGCAAGTATTTGTTTAGATTTACTTAGAAATTTCAAACGCTACAATTTTTGTAGATAAAGTAATTATTATGGAATTGGTATGCGATTTTTTCTTTTAGACGTCTCTAGAGGATTGTCTGTTTTAGCAATGATTTGCTACCACTTCTATTGGGATTTAGGTTATTTCGGCTTTATCGACCTTGGAACTGTGATACAAGGAGTTGGTTTAATAGCAGCTCAAGTAATTGGAGTTAGTTTTATAACGATTGCTGGAATATCAGGCAGAATTCTTACTTTTTCTAAAAATTTCAAAGCTAAATTTTCTATGCGTATTGTTAGATTGATTATTCTTTCTGCAGTGATTTCGTTAGCAACTTTCTTTATGGATAAAAATAGTTTTATTTTTTTTGGAATATTACACTTTCTTACGCTATGTTCCATCATTAGCTTGATTTTGATGAATGTAACGAAAAGCTACATCTTATTTCTATTATCTATGGTAGTGGGTATTATCAGTTTAAGCTCAATTAGTTTTGATCTGCCAACCACCTTATCTTGGCTTGGTTTGAATAAAAACCCTCCTATAACAAATGATTTTTATCCACTATTTCCTTGGCTAACTTTCTATTTGATGGGCTTTTGGATTGGACAAATAATCATGAACATGAGAACCGATTTTCTGAATAATATCTCTATTATAAATCCTACAAATAATAAGATATTCACAGTTCTTGAGTATATAGGGAAGAATTCCTTAATTATTTATATTTCTCATCAACCTATACTTTTCTCTTTATTCTTAATATTTATTCAATTAACATCTTAAAAATTTGACAAAAGGTAAATAATGCATATCGGCTTTATTTTAGATGGCAATGGAAGATGGGCCTCCAACAAAGGTTTACCTAGGGCTATAGGACACAAGAAAGGTGCCGAAAACGTTGAAACTATACTCAGGCATTGTATAGATATAGATATAAAGAGAGTAACACTTTATGCTTTTTCTACTGAAAACTGGGATAGACCAGTGTACGAAGTAAAAGCACTAATGAGTTTATTCAAATACTACCTCAATAAGAAGCTTACTCAATTGCATGCAGAAAATGTAAAAGTTTCTATTATAGGTGATATTGAACCATTTCCGAAAATCATAAAAAAGTACATTCAAAACCTTACAAACTTAACCAAACACAATGACGGAATGTACCTGAATTTGGCGCTAAATTACGGGGGAAGGGCAGAAATTGTGCGAGCAACAAAACGTATTGGCTTGCAACTTTTGCAAAAGAAAATTTCGATAGAAGAAGTAAATGAAAAAAGTTTTTCTCTTAACTTAGATACAGGAACCGAACCATATCCAGATCTTATTATCAGGACAGCCGGTGAGAGACGGTTATCAAACTTTCTTTTGTGGCAATCTGCTTACAGTGAGCTTTATTTCTCAGACAAAACATGGCCAGACTTCTCAAAAAAGGATTTAGAGCTAGCTCTAGATGATTATTATAGTAGAACAAGGAAATTTGGTGGGTTAGCCATAACGAAATCCTTGAAATCCTCATTCTGAATATCCAAGCTAAATTGATGTTTAGTTTTAAGCAAATGAAACTATCAATTGTATCACTTATTTTTTTTGCACTAGCTGGTTTACAGAACGTCAAAGCAGAAGTATTTGAAGACACTGGCTCATTAAACAAATATGGTATGCCTGGAGAGATCGATTTACCGATTGCACAAGATCTGCCAGATGGACAGTTTTCTGTTTCTTCCTCTCTCTTCGGAGGTACCATCAGAGTTAATCTGTCTTTTCAAATTTCCAAAAATCTGACCGGTGCTTTCAGGTATGCTAGAGTTCCGAGTTCTTCAGGAGACCATAATGGATATTATTGGGATAGAAGCTTTGATCTGCACTATCTATTATATCAAGAAAAAAATATTTTCCCTTCAATCGCTTTGGGTGTACGAGATTTTATCGGAACAGGTTTGTACTCTGGAGAATATGTTGTTGCTACAAAGTCTCTAGGAGAAAAAATAAGGTTTTCAGCGGGAATTGGATGGGGTAGGTTTGCCGGAAAAAATAGTTTTACAAATATATTCGGGATAAAAAATAGAGTACTAGAAGAAACTGGAAGAGGCGGAACTTTCAAAGTTAAAAGATTTTTTTCGGGAGAAAACTCGCCTTTTTTCTCGGTTAGCTATCGGCTTAACAAAAGGTTTCAACTAATCTCCGAATTGTCACCCGATATCTACGGAAACGAAACTTCTACATCAAGAGGATTTACGCGGAAAACGGATTTAAATTTGGGTCTGAAATATAGTATTGATCCCTCTATGAGTGTCTTAATCAGTCTCATGCATGGAAACACCTTTGGGCTTACTGTGAATATGGGTGTTAACCCTAGAAATAGTCCATATAGTAGTGGCATTGAACCAGCTCCTATGCCCATATTTAAAACAAAATTACCCTCAGGGGATCTAAAATCAGAGCGCCAAGTTTTTGCCGAAAGTCAAAGATTATTGGCGTTAGAAGGCATAGAATTAAAAGAGCTACGAATTTCAAAAAATGAAATCAATGTAAATGTCGTGAACCGTCGGTACTTAAATCAATCACAAATGATTGGAAGAGTGGTTAGGATTCTTTCGCGCACTTCTCCTTCGGAAATAAAGAGTTTCAAAATTAACCTTTTTGATCACAATTCTAATTTTTTCACCTCTGAGATAACGATAGAAAGAAAAAGTTTTATTGCCAACGAGCTAAATTTTGATGGGCCGGAAACCTTATGGAGCTCTATTTCTGTGAATAACTCAAGTAAAAAATTCTTTGATAATAACCAACTTGATCATCCAAAACTTTCTTGGTCACTCTATCCTTACCTAGATACCATGTTATTTGATCCACATGCTCCGATACGAGCTCACATCGGTATGGAACTGAAGGGTCGCTATAAGTTTTTGCCTATGCTTTCAATGTCTGGTTCTTTAAAGCAACCTATAGCAGGGACACTGGATGATGTTAAAAGAGGACCTAAGCCTGGTCTTCCGCATGTTAGATCGGACTTTATGCATTACCACAGAGATATTGGGTCTAATTTATACATTAATTACCTGACCCTGAATCAGTTTTTAAAACCTCTTCCCAACTTATATGCTGTGGTTAATTTTGGCATACTAGAATTAATGCACTCCGGAATAAGATCTGAGGTAATTTGGAAAAACAACAAAAAGCCTTACGGTTTGGGATTGGACTTCGCTCTAGTACAAAAAAGGGGAACTAATGGAGATTTTCAGTTAAAGAATGAGCATTACAATACTTATCTAGCTTCAATTTATTATGATCTCCCAAATAATTGGGTCGTAAAGCTAGACGCTGGGAAATATCTAGCTGGAGATTTTGGGTCTACTATTTCAATTAGACGGACTTTCAACAATGGTTGGGAATTCGGAGGATATGCAACATTAACCGATGTACCTTTTTCGACTTACGGAGAGGGGTCCTTTGAAAAAGGCTTAACGATAAAAGCTCCAATTAATTGGTTTACAGGCAAAAAGACTAAATCTGTAATGAACGCCGTAATACGGCCCATTACAGGCGATGGAGGGGTGAAGCTCAATTTGAGTGGAGAAAAATACCTCTATAATGTAGTAAGTGAATATGACCAAAAGAACATTTCTGATAATTGGAAGAGAGTTTATCGATGAAAATAATTATAGTATTGATATTATCAGCGCTCTTTTTAAAGTCATGTTCATCTGATGATATAGTAAGGCAGGAAAATAGCGAGCTTTTGGGTATATTTAGAAACATCGCAAAAGGAATGCAATCCCATCCAAAAGAAACGTCTAAAGCTAAAGAAATAAAAAAGACAAATCTTTGGCTCTCAAAGTTTAACCAACCTATAATTCTCATTTCCTCACTAGATAAAACTGATGAAGCTACTCTAGTAGCTCTTGGGAACAACGAAGAAAAACTGACTTGGGTCAGTGCAGATGGAATTAGTGTTTCGTACGATAATGGTATTCTAATCGCTACGAGAGGTTATTCCCAGGATCTTTTATCGCTGAAATACAAAAATCCAGCGAATCTTTTTTCTGCTTCAGAAATTAAATATGATAAAGTGCATAGATATCTTAGCGGCCAAAATAATTATCACGATATATACTTTAAGTGTACGGGCATTAAAAAGTTTTCTAAACCCTCCCAAATTCTTGAATATAATTTATCAGTAGACACATTCGTCGAAAAATGTGAACACAGTTCTTATAATTATGTAAATACGTATGATTTATTAGCAGGAACTACGATTGTTCTGAGGTCCAAACAGTGGATAAGCCCCGCCAACAAATCTTTCCTCACATACAATTATTACGCTTTTCAAAAATTTTGATTTCTATGCAAGGCTTATGTTGCGCATTTAACACATATGCTTGACAGCTAAAGTCAAATGAAAAAAAATGAAAAAAATTTATTTTAAAAAATAATTTTATGATGTATAACGATAGTAGCTAGCTAAACGTAGGAGTATACTTAATGCGTGTTTTAAAAATATTATCAACAATAATTTTCGTTATGTCTTTGGCAGTGCCCTCGTTTGCACAGTCATCAAGTAGTGCCGGTGGTAGTGCTGGCGGTGCTGGTGGTGGTGCTGGCGCAGCTGGTGGCGCTGGTAGTGCTGGCGCAGCTGGAGCGTCTGCAGCGGCGACCGGTGCAGCAGCTGGAGCAGCAGCAGCGGTTGGTACAACTGTAGCAGTGGCAGCAGCAGCCGTGGCAGCTGTAGTAATAGCGGTTCAGAGCTCAACCTCATCCACAACATCTACATAATAAAGACAGACGGTTATGTTTATCAGAAAAGAGGGCTTTTTCGCCCTCTTTTTTTATAAATAGTGCTTAAATCTTCAATAATTTTTTTTACCATTTTCTTGTTCTGAGCTAGCAAATTCGACCCCTGTTTTATTTTTTGGCCTCGGTTGGTTGAACTAGAACACGTGACTAAGGAAGCACAAATTTCATGCCTATCGTGAACTATATCTGAAATTCCTAAAGAGACGAGTTTTTCATAGCCTGGCTCTAACATCTTAGGTCCATGTATAACAGCAGTTTTGGCCTGTAAAGCTTCATATGGATTCTTTCCCGTCTTAATTTCTTTATAATTTAGTGAGTTTCCAATGAAGGAAATGACAGAAAGCTTGTACCATAGTCCTAGCTCTCCAACTCGGCCCACTATTATAATTTCCGTGTTTTTATCTGGCATATGACCATTTTTTGTTCGTAAAATTACTTCATCTGAGTAGATTTTAGCTTTTTTCTTCGTATTTTTACTATACTCTATCGACCTAGGCACCATTACTAAAACCAAATTTTCCAACTTGCGTTTAGCCAATTTATAGGCTTCTAAAATCTCGTTTTCTTCTCGTTGATGTAGTGAGGCTGCTGTCCAAATGAATTTACCTTGTAATATTTTTTTTATTTTTTTTTCAGTAGCACTGAAATCTGGAAAAACTGTGCCAGCCGATTTCAATGGACCGTGTACGGTGATTTTTGTTTCATCTATACCAAAATCGACAAAGTGTGATCTAGAAGATTCATCTTGCAAAAAAATATGATCAAATGCTTTTAGTGTTTGTGAAAAAGAAGTACCCAACCATTTCCTAGCCCGTTTTTTCTTTTCATTCATGCGCGAATTAATCAGTAAGATTGGTGTTTTTCTTTTTTTTACTTCACTCACTCTTAGGGGCCAGATATCAAGTTCAGAGAAAAGTGCTATTTTTGGATCCCAATGATCAAAAAATCGCTTTAGTGCTTTATAATTATCTACTGGTGCAAATTGGTGAACTATGTTATCGCTCAGCGGTATGTTTTCTAAAGCAATCTGTGACTGCAATGTAGAACTTGTTAAAAGGAGTGTTTTATCAGGATAATACTTTGACAATTGCTCTAAAAAGAATGTTAAAGATAGAGTCTCTCCCAAGCCTAATGAATTAATCCAAATTACCTCATTTTGGGGTCTATTATATTTATAGTAACCAAGCTTCTCTCTATATCTCTCTTTATGTTCTTTTCCCTTTAGTCTTCTTAATCCCAAGACAAAAACCCAAATCGGATAGTTAAAAAAACAGAACAACTTATAAAAAGTTAACAATTTACGCCGCCCATCTATTTAAGTTTATTAAATTCAATTTATGTACCTAGATATACTAAACTTTATGGTCTCTAATCCAGGATTATACTCCCAAATGTCTCCACTTGATCTATGATCATAAGCGACGGATATATTCCAAAGGTTATTAAGTTTGAATTCCAACTCAATACCCGATCTAAACATTAACCAGCCTCCTAGATTTTCTTCATCATTCTGTATATAAAGGCCAGGAAAAAAATCAAAATTAATATAGATGTTTTCGATTAGATTTATTTTTCTTATAAAACCTGATCCAAGCCATAAACCGCTCTCATCTGTAATAGACATAGAATACCCTGGTTGAATAGGCCCATATTTTCTATCTAAATAATAAGAGTATTGTAACTCATCTCCAACAATTTTGTCTTGGAATTCGACCTTTGAAAAAGTTATTTTTTCAAAGGGCTTGCTACTATCAAACGGAAAGCCATTTCTTAAAGGGTTCTCAGTAGACGTTATCGTTACTACAGAGAATAAGACAGCATAGATACCACCCCACATTAGTTACCCTCCTACAAAAATATAACACTTTATCATTTACAAGAACACTACCGTTTTCTTAATATTGAGAAAAGGAGAATTACCTTGAGCAACCCATCTCTTTCTATAGTTATTCCGACCTACAATGAGAGGGAGAATATTTCCAAGATAGTAACACGTTTAAAAAAGACATTGAAAGGTATCAATCACGAAATAATATTCGTTGACGACAATAGTCCGGATGGAACCAGTGATGAAATAAAGTTATTTATAAAAAATACATCTAGAATAAATCTAATTCACCGAATCGGTCGAAGAGGCTTATCTGGTGCCGTTATCGAGGGAATATACGCCGCAAAAGCTGAATTGGTTGGCGTAATGGATTGTGACTTACAGCACGATGAGTCTAAACTGATAGATATGTTAAAATTGTTTTCAAAAAGTTCTTCGCTAGATCTGGTTATTGGAAGTAGATTCACCGCTGACGGTGAAATATCTGACAATGCATTTTCTAAGATTAGAGAAATCGGAAGTAGGATAATAACAGTAATTATTAAAAAAATACTGAGTATCAATTCTACTGATCCATTATCAGGTTTCTTTATGGTAAGAAAAGAAAGCTTTATGAAATGTTCTGATAATCTACAAACTCAAGGCTTCAAAATCCTAGCTGACTTTCTATCTATATCTGGAAAAACCATAAAAATTAAGGAGGTTGGTTATAAATTTAATAACCGCATTCTAGGTGAAAGTAAGATGAGTTTTGTTACGATACTGGAATTGTTTAGCTTAGTAATATCGCAAATACTGAAAGGTAAGGTTTCTATAAGATTTATACTCTTTTGCATAGTTGGACTTAGCGGTATTTTTGTCCAACTACTGGTTACTGGTTTAGTGCTAATGTTAATTAATGAGTTTCCCACTTCTCAGACATTTGGGATATTTGCAGCAATGACTTCAAATTACTTTTTAAACAATTACATTACTTTCCAGGAACGTAGATTGAAATCTTTGGATTTATATAGAGGGCTACTTTCTTTTTACCTTATATGTTCTTTGGGTGCATTTGCGAATATTGCTATTGCAAGCTACGTTTTCAGCTTGACGTCAAATTGGCTTTTTTCCAGTTTCTTAGGAGCTATTTTCGGTGCAGTATGGAACTTTACGCTCTCGTCAATTTTTACATGGAAGTCTAAATGAAAAATGGGCACTAAAGCTTATAATGAAGATCACCTAATTATTTTCCTATTTATTATTTTCTTTTTTACAAAGATAGCTGTTTTTTCTCATCTTCCTTTAATAAATGATGAGGCATATACGCTTACAATTAGCAAATATTTTTCTCTATCATACTTTGACCACCCACCACTTATGATGTGGGTTTCATATTTTCTTCACTATCTAGAAATAAATAGTTTATACCTGTTTCGCATACCATTTTTACTATTTGGTTTATTTACTAGTTTTTTTATATACAAAATCGCAGCGATAATCTATTCAAAGGAGACTGGCACGATTGCCGCTTTCTTATACTTTATTTCTCCTTTCTTTTTTTTTTCTGGTGGACTTTTTATTGTACCAGATGCTCTCTTAAACTTTTCCGTGGCGGGTGCTACTTACTTAGCAATAAAGATTATTTTTGAAAATAAAAATAAGACCTATCTGTGGTTTCTATTGGGTGTATTACTTTCCATTGCATTTTTATCAAAGTACCAATCCTATCTGTATGGCCTATCTTTGTTTGCTGCATTTATTGTTTGGAGGAGAGATGCATTTTTTAATTATAGTTTTTATATGGCTTTGTTTATCTCAATTTGTGGACTACTACCTGTCATTTTATGGAATATAGAAAATGGTTTCGCCAGTTTTCATTTTCATCAAAATAGGGGTTCATTTAACTTTAATTTCTTTCACATAATTAATTCTTTACTTGCTCAATCGCTCTTCATTCTTCCAACGACAGTTATTTTAATTGTTTTGGGTGTTGCTAATTTCATAAAACATCCTTCTAGAAGAGAAAGTTTTCTTGCGGTTTTAGCGCTACCAACAATTCTGATATTTAATGTGATTATAATGGGATCTGAAAATAGTTTTGCTCATTGGTCGATGATGGGATGGATGCTGCTTATACCAATTGCCTCTAAAGGGTTTATTTTACTTAAATCAAA
The DNA here is from genome assembly GCA_902556405.1 of uncultured Alphaproteobacteria bacterium. Classification (GTDB taxonomy): domain Bacteria; phylum Pseudomonadota; class Alphaproteobacteria; order Rhodobacterales; family Rhodobacteraceae; genus CACIJG01. The sequence continues at coordinate 7,910 of CACDWF010000021.1, read as the reverse complement.
TAAAACCAGTTTTTTAGCTTTAAAGGCGGTAAACATTTTACTAGTTTATGGCGTCATTTTGGTTATCCTGATTCATTCCAAAACAGGCATCCTTACTAAGACCTATGGACAGAATATACCCTATTGGGACAATACTCGAGAATTGTTAGATTGGGGGAAAATCTCTGATGTTTTGGAGGAAAATCTAAAAGAGAACGAACTCAAGTCCCTCTCAACCCTTGATTGGTACGATAGTGGTCAACTAGCATCAGCCTTTAATTATGGATATGCAGTTGGCGTCATAGGCTCAAATAGCCATCATTTTAAATTCATCGATAAAAAAGGCAAAAAAGCTGCTACACTCATAAATGTTCGCCTGTTAAATAGTAACACGGAAATAAACTTAGCCGATCAAATGGCCACGTACGGATTTAAAATAAATAAGAGAGTCGATCTACCATATTTTAGAGGCAATCAGAAGTATGGTTCTATTATTATTCTCTTTATAGAGAAGGTACAATAAGGCGATGAAAAGTTCCTATAATTTAGCAAAATCACTTTTTCCGAGAAATCTTATAAGTAAGCACTGGGATATCTACCCCGATAATTTTAAAAAATCTCTATTTAATAGCGATAAAATAAAAAATTTTCGATCGAATGACTTAAGTTTTAAATTTAACGATTCTTTGGAAAAAGGGATGCTTTTGAGAACAAAAAGAGCTCTGGAAAAGTTAACAAAAATAACTGGAAGAGAGTTTATAGAAAAAAATAAAGAAACTATAATCGGTAATCCAAAAACCTTTTACATTGACAATGAATATTATGATTACCACGATTTATTCATCATCTACTTTTATCATTCCTTAGTTTCATTCCTCTCAGAGAAAAGGGATAAAGAAATTTTTTTCGTTTGCGAAATAGGTGGGGGGTATGGTGGACTGATTCACCGAATAAAAAAAAACTTTCCAAGAGCCGTATGTTTGCTTTTTGATTTACCTGAGCAGAATTACATATCAAATTACTACCTAAAACGACTTAATCCTAAAGCTAAAGTACTCAACCTTAAAGGTCTGATGTCTATGAAAAAAACTCAATCTCTCGACTCTATAAAAATAGAAAAGGATGATTTAAAGAAATTTGACTACGTTATTTTACCTGGATATCTAATTGAAAAAATTCATGATAGCTTCATAGATGTTTTCATAAACACTAGATCCTTAATGGAAATGAATTTAGAGACGATATACTTTTATTTTTCAGAAATTCATCGATTAGTGTGCGATGATGGATTGTTTTATTGTGTTAATAGATATAAAAAAGAAACGTCTGGAGATTTAGTTAAATTCAAGAGATTGCCATTCGATAAAAAATGGACTTTAGCGGTTTCAAGGCGGAGCTTCTATCAACCACTAATTCATGAAGCTATGTTAAGAAGGTCAAATCTTAATAATAATAGCTTGAAAAAACAGCTTTCTAAATTGAAGCCATATGATATTGAGTTTTTTAGAAGCATTATATAGGCATAAAGAGATGAGAAAGAAACTGAAAACTATTTGTGTAATTCCTGCAAGAGGCGGCTCCAAAGGTTTGCCAGGAAAAAATATTAAAGTTTTCAATGGAAAACCATTAATAGCATGGCCTATAATAGCAGCGAAAACGTGCAAGAAAATTGATGAAGTGGTAGTAACTACAGACTCTAGCGATATTGCTGAAAAAGCTCAACTTTTTGGCGCTACTGTTCCAGCTCTAAGGCCCGCTAAATTAGCCAACGATAACACAACCACTGAGGATACGTTGAAATATGCGCTTAATCAATTTGAGGAAAGTACAAACCAGCGTTTCGATTTGTGCGTTTTTCTAACTTGTACCGATATTTTTAGAGATGTCGAATGGATTTCATCTGCTATAGAGAAGTTAGAAAATAATAAAGATCTTGAATCTGTGTTCGCTGCTTCTCCAACCCACAAAAATTATTGGAAAATCGATGATCATGGAAAGCTTAGACGAGTCATGAAGGAAATGGAATTTTATTCTAGTAGGCAAGAAAAGAAACCTATATATAGAGAAGATACGGGACTTGCTTGTGCATCTCGCGCTTCACTTTGGCGTGATGGAAAAAGAATTGGTAATAATGTGGAGATATTAATTAACGAAAACTTTGAAACATCAATTGATATTCATAGCGAATTTGATTTCTATTTAGCAGAAAAGGCGCTTGAATACTTACGTGCGAATAACCCAGAAAAAGTAAAGTTATTTTTATGACAAGAAAAATGGAAATCTCTTCGCCACTCGTCTCCATAATAATTAGAACAAGAAATGAGGAGAGATGGATAGATCATTGCCTGAGCGCCATTGCGACGCAAAGCATAAGCAACTACGAAATTATATTAGTTGATAATAACTCCCAAGATAGATCTGTTAAAATCGCAAAAAACTATACTAATAACATTATTAACATGGCAGACTTTTATCCTGGTAAAGCGATCAATGAAGGTATTCGAGCTTCTTCAGGAAAATATATAGCTATTATTTCAGGCCATTGTATACCAAAAAACAGCCTTTGGCTTGAAAAGCTAATCGAACCCTTAGTAAATGATGAATCCCAATTACTTGCAGGTGTATACGGTAGACAAGAGCCATTATCTTCATCCTCAGCATTAGATAAGAGAGACTTGACTGTGGTTTTTGGATTGGATGAACGCACCCAGAAAAAAGATAGCTTCTTTCATAATGCGAATAGCGCCATTCCACGAAAAATATGGAATAAATTTCCATTTGATGAAAAAACAACAAACATTGAAGATAGATTATGGGGTGCTGAAGTAATAAAAAATGGCTATCATATTTATTACACACCGCATTCTAGCGTTTACCACTACCACGGCATAAACCAAGGTGGTAAATTGGACAGAGCTGAAAAAATAGTTAACATTATTGAGAATTTAGAAGGACCGGCGATATCGCTTTCCAAGCTAATAGTAGACAAATTGAATATTATAGGTGTAATACCCATAAAAGGACTTTCAACAAATTTTAAAGATAAAAATTTACTAGTAGAAAGTATTAAATACTTAAAGTCCTGCAGCCTAGTATCAGAGATATTCGTATCTACTGATAATGTTGAGACAGCAAAAATCGCTGAGGATAATGGAGCTAGGGCACCTTTCATTAGGCCAATTGAGTTGTCAGATGAAAGCGTCGGCCTACCTGATGTTTTAAAGTATACGGTAGAAGAAATTGAAAAGGTTAGAAAGATCGATTTAGTAGTTATTGTAGAAGAAAATTATCCCTTTCGGCCAAAAGAACTACTGACCAAACTAATTAATAATATAATAGAGGGTGGGTATGACACAGTCTGTGCGTCAATTATTGAGCAGAGAAGTATTTGGCTGGATGCGCAGCAGGGAATTCACGCAATTGGCGATAGCCTTATGGGCTCACGAAGAACAAAACCAGAAAAAATACATATTAACTTATTTGGGTTGGGAGCCGTTACGTACGTTGATAATATTAGAAAAAAGACAATATTGACTGGTAAAGTGGGACTTTCTCCAGTACCAAATTATCCCTACTCATTCCAAATTAATAAAGATGTTTAGTAATGGATAAAGAGAAATTAAAAATAGGAATTCTAGGCTGTGGTCGCGTATGTGAGCATTATATTGATAAAATTTTCGTACCTGGAAGAGTAGGTGATCTGTACGAAATAATAGCTTGTTGCGATGTTGATAATGTAAAAAGTAATAATGTTGGGAAAAAATTAAGTTGCCAGCCTTACAACAATATTAACGAATTTGTGAAACATAAGAATATGGAAATCGTTTTAATATTAACTAAGAGTGGCCAACATTTCGATCATGCAAAAATTTGTCTTGTGAATAACTTAAATGTAATTGTAGAAAAACCACTGTCTCTAAGAATTGAGCATGCGGAGGAATTAATTGATATTTCTTCTAGAAAAAATAAATTTTGTGCGTCAATTTTTCAAAATAGGTTAAATCCAGCAGTGGGGATAACAAAAAAAGCATTTGAAAACAAACGGTTTGGAAATTTGGTTTCAGTATCTGTAAGACTAAGGTGGTGTAGATTCCAGGATTATTATAATGATGGTTGGCATGGAACATGGGCACAAGATGGAGGCGTTACAAATCAACAGGCTATACACCATGTTGATGCTCTATCTTGGATTTGTGGCGAGGTAGAATCAGTTTGTGCACTATCTGCAACAATAGAGAATAAGTTGCAAGCAGAGGATACATTAGTTGCAGCTATTGAGATGAAAAATGGAGGCTTAGCCACATTAGAGCTTACAACAGCGGCTAGGCCAAAAGATATTGAAGCTTCAATTACCATTACCGGCACTTCGGGAGTTGTACAGATTGGCGGCGTAGCCCTTAATAAGATTGAGCAATGGAAGTTTTTAGATGAAGCGGATGAAGAAGAGGAGAAAATGAAACAATTTTCTGAAGAAGTTGATAACGGTTATGGGATTAGTCATTATAGGCAGCTTAGAAATATTTTTCAAAAGTATAAAATAAATGGCAGTAATCAGGTGCCTTTCGTAGCGAGCGAGTGTCTTCATACTCTCAAACTAATTCACTCGATTTATGCTAGTGTTGAGATGGGAAGAAAAGTGAGTTTATCGGAAAATCTAAGTAGTAAAAAATTAGGACTGTAACATGATACAAAATAAAGCACCTGGTAAAGATGTGTCGATTGAAGATATGAAAGAAAAATTTCCTTTGACTGCAAAAACAGATAAATCACATACTTCATTCTTTGAAATTGCAGGTATATCATTTGGAGGCAAATTGATTCCTGTAATGGCTGGACCTAACATGGTAGAAAATGAAAATCTGATAGTTGAAACAGCTATCCAAGTCAAAAAAGCAGGGGCACATTTTTTACGAGGTGGTGCTTTTAAGCCACTTACTTTTCCATATCGCTCGGAGAAGTATACCGAAACTCGAGAAGAAGGCATAAAGTGGTTAGGCATTGCAAAAAAGGAAGCTGGCATAGGTATCATTACCGAAGTAATGGAGGAGAAATATCTCGATATGATTTGTGATGTTGCTGACATTTTACAGATAGGCTCAAGAAATATGCAAAACTATCCTTTGATAACGGCAGCTGCAAAGACTGATAAGCCTCTTATGATAAAAAGGCACTATGGTGCATCATTACGAGATTGGCTTGGTGCCGCAGAATATGCGCTGTACGAGGGAAATAGAAAAGTAATTTTGTGCGAAAGAGGTGTTAGCGTTCCTCACACTCATAAAGATTCCTCTAGGTTTCTCTTAGACTTACAAGTGGTGCCCGCTGCAAAAGAAATAACACATTTACCCATAGCAGTTGATCCTTCTCATGCAACCTTCTGGAGGCCTTGGGTAAAGCCAATGGCGCTAGCAAGCATAGCAGCAGGATGCGATAGCGTTATGCTAGAAGTACATCCTGATCCAGAAAATTCTGCAGTAGATCCTCTCCAACCTATAGACTTCCAAGATTTTGAACATTTGATGATCGATATGAATAAAATTGCAAATAATGTCAATAGGTGTGTGCTTGATTGAAGATAAAGTAAATAACCTAATTACAAATAAAATTAGTCTTCAGGACCTAACAGAATTTAGCTTTATTATTGGAGCGAATCCATCTAAAGGTGCCAGATCGCCCGTTCTCTGGAATAAAGTTTACAAAGCACAAGGAAGACGCACCAAAATGTTACCGCTTGACGTGGAAGAGGCAAATCTGGAAAAACTTATTATGGTTTTGCAAAAAGAGCTGACTTGCCTTGGTGGAGCAGTTGCAGTTCCATATAAAGAAAAACTCTTCGCCATCCTCAGTAATAACTGTAACGAAACTATTCGGAAAATAGGAGCAATAAATTGTATTTTCCGTAGCAACCCTAGTGATCAATTTTTTTCTTGTACTAATACAGATGGAGAAGGTGCTTTAAAACCGATAGCTAAAATTTTGGATGATAAAAAACCATTAAAAATTGGCCTTGTAGGGTATGGGGGAGCTGGGAAAGCTATTGCTGGATTTTTGCAGCAATATAAAGATAAGCATGAAATTCTACTGTTTAATAGAACTATACCCAATAAGAAATTTTCAGATGAACGAGAAATTAATTTTATTGATTTAAAAGAGCTTCCGTCTAAGATTAGTGAAATCGATATTTTGATTAATGCAACATCTGTAGGCTCTCAAAATAACCTTAATGAAAAACTTATTCAGCGAGAATATCTGCATAAACTGAAAAATTCTAGCTTAGTTTATGATATTATTTATGACCCTCCTGAAACAATGCTATTAAGGGATTCCAAAGAAATTGGTCTAAATGTCATAAATGGTATGGAAATGAACCTTCTTCAAGCAGTTCTTGCATATAAGCATACTAATAACACGACGTTATCTCTTGAAGAACTAAAGGCAATAATGGGATCATCAGACTAGTTGTGAGCAAGATATAAATCATATGATTTAATAATCAATGAACCTTCTTTGATTTCCATATTTTTTACAAACCTAATATTCTTGAAGAGTTCTTCAATCCTTCTGTTTATTGGAAACTGATTATCAACCATTATAATAGATCTTTCTAATGCTTGTTTAGATCGTCCTTCTTTTCGCCACAAATCAAATTGTGTGCCTCTATCTTTCATGAAAACGTCAACATCGAGATTACCAGAATGAAAAGCATAAAGAGAGCCGACCCGGTAATCAGAAAAAAGAACATTACTTATATTGTTTTTTTTCTTAAGTTCCGATATTTCATTTACAACTTGGTTCCACCCAAAAATAAGCGCGGTTTCCCTATCCACAGGTCCCCAAAACCCAGATACTGGGGTTACTACATAGTTGACAGTTAGAATTAGGTTTAGAGAAATACCAAATATCAATAGCCCTATAAATCTTCCAAAGGTATTCAATATTTTCTGAAAAATAGGCACAAATGCAACTATTGCTGGCAAAGCCCAGTAATACTGAACTGTAATAAAAAGCGACAGAGTACAGCAGAAAATCAGAGTGCTAACAAGTATTGTCGTTGCTAATTTTAATTGCTCATCCTCCAAAAAATTAAAAGAGAGTTTTTTTGATGGAGATATAATGCCTAACAAAAAAAAGGGGCAGAATGAAACTACAAGCCCAAAAAAGAAAATTAATATCTGCTTTAACACTTGATCAAAATTTATGGAAAAATCCAAACGATCTTGCAGATGAAATCGGAAAGATAAAAATTCATTTTCAATATTCCATCCAATAACTGGTGTTTGAATTGCAACAATAAGGATAACTGCAATAATCAAATGCTTTGAGAATAAAATCGATCTTTGTCTTGAATAAAAGTTTAAAAAGATAAAAATACCTAGACCGAACAAGACCGCATTGTATTTAGTCAAGATAGCTAATGAAAAAAAGAATACTGAAAGATACCAAGCAGTAATTCTGCCTTTATTGTTTTCACTGAAATGAAGAAACCTACTAAAAAAGAGGCCACTCATACTTAGGCATAAAATGACCAGACAATCAGGGAAAGAGATAGTCAAAAAAATACCTAAAATTGGCAAAGATAACGCGATGGCTAAGTTCTTTAGGTAAACATTGAAAGAAAAAGATGGCACCAAAGCTTTTGTCCAGACATAAATAGTAAACATAAAAAAAATAGAACAAATTATTGGGACTATTCTTATTAGTAAAAACTTATCTATGATAATGATACTGAAAATGCTTTGGAGCCATATTGAGAACGGGGGGTGATCAAAATATGATAGATCGAGATTTTTTGCCCAAAGCCAGTAGTATGCCTCATCAGGCAGTGGAGAAGCCATAAATATAAAAGTACCCTTTTGTAAAAGTAAAAGAAATATAGCCAACAACAAATAGTAATTCTCTACCTTAATGCTCACTTTTAAACCTAATTTAGA
>CACDWF010000020.1 GCA_902556405.1 uncultured Alphaproteobacteria bacterium | reverse complement strand
TTCAGAAACCTTAAAGGCTGGAAACGATATAGGTAAACACATTTGTAGATTATGTTAAAAAGGATAGGATAGCATTTATCACATTCAATCGACCTGAAGCTAAGAATGCTATAGATCCTCCAATACACAAAAGACTATGGGAAATTTGGAGAGATTTTGAAAGTGACAATAGTGTTAACGTAGCCATACTTACAGGTAAAGGAGACGCCTTTTGTGCAGGAGCGGATTTAAAAAGCTACATGTCGCGATGGCCTAATGCGACTCCAGAAAAAGTTCGTACGAATATAGCTGATGGATTAGGAGGATTGACCAGAGGACTTCATCACTTGAAAAAGCCTACCATAGCGGCCATTAACGGATGGGCTTTGGCAGGAGGATTTGAAACGGCACTGGCCTGTGTCGTATTGCATCTGAGTATGCTAAGTTTGGGTCTTTCGAGGCTAGGAGAGGATTTCATCATGGTGATGGGGGGATACCAAGGCTAATTAATTCTGCCGGCCTCAGTGTAGCTATGCATATGTTACTCACCGCTGAACCAATTGACGCGAATAAGGCTTTTCAATGGAATTTGGTCAGTGAAGTAGTGCCTCATGAGTCATTGATGGAAAGAGCAGAATTGATTGCACGTCAAATATTGCGCAATGATCAAGTCGCAGTACGTTCCGCTAAAGAGACCATTCTGGATATGATCGGAAGAAACTTAGATAATCAGCTTCGCGTTGAAGCAATTAACGGATACAGTGTTGCCACGAGAAAAGAAGTGCTATCTAGATTGCAAGACTTTTTCGAAAAATCAGATAAAGGAAGACACGGTAAGAATTCTACTGAACTCTAATCAGTGGCGTATGTGCGGCGAAATAATGTCTTTGTGTCTCGATAAAATAGTTTTTTTTGTAAACTTATTGAATACAGTTTCCATATTAAGCATACTAATATCTGGTTCTTTATTAGGGAGGAAAAAATGAAAGTTTTAAGAGATATTTTTATAATGTCCATAGTTTTTGTCTTATCTCCATTTATTGCAGTCGCAGATAAATCGGATGATACGCTTGTGATAGCGTTTACAAGAGAAATAACCAACTTGGACTATAATTATGGTACAAAAACTGAGTACATAATTCTAGGTGATATGATTGACGATTCGTTGTTTTATGTCGAACCAGAAAACTTGTCTTATGCTCCAAGCTTGGCATCAGATTTCAATATCGTTAACGAAACTACCATCGACGTAAATTTAAAACAAGGAGTGAAGTTTCACGACGGCTCAGAAATGACAGCTGAAGATGTAGTCTACACTTTTAACTTTATAAACAAAAACGATAAGAACAGACGTCATTCAAAAGTTTCAGGATGGTTGGATAGTATAGAACGGACTGGAAAATATTCTGTGAGGTTCAACTTAAAAACTCCCTATGCTAACTTTTTCAATGATTGCTATCGAATAAAGATAAGAAAAAAAGGGATTATGGGTACTGAGGGTAACTGGATAGATGATGCACAAGCTACATCGAATACGGGTCTTGGACCGTATAAGGTAATATCTTTTGAGCCAGGAGTAGAAGTTGTGCTTGAAAGAAATGAAGAGTATTTCAATGGACCGAAAGGTAAACCAGCTATCAAAAATTTAATCATACGATCCATACCTGATATGGGTACACAGCAGGCTGAGCTGATGAGTGGTGGTATTCATTGGATGTACAATGTTAAAAAAGATATTGGTGAAGCAATGGCTAAGACAGGTAAAGCAGATTATCAGCTTGGACCTAGTTTAAGAGTAGGGTTTCTAGTCTTGGATGCTGGGGGATATTCTGGAGAGGGTAATCCAATTACAAAGCTAGAAGTAAGAAGAGCGATGAACCATGCAATAAACAGAAATAGCATTGCGACGAATCTTATCGGAGGCCCCGCTAAAGCTATTCACACCGCATGTAACCCAGTGGTATTTGGGTGTTTCCAAGATGTTATGAAATATGAATATAATCCTGAGAAAGCCAAAGAATTACTGGCGCAAGCTGGTTATCCAAATGGTTTTGACTTAGAACTTTATTCATATAGAGACAAAGAAGCGGCGTTAGCTATGGTAGACGATCTTGCGAAAGTTGGAATAAACGTGTCTTTGAAACATGGGAAACTAGCTGTTCTGAATAAAGCCCGTAAAGCAAGACAGATAAGAGCTTACTTTGGAACGTGGGGATCTTCCGCTTCTCCAGATACTGCAACAATTTCCAACATCCATTGGAGAAATCCAAAGAAGGGTGACAGAAACCTTAGTGGAGATCCGAAAGTTAATGAGCTCATGCTTGGAGGCGAGCAAACTTTAGACAAAGAGGAAAGAAAACGACTTTATGCTGAAGGTTTAAAATTGATTGCTGAACAAGCATATTGGGTTCCACTTTGGTCGTATTCCGAAGGGGTTTTATCGAGCAAAGACATTAACTTTGTTCAAGATCCTGATGGATATCCAAGAATTTGGAAAACCACTTGGAAATAAAAACTTTTTGGCTTGGCGATAAATTATGACTTTCTTCAAAGTGAACAACTGAAATGTTAAAATTTGTCGCCGGGCGGTTTTTGGTATCTTTAGCTGTCGCGTTTACAATCTCGTTTGTAACATTTTTTTTTCTAAATATTTTTACTGATCCTGCTCAAGCTGTCGCGGGAGAAGAAGCATTGTTTGAAGAAATCGAGCAGATAAGAACACAGTATGGCTTTGATCGACCGATCCTCACTAGATATTTTGAATGGTTGGGGGGAATTTTTACAGGAGATTTTGGAGTAAGCTATTACTGGAACAAACCTGTCGGTACACTTTTATTAGAAAGAGCACCACAGACTATAAAGCTTGCTTTGATGTCTGTAAGTGTGACCATTATGGTCGCTATCCCCTTAGGAATATTCGCTGCATTAAATCCAAATTCAATAATAGATCGTTTTGCGTTAAGCGTAGCTGTTTCTGCTCAAGCTATCCCAAATTTTTGGTTAGGGCTTATTCTTATTATTATTTTTTCTGTAACCTTTCCAATATTCCCAGTTTCAGGAGATAAAACATACTACCATTTTATTTTACCCTCAGTTGTTCTTGGTACTAGTTCCGTTCCCCCTGTAATGCGATTAATGCGGACGGGTTTACTTGATGTAATTAACTCTGATTATATTAGAACAGCCCGTTCGATTGGATTTTCAGGTTGGAGGTTGGTCACTAAGCATGCTTTAAGAAATGCTGTTTTACCAATAATAAGTGTAATTGCTGTGCAGCTTGGACACAAATTTGGGGGATCACTAATAACTGAGTCTGTTTTCGCAATAAATGGACTGGGACGATTAGCGTTACTATCTATTTTGGGAGCGGATATCCCAACTGTTCAAATATTAATTTTTGTTTTTGCAATTACTTTTATAGTTTTTAACCTTTTGTCTGACATTTTAAATGCATACTTAGATCCTAGGTTACGCTTATGATTTTGAAATATATATTTAGACATACAAATCCTGATTTTCTGAATAGAGATTTAGAAAAGCTGACTCCTAAAGATATAATGTTCAGAAAAGCCATTTATCATTCGGGTTTTAAATTTGGCTTACTTCTTCTATCTACAATAACGTTTATAGGAGTTTTTGTTCCCTTTTTTGTCGATATGTCTCCATATGATCAAGATATTTCAAAGCGCCTACTACCACCAGTTTGGTCAGAGGGCGGTTCTTGGAAGTATATTTTTGGAACTGATGGAAATGGAAGAGACTATTTAGCGCGGATAATTTATGGAACAAGGGTCTCTTTAACAATCGGTATTGGTGCAGCGACTGTTGGAATGTTGATTGGTGTTACATTAGGAGTAATAGCAGGATACTTTGGTGGTATTGTTGATCAAGTTGTAAGCTATATTCTTACTTGTCAACTTGCGTTGCCAGGAATTTTATTTTTGTTAACAATAATCTCTATTGTCGGGTCCTCACTTACAGTGGTTATTTTAGTTATTGGTGTCTTACATTGGACTCTTTTCTTAGTTGTTACTAGAGCTGCGACTCAAAGAATAAGAAACCTCGATTACATAACAGCAGCAGACGCTATTGGAGCAAGGAAAACGAATATAATATTTACCGATATATTACCAAATGTCTTAAATCAAATTATTGTAATCTTTACACTTGAGGTTGGCGTTGCAATTTTAGCAGAAGCAACCATTTCTTTTTTAGGTTTAGGAATTCAACCGCCTACCCCATCATGGGGTGTATTAATTGCCGAGGGTAAAGAGGCAATATTTTTTCAACCTTGGCTTATTATTCTTCCAGGTATAGCTCTTTTCCTTCTAGTTATTTCAATCAATATGTTGGGAGATGGCCTGAGAGATATTACTGATCCTAATACTAGTATTGAATAAATAATGGAAACGACACTTCTTGAAATAAAAAATCTAAATATTTCATTTAATATCAGTAAAAATATTGTGAATACAGTGGATAATTTTAGTTTGACGCTCAAAGAGAAAGAGACAATTGGTATTGTCGGCGAATCTGGAAGTGGTAAAACAATTTCTATGTTAGGTCTTACAAGACTTCTACCTAAACAAGCTTTCGTCGACAAAGGATCGATCCTTTTCAAGGGAAGAGATATTTCGAATATATCAAATAAAGAATTTTATCAAACAATTAGTGGCAAAAAAATTTCAATGATCTTTCAGGAGCCTATGACGGCCTTAAATCCAGTGTATACTATCGGAAGACAATTGATGGCAACTTATTTATTCCATAATGATGTGTCAAGAAATAGTGCTTACAATAGGGCGATTGATTTTTTAGATAAAGTTCAACTAACAAATGTAAAAGAGCGAATGGCTCAATATCCTCATCAACTTTCGGGTGGCCAGAGACAAAGGGTTATGATTGCGATGGCATTAATAAATAGCCCTGAATTACTAATTGCTGATGAACCGACCACTGCCTTAGATGTTACTGTCCAAAAAGAGATTGTTGGATTAATTCAGAAATTAATTGAAAACCTTGGAATGGCCATGATATTCATTTCCCATGATCTAGGTTTAGTATCAAAAACCTGTGAAAATATTATTGTGATGGAAAAGGGGTTAATATTAGAAAGTGGTAAAGCAGAAAATGTCTTAACTCGACCTAAGGAAAATTACACAAAAAACCTATTAAAATGTTTATGGAGTTTAGATGTTGATCATAAAAAAATTCATAAGGATAGGACTCTACTGCTTGACGTTAAGAACATTTCTAAATCTTATCAACTGACCGGAAGCATTCTAAAACCTAAAAAAATTATAAATGCGGTCAGAAATGTTTCTTTTGAAATTTTTAAAGGAGAAACATTGGCGATAGTGGGTGAATCAGGTTCAGGCAAGTCTACGGTTGCAAAGATTATCAATGGCCTTACCAAAATGGACTCGGGAGACGTTTTACTAGAGGGTAAAAAAATCGATAGTTATTCTCCATTAGAAAGAGCATTGCGTATTCAGCCTGTTTTTCAAGACCCCTATTCGACGCTAAACCCTAACCACACAATTGGTTTTATTGTTAGAAGACCCCTTTTGCTAAATACGTCGCTATCTAGCTATGAAATAGAAACGAAAGTGGAAAAAACATTGAACTTGGTTGGGTTATCTGAAAATTTTATTAATAGATTTCCAAGTCAACTATCAGGAGGCCAGAGGCAGAGGGTCGCAATTGCTCGGGCGATAATTCTGGAACCTAAAATACTTATTTGTGATGAGCCGACTTCATCTTTGGACGTAACAATTCAATCTCAAATTTTGGATCTCCTCAATGAACTTAAAGAACGGTTAAAAATAACTATTGTTCTTATAAGCCATAATATTTCCGTGGTGAAGTTCCTGTCTGATAGGGTCTTGGTAATGAATAATGGAGAAATTCTGGAGAGTGGCAATACACTTAGCATTATAAATAAGCCAAATAATAATTATACGAAGAAATTAATGTCAGCTATTTTTACTGTTAAGAAAAAAGTGTGAACCAATAGATGAAAGAGGTTGTTTAAATTATGAATTCAAAAAATGATTTATATATATACAGGCCCAAAATAAAATCTCTTAAACAATCAGATCCAACTCATTTTCTCTTTATTGGAAATAGTTATTTATACTACGGTGATGGCGTACATAATCACGTTAAAAGAATGGCAAGATTAGATAAAGGTTTTAACTCAAAAAAAAATGCTTTTATGTCAATTACAATAAGCAATGGTGGGCTTCATGAGCACTCTTTAGAAAGTTATTTGACTCCAGGAAAGCTTCATATAAACGAGCCTTTTAATGTTGTTATACTTCAAGAAGGAAGTGCTCTTGGATGGGATGGGAACAGAGAAAGTTTGTTTAAAAATACTATAACTGACTATGTAAGAAAAATTCGCGAAGCAGGTGGGGAACCAGTTCTTTATATGACCCCTGCATATGTCAAACCCCATGAGTTAGCAAACGAAGGCATGACAGATAGATTAAATAGAATTTATACTGAAACTGCCAATGAACATGATGTTTTAACAATTCCCGTAGGACTTGCTTTTGCTGAGGCATATAATGAGAAAAAAGATATTGAGCTTCACAAAGATTTTGATGGAACACATCCCAGCCTACTAGGATCCATCCTAGCGTCATGTACGGTTTATGCATCGATTTTTGGAAATCCAATTGGCAATCAATACAATTATTTTGGAAAAATTAGTAAAAGGGATTTAGATTTTATCCAGACCATTGCTTTTGAAACCGTGAGAAAATACGTTTCCTCATAAAGCTCAATAGCATCTTACATTTGAAAAATCTAATTACTAATTTTTATAAATACCTTGGCTTTTCTTCAATAGTGTTTGGAAACCTATAGCTCTCAAAGTCAATTCCAAAAAGGAGAGTAAATGATAATTGTATTAATTGGAATTCGATTTAGCTAACAGTCCCTATTGGACTCTTCTTTTTCAGCCTTCGTTATTTTGCAAAGAGTTTATTAAATAATCCCATATAAATAGATACTTACATTACTTATTTTTTGACCGAGCCACCTGGTTCAAACCCGAGAATTGTCGGGCTCCCCAACTCTTTTATTAGCTCTGAAAAACGTATGCCCTTATTGGAAGGAGGTGTTTCTCTAATTTTCTTTACTTCAGGTATTTGGGTCCAGTCTCTGTCAGGGTCATGAATAGAATTCACAACTGTAATACCATCAGGTAGAATTGGCTCGTTATCTTTTGGATAATCGACCATATTTATCGCTATCGCTGGGTCCATTGAGGTATCAATGTCTGTCATGCAGTGACCCTCAATAAACATAAATCTCTGGTCATTATAGACAGGAAAATCAACTCCCAATAATGAATAGCACGTAACGCAGTAAACCCTTATCGATTGCCCACCCTCTCGAAGTAAAAAGGGTTTCATATTTTCTTTTCCTTTAACTCTTAAAATATCAGATGGAACGTAAATAGTGTGTTGCAAGTCTTCACCTTTTTGGCCTCCTTTAAATTCGGCCCATTTTACCGCTTGGCGACAATCTTGGCAGCCACAAAGGAAAGAACCGAGAGCCTTGTTTGCGACGACAATTATCTCGCATTTACCACAATAACATTTAATCTTGCCTATTAGAGTTCTCCAAAAGATCAGCTGTTATGTAAGTATGAAGCGATTTGTGAATATATCAATAGTTTAAAATTTTTTTGAGCTAGAGTAGAACACCCTTCCCAAATTTTTGCATTAACCTTTTATTTATAAAAAACCGTCCAAAGTGGTTAAGTTTATTTTCTAACTATGTTGTGAATATTTTATGCATTAGAGTCGATTGTAATCTCATCTTAATATAAATGTGTTATTGTATCGAAAAGCTGAGGTAAGGATATGCAAAAAAAAATTATTAATGTAGAACAATCCGAATACTGGAACGAAAAATCTGGGCCCAAATGGGTCAAAAATGAGGATGCATTAAATGAGCGATTGTCAATACTAACTGACGAACTTTTTTCGAGAGCAAAGATAGGGGCATCTGATAAAGTTTTAGATATCGGTTGCGGAGGTGGAGATACAACTTTTCGTGTGTCAAAATTATTGGCCGATGGCGGACATGTAGTCGGGGCAGATATTTCGCATACCTTACTTAATCATGCAAAAGGGAAATTTTCATATATTGATAAAATTAATTTTGTGCATTGTGATGCACAAAATTATTCTTTTTATGAAAATTACTTTGATAAAGTTATATCTCGATTTGGTGTAATGTTTTTTGGAAACCCCTCAGAAGCCTTCAAAAATATTCATGCTTCTATGCAGAGAAATGGTTCTCTAAATTTTGTGTGTTGGACAAATATGATGGAGAATGAGTTTATAATTGAAGGTATGGATATTATCACTAAATATACTGGAAAAGTTCTTCCAGAGGTAACAAAAGACCCAGGACCCTTTGCATTCAGCGACCCTGAGTATATTAACGACGTCTTAGAGTCAGCCGGATTTAAAAATATCAATATACATAAGGTTTATACATCTATCTCAACTAAAGATAGCGCCGAGCAAGATGCTGAACTTCTCATGGGGATTGGTCCAAGAGCAAGAATTTTATCAGAGGAAAATTTATCAAGCGAAAAAATCTCAATGATAAAAAATGAAATAATTCAACTATGTGAACAACGACAAAATGGCAAAGAAATTACGTATAAGGCATGCCTCAATTACGTATCGGCGAATAAATAATTTAGTTGAAATATGATATCATTTTTTTAATTTACAATCAAAAATATACTAGTCTATTTTTTCTTTCTTGCGTGATCTGAAACAAATAGTTCGGCCCCTTCAGTCTCCGCGATCCCAAAAAGCCGGAGCATATTATTTTCTCGCATTTCTTTAAGCCAAGAATAAAGCAAATTTGATCCCAAGCCCTTATTCTTGAAAATCGTTACCACTAGCCCTTGCTCAAGGCTCGAAGTGATTAAATCTGCGCTTGATTTAACTTTTAAAACAGCTTCCGCCAGAAGGTCTATAAGTTCCAATCCTGTAGGAGATGCTTCAGAAGACCGGGCTATATATCCTGATTTAGCTGTAGGGTGATCAACCCCACGTAGTAGTGGAATTTCAGCATCATAAATATTTGCTAATAGTCCAGGAAATGCCACGATAGTATTTATTTCACAATCAACCATCATATCTCTAACACTTTTTTCGTCAGTTGGAAGGCTGGAATGATGAAGATATGATTTTATAAAATCTCTTCTATAAGTAATGTCTGTAAACCTCGACCCTAGCCACATCATGTATGGCAATCCAAAATCCATTACTGCCGCTCCAACTTGAACCAGATCGTAATCTATTACCGTAAGCTCTTTGGACTCAGGATCATATAATATGTTGTCTGGCTTGAAATCATTGTGAACGACCACCTGCCGTCTTGCGGCCTCCGAAACAGGAGAAAAGGCCTCACACTGTATGACTTTTTCATAAACTCCAGTTTCCACACCAAGGTCAAAAATTCTTTTGGCAATTCTCGGATCTGGGTTACCTACTCCAAGTACTGGCATCTTTGTATCAATCCCGGACCATGGCAGACACCAAAATGGAGCATGAGATGGAACCGAATGTAATGCTGAAGACAAAAAGTTATCTTCATCTAAAAATTCCGCTCTCAATTGATCATACCAGTTTGTTGGTGCTGAGTGCAATTTTGCTAAAACTTCAGCTATTTTATCAGGTGGCGCTAACTCTTCATTAAAATGAAAGAAATCCTGCATTACAGAAATTCCAGCTGAGCGCTCAATATGAAAGTCAGTTCCTTTTAATATAATTGGAGGGGCAAGTTTTTGATTTCGAAGAACTTCGGTAGCGAGCGACACTCTCTTTTGCGTAATTGGTTGTGAACTCATAATGCTTTTAGAACTACTAACTTTGATTATGCACTTTGGAACCTTGTGGAGGGAACAGACATACGTTTTAGCGCCGCTATTTCCAGAAACATCTTTAACATCTATGTTTTTTTTTTCTGAAGCATCTGGCCCAATTGCCTTTAATGCTAACTCTCCAATCTCATCCAATGATGCATCTTCAAGTTTCAATTGTAGAAGCTCCGACATTTTAGTTAGCCTATCAAATCATTTTAAATTTCTCATGACTTAGTATGGAATGATTTGCTGATAGATCAATATCTTTAAGAGCTTTCTACCTAGTCTCCTCAAACTATACTTTTCAGAACGCTAGGTTTGCCTATTTAGCATTTTATTAATCTGTCTTCTACCACTTTGGCTAATACTGACGCCCCAATTGGAAGTATGCTCGTATCGAGAGTAAAGTGTGGACTATGAAGAGGCGCTTTCCCAGAATGGCTAATGAAGCAATATGCACCCTTAACATACCGTAGCATATCAGCAAAATCTTCTGAACCAGTAGCTGGCAACCTATTTCTCTTGATATTTTTTTCTCCAACAATTTTTTCAGCAGCATCCATATAATAATCCGATATTTCATCATCGTTGACTAAAACATCAAAAAGCTTTTTGATGTTGAGCTGGATTTTTACTCCGTTACTTAATTCTAAACCCTTGCAAATATTTTTAAATCGCTCTTCAACCATTGCATAGACTTCATCTGAGAAATATCTAATAGTCCCAGCAATAGCACAGTTATTGGGTATCACGTTGAATGCAGATCCTGCATGAATTTTTGTTACTGATAGCACTAATGTTTCTAAAGGAGGAACGTTTCGACTTAAAATGCTTTGAAGATGAGTAATAAGTTCATGTGCGATAATGATTGGATCTTTTGATTGATGAGGCATTGCCGCGTGACTACCTATCCCATCGATATTAATATCAAATATGGCTGCGCCCGCCATAGCTTTACCTTTACAAATACCTATCTCTCCGTTTTTTCCAATAGGGTCGTTATGTATGCCATATATCTCATCACATGGAAATTTTTTAAATAATCCATCATCGAGCATTTTTGTTGCACCACCCTGACCCTCCTCTGCTGGTTGGAATATTAAAATTGCTGTCCCACTAAAATTTCTTGTCTCAGCTAAATACTTCGCCGCTCCAAGAAGCATGGTTGTATGTGCATCATGACCGCATGCGTGCATTTTCCCATCAACTTTTGATGCATAGGAAAGTCCAGTATCTTCTTGAATTGGAAGAGCATCCATATCAGCCCTCAATCCAATTCTCCTATTTCCTCCACCATCATTACCTCTAATGATACCAACTACTCCAGTTTTTCCGACCTCAGTATGTATTTCATCTACTCCGTATTCCTTCAATTTCTCTTGCACAATTTTTGATGTTCTCTCTTCCTCGAAACCAAGCTCTGGGTGAGAATGAAGATCTTTATAAATCTCCTCTAAGTACTTAGAATTTTTGCTAATTTGAGGCAAAATATTCATCTGCTTTTTCCTTTCCGATTCTAAACGCCCTATCTAAACAACCATGGGAGAGGGTCCGATTTATTTTCCCCATGACCATACCAATTAATTTTTTAAGTAGATTATTCAAGCATAATTTTTCATTCGCAAGGGTTTTATATTTTGCAGCAACTAGGCCTGGGAAGGCACCTCTATTTATTAAAATATTTAGTATACTGTGTTAGTTTTTAATTATTGGCTTACAACATAAAAAATCGGACAGTTTTTAGTCAATTTCTAATAATAATTTCCATTTTTCTTGTAATTCTCTGGGAGGCGGAGTCACCTTTCTGCTCACGTGGTCTATGAAAGCTCCGTTACTTATAATTGAAGCGCAAAGTTCCCACGTTCCATTCATAATATCAGATTGACTAGACCACTTTTTGTAATCATCTGACATTGAAGTAATTCTTGGATTTACGATAATCGTAGAGCCCTCTCGAACTTCCTTTTTAAAAGATACTGTTGTTTGGAAGGTAATGGGACCAATCTTCAATTGTTCATAAAGCTCTGGAGTGCAGCCTCTATCTTCACAAAGTTTCCTTAACCCATCGACTCCATAATAATAGTAACCAAATTCCGCTAGGTGGCCATTAAAATCAATTAACGACTTCTCTACCTTATATTTATACTCTCTATTCAAATCACTTAAATAAAATGCTTGTTTCAAATCTACACTATACAAAAAGTTATGTTTTGTAGATGCTTTCTATTATGGCGGACTGGCCCTCTACCACACTCCTTTGTAAGCCTTTGTTACCCTGCGCATATTTTACCAGATAATCTCTCTACTCACAAATAAACATACAAATAATAGCTAAACCACAATCTTATGTAATTTTATTTTCTTACTTCTACCCCTTACGGAAAAGTCAACTACCTTTTCCGAAGTTAAGTTCTCGCTAAGTCTGCTCATTACTTCCTCTGAAATTAGAACATCAGCGCCAACATCTTTGCATCCTTCGCAAATTCTACTTGCAACATTTACTGTATCGCCAATCACCGTATACTCAAATCTGTCCTCGCTACCTACATTTCCTACAAAGCACTCTCCGAAATGAACCCCTATCCTATGTTTTACGACTGGTAGTCCCTTTTCTTTTCTTTCTTGAGCCCACTCACGCATTGAAATTTGCATTTGTCTTATACAGTTTAACGCATTTTGAGAGTCATTTCCTTTTGAGAAAGGTGTACCAAAGGTGGCCATCACACTATCTCCTATAAACTTGTCAACTGTTCCTCCATTATGAAAAATAGCTGCCACCATCTTAGTTTGATACTCCGATAATAAATCTAAAACGTCTTTTGGTTTCATTCCTTCAGACAATTTTGTAAACCCAGAAATATCAGTGAACATGACTGCTATTTTTTGTTCTTTTTCCTTATCGAGGTCTAACGGTTTCTTATTTTTTTCAATCTCCTCTCTAACTTCTGGAGAAAAATATCTTCCAAGAATGGAATTTGATCTCTCATGGAGAGAAGCATCTTTAAGATTTCTTTGCATACTCCAAGATATCCCAATCAGAGCTAAGGCACTAAAAATTGCAAGGATAACATTCTGTTGGAAAATTCCCCCATGCATTGCAAATGGGTCTGAGCTAATTTTACTGTGATCATAAGTAAAATAAGTTTCGGGATGTAAAATAATGCTTGAAGAAAAAAAAGCATCTAAAGCCAAATAATAAGCTGTAAAAAAAACCGTAAGATAGAACCTACCTAAAAGTACGACCAATATCATGCTATAAGTAGTATAAATAAATCTCCAATCAATGAGTCTGCCTCCATAGGTACCGAAGTAATCCACTACTTGATCGTCCAAACCAAAAACGAATGTTATTATGAAAGGGCTAACCAACCACCAAAAAACGACAATTGATAGAAGATAGATATAATTTTTATTATTGAGAAAAATTGCAACCAAGACAAATAAAGCTGTTCCAATAATTATTTGGCTGGTAAACAATTTACTGGCTAAATCACTTGTCCAACCCTGATTAGTTAAAATAGAGACAAATATACCAAAAAAATTTATACCAGCAGCTACACAAGCGGCAAGTCTTAGACCACCAACATGTCTTTTTCTTTCAATATCAGTATTTTGCATAATAATCTTCTATTCACTTTATGGACTTATTATAGAAAGTAAAAAGTATATTCCGCAATAAAAATAAAGGTGGTGCTGCAAGTAGTGACCACATCTAACTTTTATCAATTGAATCAATGTTTTTTTATGTTAATTGGTTTGGTGGATTGACCCTCTACCAAATTCCTATGTAAGCAGTTGTTGTCTTGGATATATTTTAACAGATAATCTTTCTACCCACAAATGTTTATACAAACTGTTCTTCGATGTGTGTGTTGCTCCCTGTGCTAAGTGGCTTGACCAACCTTCATTGATCAAGCCTGAAAATTTTGTGCAAGCTAAACTGTGTCATAAATGTGTGTCACTCCGTTGTCAGTATTGACATCTGGGACTATGACAGTGGCTTCATTTATCATTACTTTTCTGCTCATTAACTTTACTGAGAGAGCCTTGCCGTTTACTGTTGGTGCCTACGTGCGTTCGTTTTTGAGTAAATAATATGTCCAACAAAAAATTACAGATGCGCAGATCAAAACTATAATTTTTTTTTTACGAGTATTATTTTATTTTCCTGGTGCCTTATACAACCCAATCATCTCCGCTCCCTGTTTTGCGATTGCGTTTAAGTTTATGTCTTCCAGAATAGTTAATTCAGCAATGGCCCCAGTTTTCATCATAGATAATTTCAAAGCAGTCATGGTGTCTAAACTAGGCGCTTCGACGGTAGCAACCACATCATATTCTCCACGTGTATAAGAGAGATCTAGTAGGTTTCCTCCAATTTTTTTTGAGAGTCCGCTTAGCATTGCGTGACGATCTTCATCTGGATTGTCCAACCATCCATCAGTTCCTTGCTTGGTATATTTTCCTAAGACTATAAATTTCATTCTTTTTCTCCGTGAGTTAAGCGAATTTTTTTAACGTTATTCATAAATGGAGCTCAAATTTTAAACAATTTTTCTCCATATATAAGTTTATAAGAAAACTACTCAAATATGAACCGATAGTTGAAGACTTAATGGTTGGAGTGGCCCTTTGCCACACTTCTCTGTAAGCCATTGTAATTCTGGTAGAAATTTACCAGTCAATCTCTCTAACCCCAAATAGTCACACAAATCCTTAAGCAGCTTGCACTCTAAAAATTCTACGTGACTGCGGTGATGGCTGCTGATCCTATTTCCAAAAGCGGATCTAACTTTTATTCAAAAGAACCTCTGGGGTAATTTTTTGGATAGGTACGTGACATCCATTCCACAACTTCAGGATGCTCATCTACCAAACTGCAAATGCCTTTAATTTTTTGAAATTCATTTAAAACGTTTTTTGGGATGCCATCAATCGTCCCTGAGACCAACCATCCCATATTTCTCCAAAGAGCTAAATCAGCAATACTCATATTAGAGCCAACTGACCACGAGCCAGAATCTGATAAATTATCTTCTAACATTTTTAGCTTCGTTTTCAGTTCTCCTGCAACTAGTTCTTTTCTATTTAGTAATTTCTGTTTCTCTGAAACATCTTTTCCAGAAAATAATATCAAGCTATATAAATCTGTTTGAAAATCAATAAATTGATCGATTTTAGCGGCTTGTAAATCATCATCTTTGGGATATAAATCAGCTAATTTCCCACAGAATCTTGCTATGCCTCCTGTCTGGGCGACAGAAGCACCATTTACTACCAATACGGGAAGTTGTCCAAATGGTATCAAGGTGCCATCATCCAAACGCCCATTTGATTTTACTCTTTGAAACTCCTCTGAATCAATTCTTCTATCGTTAAACCCAATCCCACCCATAAAAAGAGCAATCCTAGAAACCTCCGCTCTCCAAAAAGGAAAATCAAAATAAATTAATGTTATATCCATTTTTTACTCTCATAATTAGTTCAAAATAAAAACTTACAGAACTTTACCTTAAATGTGATAAGTGAAAAACTAAAAAAAAAAGGGGTGATGAATAGATAAAGATAACAGAGCAAAGGTCCTTGAAGCTTACAATCGATATCTAAATGCAGTAATTGAAGCTGACATAGATGCAATAAACGAGTGCATTGAATATCCATTGGCTTGCATTGGGGGAGATTCAGTTAAGATGCTCGATAAGTTTCCAATTGATCCGCGGAGAGTGGAAAGAGAAAACTGGCTGGGCAACAAGTAATGAGTTTGAAATCGACGTCGTAGCCGTAACAGAAAAAAAGGCACATGTATTAATGCGAAACTGCAGAAGACTATGGGATGATGGCTCCCTTATTGAAGAGGCAAGTGCATTTTATGCATTTAAGATCACAGACGGAGGATGGAAAATGTACGCATTCTCAGACATCACATTCCCAGCTTAATCGTCTACTCTACAGGTTATTTGCGGCCTATATAGACCCGTATTTACACCTCAATTCTAATGCCAAAATCTCTTGAGTCTATAAACTGATAATGATTGTCTGAAGATTTTTTCTCAATATCCAATTTACCTTTTATCAAGCTTAAAAACCTCCCGTTTTTTTCTTTCAGGGGAGTAGCCCTCTGCCATACTCAGACCTAAGCCTCTGTTAAATTAACAATATTGTTTAAGGAAGTTTCTCTACCCACAGATCTTCATACAAAGTGCTTCTTTTATTATAATGAGTGATATTAATGATCACAATATGTTAGGTTATTTTTTTAGTTAAGATTGTAAAATAATAATCTTATTGATGGATAAATAAAAATGCGGAATGTATGTACTTTTCTATTTTTTCTGTATTTATTTTGTTTTGGCTTTACTGCACCAAATGCACAGGTACGGGTAGTAGATGGAGATACAATTCATATTGGGCAAGACAAATATAGGCTCGAGGGTATAGATGCACCTGAAATGAGACAAGAATGTCTTTACAAAGGTGAGCAATGGGAATGTGGTATAGAGTCTACGAAAAGCCTAAGAAAACAAATTGCAGTAACCTCACAACTAAGGTGCGAAGGCGAAAGAAAAGACTCATATGGGAGAATTTTAGCGATCTGTTTTTTAGGAGGTAAAGATATCAACGCTTGGATGGTAAAAAATGGTTGGGCGTTAGCGTATGTAAAATATTCAAAAAAATATCTAAAAGAGCAGAGTTATGCAAAAAAAAACGCTCTTGGAATATGGAAAGGTCAATTCGTATTACCATGGGATTGGCGGAAGGGAAACCGATTAGACTCTAATGAGAACTCCCAAAAACGTAATTGTAAAATAAAGGGGAATATTTCATCAAAAGGTGAAAAAATTTTTCACTTACCTGGAGGCATTTATTACGATCGAACTAAAATTTCTAAACAAAAAGGAGAGGTTTGGTTTTGCACAGAGGCTGAAGCGTTAAACGCTGGTTGGCGCAAGTCAAAAAGATAAAGCTAATGCGATTTAATTATCTTTTTGCAATATTATAGAGTGGCCCTTAGCGGTACTCGTTTCACATTTTTATTAAATAATTTATTATTTAATACTCGATCATTAAGTAGAAATTTGATTAGATTTAAGGAGAGGATTCGATGTTGGCAAACAATAAAAAAATTCCTGTAACTGACTGGATAAAACGCTATGGTCTCTTACACCCAGAAAAGTCTGCATTAATAGATTTGTCAACAAACTCTACATTATCATTTAACTCTCTAGATAAGCGTGTAGACACTCTTTCAAATTACCTCGTTTCCAATGGAGTTAATAAAGGGGACCGAATAGCTTTTCTGTGTTTCAACTCCTCGGTTATCATAGAGATAATATTTGCTTGTTGGCGAATAGGAGCAATATGCCTACCCATTAATTACAGACTTACTGCTAGCGAAGTGCTCTACATAGTGAATGATTCAGAACCAAAGATTGTGTTTGTTGATCGGGAGTTTAACGGTCTCTGGAATGAGGTACTGAAAGATTTTGATGAAAATCAACTGAAAACAATAAGTTTTAACTCACTGACTAAACAGTCAGACTATGAAGATATAGTTCAGAGTTATTCTTCCTTTAACAATTTAAACGAAACGTTCCTCGACGATCAGTGTTTGTTGATGTATTCCTCTGGAACTACAGGTAAGCCGAAAGGAGTTATAATAACTCATAAAATGGTGCATTTTGGCTCTGTCGGTGCTTTATTGTTAGGGGTCTCACACTACGACAGAGTGGCGTTAGCTAATATGCCCATGTTCCATATTGGGTGCCTTGCCCTATGCTTTCCAATACTTTTTGCAGGAGCAACTTTGGTTATAATGCGAAGCTTTGATCCAGAAAAAACATTAAAAGCTATCGACACACCTAGCCTTGGAATCACAACAATGTTTGGAGTTCCAGCAGCATTCAATGCCATGAAAAATACTCCGATTGTTGACTCTATAGATTTTTCGAAATTAGAGACTGTAATTACTGGTGCAGAGGCTGTTCCCATCAGTTTGGTGAAGTGGTGGATAAATAAAGGCGTAATATTACAAGAGGCATGGGGCATGACAGAAACAACGGCTAGTGGATGTTTATTGCCAAAGGAAAACATACCGTTCAAAGTCGGTTCGGCAGGCAAATCGATGATATTCAATGAAATAAGAATAGTGAAGACAGATGGTACAATAGCAGAAACAGATGAGTTAGGTGAAATTCAGATCAGGGGTGCGACAGTCACACCAGGATATTGGAATAACAAGAACGCAAATGAGACCTCATTTGATGGAGAGTGGTTCAAAACTGGAGACATTGGTAAAATTGACGACCAACAATTTATTTATATCAAAGATCGAATTAAGGATATGTATATATCGGGTGGAGAGAACGTTTATCCAGCTGAGGTTGAGGACGAACTTAATAAAATGAGTGAGATTATAGAAGTTGCAATTATTGGGGTTTCTGATGAGAAATGGGGAGAAGTAGGTTGTGCTTTTATAAAGATTAAAGAAGGTAGCGTGCTTAATGTTGAAAGAATAGGGGGGTTTCTTGAGGGCAAATTAGCTAAATTTAAGTGGCCGGTGTATATGATTGAAGTTGCCGAGCTTCCAAGAGGTGGCACAGGCAAAGTTCTCAAATTCGAGTTAAAGAATAATATTCTAGCCCACAAATTTAACCTCAAATGAGGTGAGTGGAAAAAAACCTTATAAAGCATGTTTAATTATGTATTGGCAACCAAGTAATTATGAACGTAGAACTGTGGAACTTATTTAGGGAAAAGAGAAAATGAAGTTATATCAATTTGACGCTGCGCCTTCTTCTAAACGAGTTGAAAAATTTTTAAAGGAAACAAATATACAAGTCGAGACTGTACAATTAAACATAATGGAAGGTGAGCACTTTAAAGAACCCTTTAAAACCATGAACCCCTTTAACTGCATTCCATTTCTGGAACTAGATGACGGAACAGTTATTTCTGAGACCCTAGCAATTTGCAACTACTTGGAGCAAATAAGTAATTCAGAAATAAAGTTGTTTGGAGAAAATACGAAGGAAAAAGCATTAATTGAAATGTGGAATCGCAGGCTTGAAAACGATGGTTACCTACCACTTTTTCACGGTGCTAGAAACAAATTCGAAATGTTTAAAGGTGCTGTGATACCAGGCACAAGAACTGATTTTCAACAAAATATTGCTGTTACAAACTGGGCAATTGAGTCAGCAAAAACTCTCTTAACGCGTCTAGACGCCCACTTACAGTCATTAGAGTTTTTGGTTTGTAATAAATTGACTGTGGCAGATATAACTGGGTTTCATACTTTAAGAACTGCAGATAGAGTTGGTATCGACCTTAAGAGGTACAAATGTGCCTTCAGCTGGTTTTGCAAGTTAGAACAGAGACCAGGTTTTCAGGAAAGTGCTCAGCTGTCTTGAAGGTATTCTAGATAATAATGTCTTTACCCACAAATCTTTATACAAACTGTTTGTCGATGTGTAATGCACTTTGTGCAAAGTGGCTTGACCAACCTATGTTGATCAAGCCATAAATGACTATGGAAGCAAAACTGTATCAATAATGTGTATCACTCCGTTGTCTGCATTGACGTCTGGTACTACGACAGTGGCGTCATTTATCATTACTTTTCCACTCATTAGCTTTATCGAGAGAGACTTACCGTTTACTGTTGGCGCCTTCATATCGCCTTTTATATCAGACGACATAACCTTACCTGCTACCACATGATAGGTCAAAATTGCAGCAAGCTTATCCTTGTTTTCTGGTTTCAATAGATCAGCAAGTGTTGCTGAGTCTATCTTTGCAAATGCCTCATCTGTCGGTGCAAACACAGTAAATGGACCTTTGCCTTTTAATGTCTCCACAAGACCAGCAGCCTCTACTGCGGTTACTAAAGTTTTGAACTTTCCGCCTTTTACAGCTGTTTCAACTAGATCAGGCAAATGCCCTCCTGCATGTCCAACGCTGGTAAGGCCAGTAAATAATGACGCTACAAAAAATAATATGATACTAAACTTGTTCATTCATCTTCCTTTCAATTAACGAAGCCAAGAAGTATTGTTGGTCTTACAGGTTTCAATTGAAAAAAATGCAGATTAGATATCTAAATAATGGGGTATATTAGCGTCAAAATGTAACTTGAAAAAAATTATTTCATCTTCTTGTCCAAACCTGTCCTAATTATTCTAGGATTACTACTCTATGACCCTATCACAACGCACATCCCTCTTTATATTAGCGATCACTGCTATTGAAATATTATTGCTTGTCTAAGGACCAGGCTTTAGGCAAGGTGCTGTTTTTTATTTCTCATTCGCTCCATTGGATTTGACACGTCCATACAAAGAGGTATTTTTTTTTCAAAAATACATCATGTTTATTTCTTATGGATTTATTCATTCGAACGTAATTCACTTACTAATAAACGTAATAGCCCTGTTTTTGCTTGGAAAAATTCTGAGAAGTTTAGGAAAAGATAATCTGACATTTTTGATACTTTTTTTATCCATTCTTGGCGGGGCAACTTTTTACTATATTTTTCAAACCCAATAGTCCAGTGCCGTTGATAGGAGCTAACTGTGCATCTTTCGGTTTATTAGCATTTGTTCTGAGTGAAGAGTTGATAAAAAGATTAAGGAGGAAGCGTTCAGTTAATCAGATGGTATATATTTTATTAATTTTTATCTTTGCGCATATTATTTATTTTTATGCTTTCTCTGCCATAATGCCTGTATCTATTATTTGGCAGGGACACCTGGGTGCTTTTTTAGTTGGCGCAGCTGTAGCCCTTGTAAGCCAAAAAAAGGTATAAAAATCCTTCCTGCTATTGCAAATCAGCACACCGAAAGCCTTTTTTATTTTATAAAAGATTAAAGTGTTTACAAATAGCTTTATGGTTGTGGAGTGGCCCTCTGACACACTAATCTGTAAGCATCTGTCATATGTAAATTATGCAAGTAGATAACCCTACTTCCATCAAATTTACCTACAAATGGCGTGGAATAGGCTGACATTGAGTTAAAGGGAATAGGAGGGGTGAATCAACCAAAACTATAGTGTGCACTGCTGTTTGACAAGGGGTGACATAAGAGAATTATGTTATTGGCGTAGAGACCCTCCTCACCATTTCACTTCTACCATCTTTTTTATCTATATTTAACATTCTAATATTTATTCAGTCTATAAATTAGTCTACAACAATATTGTTAGTAAATTATTTTTTGGGAAATAAATGACGAGATCTAAAATATTTGTCACTGGCGGAAGTGGAAAAGCTGGCAAGCATTTAATACCATACTTGCTAGAAAAAGGTTATTCGGTCGTAAATGCTGACCTTGTTCCACTTATGATGGATGGGGTTGACAATATAAATTTAGATATAGCAGACTCCGGTCAACTTTTTAATGCTTTATCTAGCTACGCAAATATATCAGAGCTAAAATCGGGCGATGATATAAAAAGTTTCGAAGCAGTAGTTCATTTGGCCGCTATACCAAGAATTTTGCTCAAGCCGGACAATGAAACTTTTCGCATCAATACGCTAGGTACCTATAATGTAATGGAAGCAGCAACAAAGCTAGGTATTAAAAAAATTATCTTTGCATCTTCAGAAACAACATATGGTTTTTGTTTTGCTCAAGGTAATCCAATTCCCAAATGGCTCCCAATTGAAGAAGACTATGAAACCAGTCCTACCGATAGCTATGGACTTTCAAAAGTTTTAAACGAACAAACGGGTAAAGCTTTTCAAAAACGCACTGGGTTTGACATTTACGCATTACGAATAGGAAATATTATTGAACCTAATGAGTATCATAGGTTTGAAGAATTTTGTAAAAATCCAAGTGTAAGATTAAGAAACCTTTTTAATTACATTGACGCTAGAGATTTAGCTCAAGCGATTGAACTATGCATAAAAAAGGATGGGCTTGGTTATGCAGTTTTTAACGTTACCCACAATACTAACTCTGTTAGCTTAACGACTGAGGATATAATAAATAAATTTTACCCTAATGTAAAAATAAGAAGGGAAATGGAAGAGTATGAATCAATATTATCTTCCAAGAAAATTAGAGACGTCCTCGGGTTTAATCCGGTGCATGATTGGAGAAATTATTTTAAAGAAGATTGATAATTGATTTATGCAAAAAGAGGGAGAGCTATAAAAATATTTTCTTCATTTTTGATATATGGTGTTCGGAAAGGTATATTGAAATGTCAAATACAGACAAACTGACTGTCAAACTCAATAGAAATGATAATGTTGCTACAGCCCTGAGAAAATTAGATATTGGTGAGCTGACACAAAATTTAAAGAGTGTTAATGAAATTCCCAAAGGTCATAAGATTGCTCTTAAGAATATATTTAAAGGCGAGAAAATCATCAAGTATGATCAACTAATAGGTATTGCTAGAAAAGATATTTCTGCAGGACAGCATGTTCACGTTGATAATACAGATTTTAAATCAACGGATCATGAGTATGAATTTTCGACATCAGTAAGATTACCGAACATTTTAGAGCCCAAAAACAGAGCATTGTTTAAAGGTTATAAAAGATCAAACGGTAAGGTCGGAACAAGAAATTACATTGGTATACTTACATCTGTAAATTGTTCAGCAACGGCGGCTAAAAATATAGCAGAAGCATTCACAAAAGATAAGTTAGAAACTTATCCTAATGTAGACGGAGTCGTCTCCTTTACACACGGTTCAGGATGTGGTTCAAATTTTTCAGGTGATGGCTTTGCAGCACTACAACGGGTTCTATTAGGATATATTCAGCATCCTAATTTAGCTGGTATTTTATTGATTGGCCTTGGTTGTGAAGCTAATCAAATTAAATTTTTACTAGATGCTTATAATTTGAGAGAAAATCCGTTTTTCCGAACAATGACCCTACAGGATATGGGTGGGTTAAGAAAAACAATTACAGAGGGTATTCAGTGTGTTGAAGCTATGCTTCCTGAGATAAACAAGATGGAAAGAACCGATCAATCAGTTGAACATTTAAGTGTTGCTTTACAATGTGGCGGCTCAGATGCTTGGTCAGGAATTACCTCGAATCCATCGCTTGGTTATGCAGCAGACCTCATAGTAAAGAATGGCGGCACTGCCATATTAGCAGAAACACCAGAAATTTATGGTGCAGAACATATGTTAACCAGGCGAGCAATTTCACCAGAGGTTGGAAAAAAACTTATTGATAGAATACATTGGTGGGAGGACTACACTGCAAGAAACAAGGCTAGTTTAAATAATAATCCTTCACCGGGAAACAAAGCAGGTGGATTAACAACAATTTTAGAAAAATCGCTTGGAGCTGCCGCGAAAGGTGGTACCACACCTCTAAACGATGTGCTTTTATACGCTCAACAATCTAACAAAAAGGGGTTTCTTTTTATGGATAGCCCTGGTTACGATCCTACTTCTGTGACCGGACAAGTCGCTAGTGGATGCAACATCGTCACATTTACAACAGGTCGAGGTTCATGCTTTGGCTGCAAGCCATCCCCATCAATAAAAATTGCCTCTAATACAGAAATGTATAACAAGATGGTTGAAGACATGGATGTAAATGCAGGAAAAGTAATTTCTGACAACAAAAGTATTGAAGATGTTGGACAAGAGATATTCGACTCAATAATTAAAGTAGCTTCAGGAAAAAAATCAAAATCTGAGGCCCAAGGTCTTGGCGACCTAGAGTTTGTTCCATGGCAAATTGGCGCTACAATGTGAGAATTTTTAATTACTGACTTAGGAAATTATTGGGAAAGATAATGTATAAAGATTTATTAACAAGTAAGTTTAGAAAGCCTCGGCAAATGCTTGGTGACCAGGAATATGATGGTCATTTGTCTATACACGACAATAAGATGGCTGAAGACCTTGGGTTCTCCGGTGCCCCGATTGAGGGACCCACGCACTTCAGCCAATTTGTCCCTTTGCTTCACAAAGTCTTTGGGAATGATTGGTTTACAAAAGGCTGCATTAGTGTCCACTATCAAAATATGGTGGTGGAAGGAGAAGAAGTACAGACGATGGTAGAGAAAGCTCCCAACTCCTCGGGCATTGTAGCGATATCTGCACAGAAGCGGGACGGCACCCCGGTTCTGACTGGTACAGCATCTTTAGGTCCGGATTATGGTGAGACTGAATTAGATAAAAGAATGGCCAAGCTCCGACCTTCATCTCAGTTAGTCATTTTAAGCGATTTAAAAGTAGGGCAGAAGGGAGCTGGTAATCCTGAGAGTGTGCGAATGGATATGGATCAGCATATGGGTCATATGTACCCTTTTTCAAACAAGCAAAAGTTGGAGAAGATTACGGAAAAACATGCGTTTTACGAGGGTGAAACTCCATGGGGAGGACCGGTTATTCCTCTGGAAATGATTAGTGTTCTGACAAATTACACAAGTAGTCGGTCTGGCTTCAGAACTAGAGGACCGGCAATTGGGCTGTTTGCCAGTCAACAAGTCAAAATGATCGATGGACCTTTGATGATAGGGAAAGACTACCTCCTCGAAAGAGAAATTATTGCTCTCAGTGAAAGCCGCAGAACGGAGTCAAATTGGATACTCATAAGAGTTTTATGTGCTAATTCTAAAAAAGTGAAGGCAGAGGTGATCTTAAATTCAGCAACGCTTAAGGACTCTTATGCAAACTACCAGGCTGATGCCGCAGCTTTGGGTAAAGATTTATCCCTCTGATCGCTAAAATATATAAACCTGAGCTCTAATGCCAAAATCTCTTGCATTTTATAAATTGCTTCAGCCATTGGCATAATAAATTGCGCTAAAGCATACTTAAGAAAATCGCTCTGACCTGATATACCCAACAGATGTTGCAGCAAAATGCTTAAGAGGGATTTCCAATGAGTCGATTTTCTCAATGACTTCATTCGAAACATTGTCATAAATCTCAATGAAGAACTGCGTTGCAAGGGCCGCATGCTTTTCTACGTACCCTTGAACAGGGGGATTATCCGCATGAAAAAGATAGTCGTCACTTTTGCGATAAACTTCTGTCCAGACAAATTTATACTGGTCATCAGGTCACGATCAAAGATATGAAACAGCATACCCTCTTCCGTTTTTTTACCGATTTGTCTTCCTTTTCAGCAATTTCCAAATATGCGTCAATCATTCCTTCTTTAACTGTAATTCTAGCTAACGAAACAAAAGGGTTTTCACTATCGGTCATTACATTTCTTCCTAATTCTAAAATCAGTTAATATAATGACATTTAATGGATAGATTAATAGAAATTATTCGAAGGCTTCTCCTGGTAGTCATATGGTTTTTTGGCAGTGGATTTTCACTGATTATAGTCACCCTTAGTTTAAATGAGGGAAACCCTCCACTTTACCTCGCTATCTTATTTGTCTTTGGTTTTTTTGTCCTAAGTCATATCTGTCATACTCTTTTGAATTGGATATTGGTAAAAAAGGTGTAGAGGCAGTTTGTACATAATTTCATTTTTTAATAATTATAATAACACTTTTATGCCCATAAAGTGATCATCTATGTTTTTAGACTGGCCAATAATTTAGAATTTTAAGAACCAGAAGGGTAACTTGATTGTTACCCTTCTTTTTAATAGAACTAGATTTTCAATATTACTCTAGAGGACTTGATCGAACCAAAAGTATTGGCTTTTTCAACTAGGGCTGCAAATTTTGAGTCTTCAACCATTGCGTCTAGTACTTCTCCATAATGATCCATAGAGTTAAATCCATAGACTACAGTCAGCATCTCATGATCTGCGGTTGCGATGGGAACTGCAAAACCGACATTCACATCTTGGCTTGTCATTAACGCGTCCAATTCGGGTGCTAATTCCAGCGCAGATACCTGATTTTTTCTTGGCATATGATACATTCTTTGAACTAATAAAGACTTTGGCGGATCAGAAGGTTTCCCAAATGCAATTCTATAAACGTCAGGCCCTTTTATATCAGCGGAAGGACTAGCACTTCTCTCCTCCATCAAAGTGGTCATGTCTGGGTCAGCTGAAAAACTTTGAAAAGATTTTGTTGCGGTTGAAAATGACTCATACATGCTAAATAAAAGATAATCTCCAACTCCTTGACCCACTACTGTCTTATACATTCTTGTGTGTGCTCCATGTTTAGCAATGAGAGCCTCCGCCCTTCGCATCCGGCTTTCAACCAATTTTTCTTTACCAACATGCGGTGTTACTTCTCTTACAGATACTACGGTCATTTTTTTACCCCCTTTAAAAGTTAAATTTAGCACTATTTTAGAATTTTTTAATGGAATATCGAACTATTACTTTGTATGCTAACTCGACGTAAAGTAAACGTTGCCGTTACGTCGTTCTTGCAGCTTATAGTATTCAATCTAGTATCAAACTAGGGCCCAAAATCGGACACTTCTAGATAATAAGCGTTAATATAACCGCTTACCTTTAACCTATAATGATCAAAGCAAGACCTCATCTTCTAACACTCTCACTCTTAGCAGGAACATATATACTCGTTCAAGTCATAATCGTTCCATCCCTTACCGACTTGCAAGAACAATTTAAGACCGATTATAAAACGATCCAATATACTATTTCTGGCTACCTTTTGGGTGTTGCATTTGTAAATTTCATAGCAGGTCCGCTATCGGATCGCTTTGGAAGGCGTCCAATAATGTTGGTGTTCTTCTCTATTTTTTTTGCTTCGTCGCTGGGCTGTTATGTTTCCTCAGATCTTAATAGCTTTTTGTTTTTCAGACTCTGTCAATCTTCCTCTGCAGCGGGTCTAGTTCTGTCCAGAGCCATTATTGGGGATTTCTCATCGAAAGATGAAACTGTGAAGATGTTGGGGCTATTATCCATTGCAATGGGCATCGCTCCTTCTTTGGCACCTTTAGCAGGTGGAATAATCAATGACTATTTTGGTTCAAAAGGAATTTTTCTCTTTCTAACTTTTCTCAGTCTTTTACTTCTTGCATTGATAATGATTGATCTCAAAGAAACGCATTTCCATAAAAGCAAAAATATATTTTCTCAAATAAAAACATATCCCTCTTTAATAACCAGCTTAGACTTTTGGTTGCCAACCTCTACATTCGCTCTCAGCTTTTCTATTTTCGGAATTTTCTTTATTGGCGGCCCATATGTTGCAGTAAAAGTTTTTAACCTCTCTCCAACAATTATGGGAATATGCTTATCGTTTCCTGCTCTTGGATATGTGCTAGGTAATATATTGGTTAGCAAAATCGCTAATATAGTATCAACCAAGAATTTGATGGTGTTAGGTAGTGTAATATTATTCCTGGGCCCCTCTATTTCATTATTGCTTTCAAACTTTTACTTCCATCCTTTAAGCTTCTTTATACCTATACTTATAATGACTTTTGGGTCAGGGATTATTTGGCCCGCATCAAATGCTGAAATAGTCAAGGCAATACCACATCTGGCAGGAAGTGCCTCTGGTTTGGGTTCCGCTATAATGACATTAATGTCTTCATTTGCTGCATTTTTAACCGGTATCTATATCGAATACTTAAACCCAATAGATTTTGTATGCTACTTTTTGATTTTAGTAGGGGTTCTCTCATTTTTCTCTTCTCTGTGTACTAGATCAAAATAATACCCAAAAACGAAACCATATTAGAACTATGAGAGACAGAATTAAGGTTTGTTTAAAGTGTCATGAACCCAAAGAAGTTCTTTATCGTTGCAGATACCAAAAACTTAAGGATTGGGTGTTTTTATGCGGAAAGTGTCTTCAAGTATTTAAAGAGAAATATGAAGACACTTATCAATATGGTGGAACTTGGAAAAGTAAGAAGAAATAGATTGTCTCAAATTGGGCTTCGAAACAGGCTATTGTTACTAGAAAAGAAATTATTTGAGTTTTTTAAGATATGCTTTCTTGCTTTCATACTCGTAACTCATAATTAGCCTATGCACGTCATTTTGGTTCCAAACACGCTTCAAGCTCCAACGTAACAAACCTCTACTTTTCATTTCCTTAACCATATAAGAACAGATTTTTCAATTGCATCAATAAAGATGTCCAAATCAACGTCATTAAGAAAATCGCAGGTGGTAAAGCTTGTGAATCTTGCTTCAGTCATTCAATTCTCCTTTATTTGTGAATACATGCTTCACAACCATATCTCCTAACAGTCTGAAATTCTCTTTAACAAGATATTTTAGTTTACCTGATGTACGACTTTCAGCAAGACTGCGCGCTTCTTCGTTGGGATAAACTGAAACGCCTACACAGCTTGTTTCAGTGGTTTTAATCATTAACAGCATTTCAGCATCAGGGTAAAGAGTGGGACTGTCTCTTTGATACGTTTCTAGAAAATCTTTCATAGCCTCTTTTGTTTCAAAATCCATCGATACGACGTTAGTTGGTCTCATTTCTCACCTTTACTTTTGTTATTCTTTCAATGCCTCGCCAAATTTTTCCGTCACTGTTTTTCAAAACCATTCCGACAACGCGATACATCTCACCATCCTCCTGCCTTTCAAGTCTTGTATAATTCATGCAGTCTTCATTCTCATACAAACATTTTTCTTCAAACATAAAATCGGAAGCCTTTTCACTTCTTGAAAAAAAATCCTTCATTCTTTCTAAGAATTCATCTCGCGTCCTCATCTGACTCTCGAAAACAAAAAAATAATCATCAGCAACCCAATCCTCTAAAAGCTCAAAATCTTTATTGTGCAGTATGTGGATCATCTTTTCGTAAGACGTCATATCAAGTTACCTGCTCTGAATTTCTATACACACTATTTCCGTAGTGAATCTAAATCATCGTTGTTTAAAGCACTAGCTATAAGTTTCTGAGACGTAATTAATAGATTTTCACAAGTTCAATCGTGTCCTTTCTACCTCTAATCTCATAACTTGAAACTCTTTCATTATCCTCTTTATGCGTAATTTTTTTCTCAAGATCTGAACTAATAAGAAAGTTAGTATCAAATTCTTTGCACGCATCACATATCCTGCTCGCTACATTAACTACGTCCCCTATCACCGCAAACTCCACTCTTTGCTCACTCCCCATATTCCCAGCAACACATGGACCATAATGAATTCCTATACGATGCTCAATTGTAACAAGTCCCTTTCTATCTCTATCGATATTCCATTCAGAAAGTTTTTTATTCATCAATAAGGCACAGTTAAACGCATTCTGCGCATCGTTTCCATGAGATTTCGGCGTTCCAAAATTTGCCATAACGGCATCACCTATAAATTTATCTACGGTACCTTTATGTTGAAAAATTGCGTCTACCATTAATGTCTGATATTCACTCAATAATTCCAGAACCTCTTTTGGGTGCATCTTTTCTGAAAGTTTTGTGAAACCAACAATATCTGTAAACATTACAGCAACCGTTAAATCTCTGGAGCTCTTTTCATTCGCATTGTTTGTTGAGCTTTCTATCTCATCTCTTACATCAGGAGAAAAGTAGCGACTGTAATTCGCTCTTGATTTTTCGAGTTCTACTGTACTTCTGAGCACCCATCTATTGAATACTGCAAAAGCTGCGATTGCTACCAAATACAGCATATACAACGTTATATAATCACTAAAAATACCTTGGTTTACTGCATTCCCATCAGTTGCCAAAAGCTCCCAGTCGTTCGTAAAGTAAAGTTGATCTAATCGCGTAAAAATAAAATAATCCTTCACAGGTTGGATCAAACTGAGAGCAAGCCAAAGTAAAATAGCCCATAGTCTTATAAAAAATAATGAAAGCAAGGCAAAGAATGGAAAGATAATAAAGATATGCTCCAATAAACGTCCGGGAGCAATAACCTTATCATCTGGCATTTTCAACATATCAAGCTGGTGTCCAAGCACCATAATATTAAACCCTAGAAAAATTCCAGGAGCTATTATCGCGATATATTTGTTATAGTTCCTGACGTTAATTCTAAAAAATCCCAAAGCTACGGATATAAACATTATTAAAGGGCCAGAATTTACCAATAAGTCTTGCTGTATGTCTTCCTTAGGGTAGGGTAGCTCAGTTATAAACATAAATGCCGACATACCCATCCCAAGGATGCAAATAATTTTTGCAAGCCTGATTTCCCACGTGTTTACAACGTCCATTTTTTTTCCTTATATTGTAAAAGTTACAATTGTATTTTTTATCTAAATTCTAATGCCAAAATCTCTGAAATGTACATATTGAAAAAGACTGTCTGAAGATTTGTGTCAATATCGTCTTTCCCTTTCATTAAGCTCAAAAACCTAAGAGCTACGTTAGCTTTCTTAAACAAATCTAACTCCTCGTTTTTTAAAGCATCTGCAATAATTTTCTGAGAGGTAATTAATAGGTTTTTATGCGTATCAACAATCTCCGTTAAAATGCGTTCCGTAGCGTCCTCTAATGCTTCGTTAAATTTATCATTCTGCCTCCAACGTGATTGCGTTTCTCCTCTAATCCCAAGCTGCTTTGAAATTTGTGAGGCTTTCACACCTGAGGCTATTAAATGAATAGCAATAAGTTGATTTTCATTGAGTTTTGTTGACATCATCCGCCTATCTAATGGGTTTATGCACGAGAAATCCTCGGTGTTTTTTCTAATGATTTATGTAGTTTTCAATTTCTCTCACATCCCACACAACCTTGTTTGGTCCAAGCGGAAAAGGCTCTGGAAAATTTGGATGTGTTTTAGACCATCGTGTGACGGTAGACGGACTAATGTTTAGCATTCTTGCTACTTCTTTTTTACTGATAAAATTGGATTTCA
>CACDWF010000019.1 GCA_902556405.1 uncultured Alphaproteobacteria bacterium | reverse complement strand
AAAAAAGTTTTTTTTCTCAAGGAGGTCGTTCGAAAACTTGATTTAAATGTAAAAGTTTTGAATAAAAATATCAGAACAATAGAACATTTAAATGCAGACATCTTGTCAGCAAGGGCGTTTTCAGAGCTAAAGGAACTAATTGAGATTTCTTATCATCATCGAAAGGAAAGAGGTGTTTGTTTATTTTTGAAGGGTGAAAACTACAGGCACGAATTAGATAAAACTTTAAATTACTGGTTTTTTGATTATGATGTTGTTGATAGTCACAGCAACTCCTCTGGAAATATAATTAGAGTGGAAAAAATTTTTAAACGATAAAGGGAAATAAAATATCTAATCCTTCAATTATATCTATTGCTAACCAAAAAGGCGGGGTAGGTAAAACAACTACTGCTATAAACTTATCTACAGCCCTAGCTGCTGTGAATAATAAAGTGTTGATTATGGATTTAGATGCTCAGGGAAATGCTTCGACAGGTTTAGGCGTTCAAAAAAATGAAAGAGAAATTTCCACTTATGATTTACTCACAGGTAAAGCCAGTTTAAAAGACGTTGTTAAAAAAACCAATATACCATATCTTTCTATAGCTCCTGCATCGACTGATTTATCATCTATTGACGTTGATCTTTTCGAGGAAAAGGGAAGAATCGTTAAACTCCGTGACCTGTTAGCGAAAGAGGAGGTTGATTTTGATTATATTTTAATTGACTGTCCACCATCTCTTAATCTTTTAACTATAAATTCAATGGTGGCTTCAAATTCTGTTCTTGTTCCTTTACAAGCAGAGTTTTTTGCGCTTGAGGGACTAAGTCAATTGCTATTAACAGTAAGGGATATAAGATCAAAAATTAATCAAGACCTAAAAATTCATGGGATCGTATTGACCATGTTCGATAAGAGAAACAACTTATCAGAACAAATTGAAGAAGATGTAAGGGGAAATCTTGGAGAGCTTGTTTACGATACAGTTATACCTAGAAATGTGCGGATCAGTGAGGCACCCTCGTTTTCAATGCCAGCTCTAATTTATGATCACAAATGTTCTGGTGCTATTGCGTATCAAAAATTAGCAGCGGAATTTTTAAAGAGGGAAGATCACTTTGAAAGAAGGAAAAATGAGTTCAAAAAATGAACGAAAAAAAGGTTTGGGTAGAGGGCTGTCATCCTTTTTAGATGTTGACAGTTTTGACGAAATAGTTGAGATCAGTAACGGAGAAAATGAGGTTAACAAGGCATCCAATAGTTCCAATTTCCTTCCAATAGAACAACTTGTACCGAATCAGAATCAACCTCGAAAAGACTTTTCAGAAGATGAGTTAAAAAGCTTGGCATCTTCAATAAGAGAAACTGGAATAATACAACCCATTCTTGTCAGAAAGAATAATAGTTTTTACGAAATAGTAGCTGGTGAAAGGCGATGGAGAGCTGCGCAAATTGCTAAAATACATGAGGTTCCGGTATTGATTAAAGAGTTGACCGATGAAGAGGTTGTTAAAATTTCCATTATTGAAAACATTCAGAGGGTAGACCTAAATCCAATTGAAGAAGCAAATTCATATCATCAATTGATTAGAGAATTTGGCTATACCCAAGAAAAAGTTTCGTCATCATTAGGAAAATCAAGAAGTTATATTGCTAATTCTTTAAGACTTCTTTCCCTCCCAGAGAGCATAATTAAATTTTTAAAAGAAGGTAAATTGACTAGCGGGCATGCAAGATCGCTAGTCGGAGTAAAAAACTCGGAATTTTTGGCGACGAAAATAATTGAAGAAGGTCTATCAGTCAGGGATATAGAAAATATAGTAAAAAAAGGAATAGCTCAAAGTAGTAATAAAATAAAAAAGGACAAATCAATTGAAAAAGATGTTGACACCCTAAATCTAGAACAAGACCTAAAAATGGCCCTAGGCCTAAAGACCGTTATTGATCACAATGAAAATTCTGGGGGAGGCAGTATCATAATAAAATATAAAGACTTAGAACAATTAGATGTGTTTTGTTCAAAAATAATGAAGATCTGAATTTTTAATAGCAGTCTATTAATGATCGTGTAACGTAATCCAACATTTTTGAACCTTTTTTTTTCACGATAATATTTTCATTTTTAATTTCTATTAAATTGTTCTCTTCTAAATCCCTTACTACTGGATAAAGTTTTTCATAGTCAAAGATGGAGATAGGTATGTTCTGCGCGATTCTAAGGTTCATGATTAATTTTTCCTCAAACGCAACCCTTTTGTCTATTGGGGTTATCTTTGGCGTATTTGGGTTTAGGGAAACTGCTTTTTTAAACCAATTATCAGGGTTTCTCTCCTCTTCTATAGCATACCTTTCTCCTGATATATTAACCCTTCCATGCGCACCTGGTCCTATCCCAATATAATCTCCATACTTCCAGTATGAAAGATTATGCTTACACTTATATCCCTTCTTGGCATAATTAGATGTTTCGTATTGCTTATACCCAACATCTTCACAAAGTTGTTTCGTGATATCAAACATATCAGATACGATCTTTTGTGTTGGTAAACCCCTTAACAAGCCTCTCTTGAAAAGCTTATGGAAATTAGTGTTTTCTTCTATTGTAAGTTGATACAGAGAAAGGTGTGGTGCTTCTAGGGATATTATTTGCGAAAGTTCGTCCTTCCATTCGCTGGTACTTTGATGCTGCCTGCCATATATAAAATCGAGATTATAATTTTTGAACCAATTTTTAATTATCTCTATAGCTTCAATAGCTTGATATTTATTATGATCACGGCCTAAATTACTAAGATCTTTATTATTGAGAGCTTGTACTCCTACCGACACTCTATTTATACCGATGTCTCGAAATAATTTAAACTTACTAGCAGACACACTGTTTGGATTGGCTTCGATTGTAATCTCACAATCACTATTAATACTCCATAGGCTATCGGTTTTCTGTAATACCATATCCACAAAATCAGGTTCGAGAAGACTTGGCGTCCCTCCACCGAAAAAGATAGAATTAACTTCTCTTTTATCCAGTCTTGATGACCAAAATTCTAATGCTTTCAAATAGGCCTTTAACCAATGAGATTGACTAGGACTTTCCCTTTTGTATGAATTAAAATCGCAATATGGACATTTTATCATACAAAATGGCCAATGTATGTACAAGGCTAGCGAAGACCTTTCCATGTCAAAAGCAAGCTTTAAGTAGATTATCCATAGCTAAGCCCCTATGACTTATCTTATTTTTCTTCCACCTATCCATCTGCCCAAAGGTTTCTTTGTATCCATTTGGTAGAAAAACCGGATCATAGCCATGACCTTTTTCACCTCTACCTGGCCAAACTATCTCACCAAATATTTTCCCTTCAAACTTCTCGAAATGATTATCTGGCCAATACAAAATTAAGGAGCAAATAAAATGAGCGGTGCAAGGATTTTCAAAATTAGTTTTTTCAATTTCCCTTACGAGCTTTTCGATTGCAAACTTAAAATCCCTCGAGCCGTTACTCTTAACTGCCCAATCCGCTGAATAAATCCCTGGTGCGCCCTTTAACCGGTCAACACAAAGCCCACTGTCATCTGCTAAGCTCACCAGGCCAGTCAACTTTGTAGCTTCTCTCGCCTTTATTAAGGAATTTTCCCAAAACGATTTTCCAGTTTCTTCGGGTGGTTGCCAATAATATTGACCTATATCCGTAATATTGAAGTTAACTTCGCCAAACAAATGCTTAAACTCTTCAATCTTTCCAGTATTGTGGGTCGCTAACACTAAATCCTGTTCTTGAAATTTTCTATTCATTTAAAGCTGACTTCTGTATTTCGACAATTTTTTTTATCCCTTTTGAAGCCATTGAAAACATTATATCGAATTCTTCTTTTGAAAACGGTTTTTTTTCAGCCGAGCATTGAATTTCAATTAATTCTCCCTTATCGTCCATAACAAAATTGGCATCTGTCTCAGCTGCACTATCTTCTTGATAGTTGAGGTCCATTCTTTTCTCCCCATCGACAATTCCACATGATATAGCTGCTACGTGCCGGATAATCGGATCAAACTTTATCTGCCCATTTTTTAACAGCGTTTTGGTTGCAAGTTTTAGAGCGACCCATCCCCCACAAATAGAAGCGCATCTAGTGCCGCCGTCAGCCTGGATAACATCGCAATCGATTATTATTTGTCTCTCTCCTAGGGCAACTCTGTCAACAGCAACTCTCAAACTTCTTCCAATCAATCTTTGAATCTCTTGTGTTCGACCACTTTGGCCTGTCTGTTTAGCTTCCCTTTTCATCCTTTCATTTGTAGAACCTGGTAGCATTCCGTACTCTGCTGTAACCCACCCCATACCGCTTTTCCTTAAGAAAGGAGGAACAGTTTCTTCGATAGTAGCTTTACAAATGACGATCGTATTGCCAAATTTTATAAGACAAGAGTTTTCTATGTTTGTTAATAAATCAAAAGATATCGAGACATCCCTCATCTCTTCGCTTAACGTGTCCATTTCTTTACTAGTGCTGTTTATTTATGTATACATAAAGAATTATTCACTTAAATAAAGCAAGTTTTAATTTAAATTGTAAAAATAAGCCTCAATTTTTTATATTTAAATGCCTTTAATTTCTTTTAATTCACACATATATCTTATATACAAGAGTGCATATTTTATTTATTACCATGAATGAAAGATTAAAGATCGAAATAATAGTGCTGCCTTTTATACGCAGACCGTAGACGAAAATACTAGGTAGAATGGGGAGGTCGTTAAAATGGATAAAGAGGA
The DNA here is from genome assembly GCA_902556405.1 of uncultured Alphaproteobacteria bacterium. Lineage (GTDB taxonomy): Bacteria > Pseudomonadota > Alphaproteobacteria > Rhodobacterales > Rhodobacteraceae > CACIJG01. Next base: position 32,210 of record CACDWF010000019.1, on the reverse strand, counting down.
TATAGGGATGAATCCAGAGGATAACGGAGAGAAGCAGAATAATAAGGAAGAGATAGAAACTTTTACTGATAATGAAGAAAAAGAAGCAGAAGACTCAAATTTGGAAATTGATGGAGAAGAAAAAACACTAGAAGAGCTTAAAGAGGAAAACAAAAATCTTTCTGACAAAATGATGAGAGCTCTTGCTGAAACAGAAAACATAAGAAAAAAATTTTTCAAGGAAAAAAAAGATGCAGAGATATATGGTGGTACGAAGCTAGCTAGGGATATATTATCTGTTCTGGATAATCTTAATAGAGCCTTGGAAAGCGTTGATCATGAAATGATGGAAAAGCAAAATGCTTTTTTAGAGGGAATAGAGCTTACAAAAAAAGAACTGCTGAACACTTTCTCAAACCATGAAATTAATGAATTAGCTCCTGAAGAGGGTGAAAAATTCGATCCTAAATTTCATCAAGCAATGTTTGAGGGCCCCCACCCAGATATTGAAAAAGGAAATATTATTCAAGTAATGGCAAATGGTTTTACAATAGGAGAAAGGTTATTAAGAGCTGCACAGGTGGGTGTGTCCTCAGGAGTTATTCAAAATAAAAAAGATGAGAGTCAGGAGACCTAATACCTAATTATAACTTTTCAACCTATGTAGAATATTGAGCGCCTCTAAGGGCGTTATATTGTCCAAATCGATGTTATCTATTTCATCCTTGACTCTAAAAAGTCTTTCCATTTGAAAATCTTCTTTCTTCAAAACAGCATTATTTTGATTTGCTCCTTTATTTTGTAGCTTTCCGAGTAGAGCATTAGCTTCTACAATGACATCGTTTGGAAAACCGGCTAACTCTGCAACTTTTATCCCTAAGGAGCCTTTCGACTTACCTTTTATTACTTTGTAAGAGTAAATTATCTCATCATTCCATTCTTTAATCTCACAGGAAACGTTTTTAACTTTGGAGTTGTTTTTTTCTATTTCTGTAAGCTCGTGATAATGTGTCGCAAACAGGGTTCTGGATTTATTATTTCGCAAAACTCTTTCAATAATAGCCCACGCAATAGCTAAACCATCAAAGGTAGATGTACCTCTTCCTATTTCATCTAAAATAATAAAAGATCTTTCATCAGCATTTTTGATGATATTGCTTGTTTCTAGCATTTCCACCATAAATGTAGATTGACCTTTAGAAATATTATCTGATGCTCCTATTCTGCTAAATAGCTTGTTAGCAATCCCAATCTTCGCTTCGTTTGCGGGAACATAGGATCCAATTTGTGCTAAAATAATAATATGTGCATTTTGTCTCAGAAATGTTGACTTGCCTGCCATATTAGGCCCAGTTATCAACCACAAATGTTCATTGGCACTTAATGAACAATCATTTGGAACGAAGGCATTGAGGCTTTTCTTAAAAAGTGTTTTTTCAACCACAGAATGGCGTCCACCCTTGACGATGAAATCTTTGCTGTTATCTACTAAAGGACAGCACCAATTATTTATTTTAGCTATATATCCGAGTGTTGAGCAGACGTCTAAAGAAGCAATTTTCCTAGATAAACTAATAATATCCTTACTTATTTCTAATACCTTTTGATGTAATTCCCCCAATATTTTTTTCTCTAACTCCAAAGCAGAATTTCTGGCACAGAGCGCAGATTTTTCTATATGATCAAGGGCTACACTTTTAATTCGAATGGTGTTGGCTGTTGTTTGTCTGTGAAAAAATTCATTATATTCCAGTAATTTATTCTTGTAGGAAATTGGTGTTTCAAAAAAGTAACCTAGAACATTGTTATATTTTAGCTTTAATGATTTTATCCCAGTTTTTTTGGAGTATTTTGTTTGCAATTCCAAAAGATCAGAGTTAGCCTTTCTTTCAATCAACTTCATCTTATGCAATTCATCACTGAAGTTTTGTTTAATGAAACCACCTTCTTTCATTGTAAGGGGTGGCTCTTCCTCAAGGGCTAAGTTAAGCTCTTTAAGCATGTTCTTAAGATTATCTTCAAGCAACTTTCCTAGACCAATGCTGTTATGCTCAAAAAGCGTTATCTTTTCTTTCAACATAAAAAATAGTCTCATGCCTGTTTTCAAAGATAAAAGGTCTCTAGGATTTGGACCAAGTCTTATTAACCGGGATAAGGATCTTTCTGTATCAGGAAATTTATTCAATAAATCCCTAACTCCCTCAGTGACTTGATGATTATCATAGAACTCAGCAGTCTTACTTTGCCATTTTAAAATCTGATCTTGTTTTGTGGATGGCCCATTTAATCGCCTTTTTAGTAGTCTCGATCCAAGAAGAGTGCAGGTCTTATCAACTACACCCAAGAGAGATAGATTTTTTTCACCATCCAACGAAGTATTAATTTCAAGATTCTTTCGCGTGGAAGGATCGATAGTCATAATATTTGATAACTCAACCTGCTCCGGAATATCATAATGTTCTAGAAACAGGTTTTTATTCTTCTGAAGATATTCGACGATGAGAGAAATAGACCCTAACAAGCTGGTATTAAGTTTTTGAAGACGATCTGGATCGAAAAAAGAAGATAAGTAATCAATTGAAATGTTTCTAGAAAAACTTTTTTTACTTTCTAGCCAGGTTATTTCAAGAAGTGAATTTGATCTCAATATGGATAATTCTTTTTTATTTTTATATGAAATAGTCTCATTTGGCGATATTTGATCAATCAATGATAATAATCCTTGCTCATCGGTTATTGCTGATTTGAATAAACCAGTTGAAATATCTATCCAGCAAGAAGTCCAAACATTATCAAAAAAAAATAAGGCCATTAAAATATTATTTTCTTTTTGTACTAGAAAAGATTCTTCTAATTTTGTGCCTGGAGTGATTATTCTAACCACATCTCTTTTTACAATTTCTTTATAGCCTCTTTTTTTTGCTTCTTTTGGCGTTTCAAGCTGTTCACATATAGCAACTTTTATATTTTGATCTAGAAGTGTTTTTATGTAGCCCTCTGCGGAATGAAAAGGAACACCGCACATAGGTATGTCCTTTCCCTTATGTTGTCCTCTTTTTGTGAGTATGATGTTTAAGGCATCTGATGCTATTTCTGCATCAGAAAAAAAAAGCTCATAAAAATCGCCCATTCTAAAGAACAGAAGCGAGTCTTGGTGACTAGCCTTAATATTTAAGTATTGCTGGATTACAGGGGTTGTTTGCACCGCAATGGGTCTCGTGATTAAGGTTTTCTCTATGCTTCAATACTGTACAATTTGGAATAAGTAAGCAATGATTTAGTTGCTGTTTTTCTCCCAAAAACTCTTCACTTTTGAAAAAAAGTTAGAGTATTTGGGATTATTAGAGGTTTCCTGAAGAGATTTTTCAAACTCTTTTAGTAGGTCTTTTTGGTTTTCATTGAGATTAACAGGAGTCTCTATATTCAGTTCTATGTATAAATCGCCATAAGAACCACCTCTAATATTTGGCATACCTTTTCCCCGCAATCGTAACTGCTTTCCACTTTGAATCCCCGCAGGAACTTTTACTCTTGTCTTGCCTCCGTCAAGAGTTGGTGCCTCAATATCTCCGCCAAGTGTGGCCGACACCATAGATATTGGTATTTGACAAAAGAGATTAGCCCCCTCTCTTTGAAATATTGAGTGATTAAGAACTTCGGTAAAAATATATAGATCTCCTGCGGGACCATTTTGCAATCCAGCCTCGCCCTCTCCAGTTAATCTAATTCGTGTACCAGTCTCAACCCCGGCTGGAATGTTTACACTAAGATTCTTATTTTTTTGGGTTATTCCTGAACCTGAGCAAAAGCGACATGGATTTTTGTTCATCTGGCCTTTCCCGGAGCATGTTGGACAAGTCCTCTCAACTGTAAAAAAACCTTGTTGTGCTCTAACCTTTCCCATACCGCTGCATGTTGGGCATGACGATGGTTGAGTTCCATCCTTACCTCCCGTTCCACTACATTGTTCACATTTTATAGAAGATGGAACTGTAATGTTTGTTGACTTTCCTTTGTAAGCTTCCTCTAGAGATATAGTCATGTTATATCTTAGATCTGACCCTCTTTTTGAAGATGAGTTAGAACCTCTACGAGAGGAACCTCCCATAAAATCCCCAAAAAGATCTTCAAATACGTCCGAAAATGCCGATGAAAAATCTGCACCACCGCCAGCATTACCAAAACCACCGTTTTCAAAGGCAGAATGACCATATTGATCATATGCAGCTTTTTTATTCGGGTCTTTAAGTACGTCATACGCTTCGTTTACAGCCTTAAACTCTTCCTCTGCCTTTGCGCTTCCTGAATTTTTATCTGGATGAAGTTCCTTTGCTTTGGATCTAAATGCCTTTTTTATATCGGCCTCAGATGCACCTTTTGAGATGCCAAGCGTATCATAATAATCTCTTTTTGCCATTTAGCTTTCCATAACTAGGAGGAACAAAAACTTTCAATTATTTTTTTTGGTCATCAAGGTCTTCGAAGTCCGCATCTACGATGTCACCGTCATCTTTATCAACACTATCATCGGCCGCATCGGATTCCCCAGCGTTCTTATCTGCTTCTGCTTTGTAGATAGCCTCTCCCAGTTTCATTGAAGCTTCGGTCAAGTCTTGACTTCTAGCTTTAATTTTTTCTGCGTCATCACTGTCTAAAACCTCTTTTAGCGCCTTCATTGAAAGCTCCATCGCTTCAATGGTAGATGGGTCAACTTTATCGCCATGCTCCTCAATCGACTTTTCAGTGCTATGGATAAGGCTCTCCGCTTGGTTTTTAGCCTCGACAAGATCTTTTTTGGCTTTATCAGACTCGGCATTTTCTTCCGCGTCTTGAACCATTTTATCTATTTCTTCTTCCGAAAGTCCACCTGATGCCTGTATGGTTATTTTTTGTTCTTTTCCCGTGCCTTTGTCTTTAGCAGAGACGGAAACAATACCATTTGCATCTATATCAAAGGTTACCTCAATCTGTGGCATGCCCCTAGGAGCAGGGGGGATTTCCTCTAAATTGAATTTGCCTAGTTCTTTATTATCTGTAGCCATCTCTCGCTCACCTTGAAAGACCCTTATGGTAACAGCACTTTGATTATCTTCAGCAGTGGAGAATACCTGGCTCTTTTTAGTTGGAATAGTTGTGTTTCGATCTATCAATCTCGTAAATACTCCACCTAAAGTTTCTATTCCTAGACTCAAAGGCGTCACGTCAAGAAGAACGACATCTTTTACATCACCTTGTAAAACCCCAGCTTGTATCGCGGCACCCATGGCAACAACTTCATCAGGATTAACACCTTTGTGAGGTTCCTTTCCAAAGAAACTAGTTACTTCCTCAATAACTTTGGGCATTCTAGTCATTCCACCAACAAGAACAACTTCATCTATATCGCCTTTTTTAACATCTGCGTCGGTTATGGCAGCCTGACACGGTTTCAATGATCTGGCTATAAGGTCTGCAACTAAGGTCTCAAGCTTTGCCCTCGTCAGCTTCATTACTAAATGCAAAGGCTGACTAGTTTTTGGATCCATGGATATAAAAGGCTGGTTAATTTCAGTTTGGCTCGAAGATGACAGCTCTATTTTTGCCTTTTCAGCGGCCTCCTTTAGCCTCTGTAAAGCCATTTTGTCGGCTTTTAAATCAACACCATTCTCTTTCTTGAATTCATCCGCCAAGTGATCTACTATTCTGAGATCAAAGTCTTCTCCCCCTAGAAATGTATCCCCATTTGTTGACTTTACCTCAAAAAGGCCGTCATCGATCTCTAAAATTGATATATCAAATGTACCTCCCCCCAAATCATAAACGGCAATGGTTTTACCACCTTTCTTCTCTAAACCATAAGCAAGTGCAGCTGCAGTCGGCTCGTTAATAATTCTGAGCACTTCTAACCCAGCAATTTTCCCTGCGTCCTTTGTAGCTTGTCGCTGCGCATCATTGAAGTACGCTGGCACGGTGATAACTGCTTGAGTTACGTCATCCCCTAAGTGACTTTCTGCAGTTTCCTTCATTTTCTGCAATATAAAAGCTGATATTTGACTTGGAGAATACTTCTCCCCTTTAGCTTCAACCCAGGCGTCCTTATTGCTACCCTCAACAATATTGTAAGGAACCATTTTTTTGTCCTTTGTAACCATTGGGTCGTTATACTGTCTCCCAATTAGTCGCTTAACTGCAAAGAGAGTATCTGATGGGTTTGTAACAGCTTGTCGCTTGGCTGGTTGACCTACTAAGCGCTCTTCATCAGTAAATCCTACAATTGATGGTGTTGTTCTAGCACCTTCTGAGTTTTCAACAACCTTAGCATTTGCGCCTTCCATTATTGCGACACATGAATTTGTTGTTCCCAAGTCTATACCGATTACCTTACCCATAATTATGACCTTTCGAATAAATAATATCGTTAATCATATGGTATATAGGCAATTAATTTTATCGTGCAAGATTAGATGGTGCTAAAAATATATTTTTGTTGTAAGAGTGTATACAAATTTTTGGTTTAGAAGATGATTGACACATTGATCAAATTAGCTACAGATGCAGGGATAGTTATACGTGAAATTTATGAGAGTGGTAAATTTAAAACATCTCTCAAAGCTGACAGCTCTCCAGTAACGACAGCTGACGAGAAGGCGAATGAAATAATTTTGAGTGTTTTAACTCGACAGTTTCCAAAAATACCGGCAATATCGGAGGAATCTGAAAATAGGGTTGTAAATAAAGGAACATTTTTTATTATTGATCCATTGGACGGAACGAAGGGTTTTTTAAATAGAACTAATAATTTCACTGTGAACATAGCTTATGTAAATAACTGGAGACCTGAATTAGGAGTTATTTACAGCCCAATAAGCGGTGAGATTTTTTATACATCAGAAGATTTCAAAAGCTTTAAATATAATTTCTTGAAAAAATCAGAGAAAGTTAGATTATCTGGCAGCTCTAAAAATAGAAAAGTGTTAACACTGATAACTTCAGAAAACAATTTTGTTGGAAGAGAAGGTAAGATTTTTAAAAAAGATTTTGATCATGAATTTTTAAAAATTGGCTCATCAATTAAATTCTGCAAACTAGCTGAGGGGATAGCAGATATCTACCCTAGATTTGGCCGAACGATGGAGTGGGATACGGCTGCAGGTCATGCAATACTAAAATATGCTGGTGGCTCCCTTCTTGATTTAAAGACAAAAAAAGAACTAATTTATGGGAAAAAGAACTATGAGAATAGGGGTTTTATAGCATTCAGAGAATCAAAAGACAGTGAGAGAATAGATTGGCAGAAATTGCAGAAATATGGTTAAGACCAATATCATTAGAAATATAAGGGTCTAAGGTTGCAATGAATACTTAAGTTTTAAATGAACAAAAATTTGAAAAACAAAATTTTTTAAAAAGTTAGTTTAAAAGTTATGGGGATAAATTTTATTAGAAAGTGCGCTCAGTTTAGGCGGCTTTTGAGTCTTCATTGCTTGTCAATATGGCAAACAAAGATTCGGTGCTTTCTGAAGACCTAAGTTTAGCCCGTATATCTTTGTCGCTAAACACTCTTGAAACCATTGCTAAAGCTTTAAGGTGTTCAGTACCATTGTTATTCTCTGGAGCTAATAGGGTGAATATGAGGTCTACGGGCTGCTTATCGGCTGATTCGAAATCTATTGGACGCTCTAAACTGTAGAAAAACCCAAAAATTTTCGTCAAACCTCTTATTTTTACGTGAGGTATTGCAACACCATTTCCAATTCCTGTCGGTCCAAGTATTTCGCGCTGTTGCAAAGACTTAGCGATATCCATATTTGGAATGCCTATGTGCTCAGCAGCTATATTAGCGATGTCTTGCAAAAGTTTCTTTTTATTTGCTGCTTTAACTTTTGTTCTTATAGCCTTTGTAGAAAGTATGTCGTACATTTTCATTAAAAAATCCCCCGAATTTGGCTGAAGTTACAATAAAAAAATCTTTTTTTCTACAGTTTTATGTTTTTTTTATAACGCGAACGCATCGCCTAAATAAATGCGCCTTACGTCTTGATCACTAATCACAGAATCAGGAGTCCCGTACTTGATGATCTTTCCATTACTAATGATGTAGGCTCTATCTACAATTTTTAGTGTTTCTCTGACGTTGTGATCAGTTATCAAAACCCCAATATTTCTATCCTTAAGTTCGCGGACTAGTCCCCGGATTTCGTCAACAGCTATTGGATCAACCCCAGCAAATGGTTCATCCAGCAAGATGTACTTCGGTTGACTTGCAAGACACCGTGCTATTTCAACTCTTCTTCTTTCACCACCCGAAAGATTGACTGCCTTGGCGTTTCGTAGATGTGTAATTGAAAACTCACCCAATAATTCCTCAAGTTTCTTACGCCTCTCCTTTGAGTCTCTAATTTTCAGCTCAAGTATTGCATCGATATTTTTTTCCACTGTTAGGCCTTTAAAAATTGACGATTCTTGAGGAAGATACCCGAGCCCCACTTTAGATCTTCTATACATGGGAAGATTAGATATTTCATTTCCATCAAGTGTTATGGAACCACCATCTGATCTATGTATTCCTGCAATAATGTTAAACGCCGTTGTTTTTCCTGCGCCATTTGGACCAAGTAAACTAACAACTTCACCTCTTGTGACAAAAATACTGAAATCCATCAAAGCAAGTCTGGATTTGTACACTTTTCTAAGACCCTGGATCTTTAATCCAACATCTTTACCTTTTTGGTTATCCACGCTCAAATATGGCTTTATCAATCTTTATTCCTTTAATTTTCTATGAACGAGTCCTTAATTCCTTCAAAATCTACTGTTTCGGTAACTAAATCAACATTTATTTTATTAGCTCTAATTATTGATTTGCCTTGAGAAAACTCAACATCACCTTCTATAGAAACAAATTTTTTGTCTACATCCATAAAAAGCTTATCTCCCTTAGCAGAAATATCTTTATTATTAGAGAAATAAATATTTTTATTAGCCTCAATTATTTTAACCTCGGGTGTGCCAACATTACCGGTTTTTGCCACTAAAAAATCTGATTTTATTACATATTGCCCATATAAAATTTTCACCTCACCAGATAAGTACAGAAGACCATCTCTTTTCTTTATCTGAGCAGTCTCTGAGCTAAATCTTATTATTTCTTTTTTTATTTCAGAAGATTCAGCGCCGTCATAAAACAATAGTAAAAACAAGAAAATAGGAACCCCAAAAGATAATTTTTTGTCAGCTAGACGGAACGCAATTTTTTTAGTCGACAAATATTTCAATTTTTACTCCGTTTGTAAAAAAAATCTCTTCATCAAGATCGGAATTATAGAAGTATTCCATCCCCCCACTAGCCAAAGAGCCAAATTTTGTCTCAGCCGCGATTGTTTTAGGCCCAATCAATAATTTTTTCTCAAAATCTGCGATTAGCTCCTCTGTTTTTATCAGTGTCCCCCATGAGTTTTTTAGTAAAAGGTTGCCATTAAACCAAATATTTTGATCATCTAAATTAAGGCTAGCAAAATCAGATGAAAAATTAAACTCATGATCAGTTGAAAAGGATATTTTGCCGAGTGGTTGAGATAAAATAACGGTTTTATCATTTTGGTGACTTGGGTTTAACGCTTTAGCATGAAAGTCAAAAGAGCCACCATCTGAGGTATTGCCTGTAATATGGGTATCACGCGCTTGATATTTCAATCCAATTCTTACATCGTTTGTCACAACGCTAAATGAAGGATCCACCTTTTTGGAGTATGAAAGGACAAAAATCATCAAAAACAATAGACCCGCACTTAACCCGATCATAAATTTAAGCCAAAAAACCATTCTGGTGTATTTAGTTGCATCATTTACCATATTTTTTTGCTTTTTAATTCCTTTGCTAATTAAATTAAAGCATCGTGAGTTCTAATGTTTGTAAAGAAAATTAGTGCGAGAAAGGGTCCAAGTCTTCCCATCCCATGCTATCTAATTCGCATCTAGTGGGTAGGAAATGACACGTTTTCTGAAAAACACCATATCTATCTTCACGTTGTAGAATTCTGTCTAAATGTTGCCTGATTTTGTGCAAGTATATAACATCTTGTTTGGCATAATTAATTTGATTTTCACTTAAAGTATCTGCACCCCAGTAAGATGATTGTTGTTCTTTTGAAATATCAATTGACAGTATCTCCTTTACAAGGTTCTTGAGCCCATGGTTTTGAGAAAATGTTCTTCCTAATTTCGATGCTATTTTGGTACAATAAATATTACGGGTCATAAAGTTTAAATTCTTATAGAGGACGCCAATGTCAAATCTTGCATAATGAAAAATTTTGACCACTTTTTCATCGGTCATTATCTTCGCTAGGTTTGGTGCAATTTTTTGATTTTTGTCAATCTGAACAAAATAAACTTTGCCTTTACTGTCTGCAATCTGAACTAAACATAATCTATCCCTCCCAAACTTTAAGCCCATAGTCTCAGTATCTACTGCTATATCATTTCCCAAGTCTAAGCTTTGAGGTATGTCATTTTTGTATATAGAAACAGCCATTTTACTTTGATGGTTCATATTAATTCAATCTATATTAATTTTTTAAAATTTGTAAATTTTTAATGATATGTGAAAAAAATACTTTATCTTACGCATATATTACACTGCAGGAATAAATTTAATGAATTTAGTGACTATTTTCGGTGGTTCTGGCTTCTTGGGAAGATATGTAGTCAGACAATTAGCTTATAAAGGCTACTTTATCAGAGTCGTCGTCCGAAACCCAAACGCAGCTCTTTTTTTGAGAGTTTATGGGAAAGTGGGCCAAATAGAGTTGATTAGTGGCGACGTAAAAGAAGAAAAAAATCTTCTAGCTTATATCAAAGGATCTGATTGCGTCATTAACTGTGCAGCGACTTTTTTTGAAACACCTTCACAGTCATTTAAGAATCTCCATGTAAATGCGGCAAGAAATTTGGCTAAAGCGGCAAAAGAAGAACAGGTAAGTCAATTTATCCATATTTCCTCCTTAGGCGCATCACCGAAATCAGATAGTCAATTGCTTAAGTCAAAGGGGGCAGGCGAACAAGCTGTTCTAGATTGCTTCCCGAAAGCTAATATCATCCGACCCTCTTTAATTTTCGGAAGTGAGGACACATTTTTTAACAGATTTGCAAAATTATCCTCAATAAGCCCATTTATTCCAGTCGTTGGTTCATGCACAAAGTTCCAACCAGTTTATGTTGATGATGTAGCTAAAGCTATTTGTTCATTGGTAGAGGATTATCAGCACGAAAGGTACTTAGATTTGGGTGGAGATGAAGTTTACACATTCAAAGAACTTATAGATATATTGTTAGATGAAATAAAACGAAAAAGGATCATTCTAAATATACCCTTTTTTCTAGCAAAGCTAATTGCTTCAACAAATGATTTTTTTCGCTTAATATCGGGTGGTATAGTGCCGGCCTTTTTAACTTTAGCGCAGGTAAAAAGCTTAGAGAATGATAACTTGGTGGACAGCAAATCCGAAAACTTCTCAGATTTGGGGATAGCTCCAAAGGAGCTTAAAATAATTTTGCCAAAGATTGTCGGTCGCTTCAATCGTAGTTAGCTATATAACACTGTCAACAAGACTAATCCCAAAAATAGTCTGTAGATTACATAAGGAGTGAAAGAAAAAATCTCTCCCATTTTTATGAAAAACTTAAGAACAACATAAGAAAAAATAAATGAAAATATTGCTGCATAGAAAATAAATTCAATATCAATTTTGTTTGGGCTACTAAAAAATTTAAATCCAATGTAGCCACTCGAAATTACTATTGCTGGTATACTTAATACTGCAGAAATGATAATTGCTTCTTTTCTACTATAATATAGAAATCGTGCAGCAGTTATAGAGGCACCAGACCTGCTCGTTCCAGGAAGGGCAGAAAAAGATTGCCAAATGCCTATCACCAAAACATCTCTTGCCGTAATATCCGAAAATTTGCGTTGGCTCGGTTTTCTGTCAGACACAAAAAGTAACAGAGCGAATATTAAATTGGAGAACGCAATTATCTCCACCTGCCTTGATAGCTCAAGAAGGCGAGCATATTCTAAGAATAAAGCCATAAATACAAGTGGAAACGTTGCTAAAGTCAGAAAAAAAACTGATTTACTCACACCATTTTTTATCAAAACATGTTTTATATGTTCTTTTAGCGGTTTTGAAACTAACAAAATAACTGCTAGTAGGCTGCCGATATGCATTGCAATGTCTAGGCTTAAATCATTTTTTACACCAATTACAAATTTGTTGTAAAGCACTAGGTGGGCAGAAGAAGAGACTGGCAAAAACTCTGTTGCGCCCTGTAAAAGAGACAAAACAAAAACGTGAAAAATGGTCATTTTTAAATCATAAACTTTAGTTTTTTAGAGAATTTACAGTAAACCATTAAGTCTTTCCCTGCTTTTCATAAAGAAAATCGTTAACAATACAAATTATAAACTTTCTTTTCTTTTGTTGAAAACTATATTAAAAAGTCTTCTCAGAACGATAATAAGTAAAAAAAAGTAAAAAGCGAATGAAGATTTTTGATAAGAAACGCAATAAAAAGGAGGGTCTCTACGATCCTAGGAACGAACACGATTCCTGTGGCTTGGGATTTATAGCCAATATAAAGGGGAGAAAAAGTAACGACATAGTTCAAAAAGGGATTTTTATACTTGAGAACCTTGAACACAGAGGGGCCACAGGTGCAGATCCTTTAGTCGGAGACGGAGCGGGAATGCTTACACAAATTCCACACGAAATGTACAGAGAAGAAATGGAAAAATTAAATTGCTTTCTTCCTGATCTCGGTAGCTATGGCGTGGGTATGTTTTTTTTCCCAAAAGAAGTCAAATATCACACGCAAATAAAAGACATCATAGTTAAGTTTAGTGAGGAACAGGGCATAAAGTTATTAGGTTGGCGCAATATTCCCGTAAACAATGAGTGTTTGTCAAAAGACGAGGAAATTCGCGAAGCTGAACCCATACATGTGCAAGGCTTCTTCAAGAAACCTGATGGTATGAGCGAGGATGATTTTGAAAGAAATCTCTACATACTAAGAAAAAAAACAACCAACAAAATTTACAAAGAACTGGGGAGTGAAGAGCTATTTTACACGGTATCCTTATCATCACGAACGGTTGTTTATAAGGGCATGTTTTTAGCTGATCAATTGGCTAAATATTATTTAGATCTTAAAGACGTTCGATATGCGACCGCCTTGGCCTTAGTTCACCAAAGATTTTCAACGAACACTTTTCCCTCGTGGAGACTGGCGCATCCGTATAGAATGGTAGCACACAACGGTGAGATAAACACTAGTAGAGGTAATGTCAACTGGATGGCAGCGAGGCAAGCAGGTCTGAAATCACACCTGCTCGCAGAAAGCTTGAAGGACATATGGCCCATAACTAGAGAAGGTCAATCCGATACTGCGTCATTTGATAGCGCTATTGAATTATTATACCAGGGAGGATACCCTCTTCAGCACGCTTCCATGATGCTTATCCCGGAGGCTTGGGCTGGAAATCCACTAATGGATAGAAAACGAAAATCTTTTTACGAATTTCATGCATCTATAATGGAACCTTGGGATGGGCCAGCTGCTATCGCTTTTACAGATGGAAAAAAAATTGGAGCTACTTTAGATAGAAATGGATTAAGACCGGCAAGATATTTTGTTTCCGAAGATGATACTGTCGTATTAGCTTCCGAAGCTGGAACGCTGCCAGTTGATGAGAGAAAAGTGATTACGAAGTGGCGATTGCAACCTGGAAAAATGCTTTTGATTGATATGGAGGCAGGAAAGATCATAACTGACGAGGAAGTAAAAGCAAATCTCAGTAATGAATTGGATTACGAAAGCATTTTGAATAATACACAGATTGTTTTAGAAGACTTAGAATCAGATGAAACACAGAAAGTATCTCTGTCAAAGGCCAATCTTTACTCTGGCCAGAAAGCGTTTGGCTATACTCAGGAAGACTTAAAGATACTTATGTCTCCAATGGCACTAACCGGCCAAGAAGCTATTGGCTCAATGGGTACAGACACACCGATTTCTGCAATATCCAACAAAAAGAAATTACTCTACACATATTTTAAGCAAAATTTTGCACAGGTAACAAATCCTCCAATTGATCCCATTCGCGAGGAGTCAGTAATGAGCTTAGTCTCTTTTATTGGTCCAAGGCCGAATATTTTCAGTAATAAATCTTTGGGTAATGTTAAGAGGTTAGAGGTTAAACAACCGATCCTAACAAATGAGGATATGCAAAAGATTAGAAAGATAAGTGAGATTGGTGATAACCATTTTGTATCAAGAGTTCTAGATACCACATTTGACAAGAATACAGGTCATACAGGTTTTGAAGAGTGTTTGGAAAATATATGTGTAAAGTCGGAGAAGGTAGTAAAAGAGGGTGGTAATATTATAGTGCTATCTGACAGACAGTTCGGTAAAGATAGGATAGCTTTGCCTGCTCTACTGGCCATCGCATCGGTACACCACCATCTTATAAGAAAAGGATTGCGAACAGCCGTTGGATTGGTAGTGGAATCAGCAGAGCCTAGAGAGGTCCATCACTTTGCAGTATTAGCTGGCTACGGGGCTGAGGCTATAAATCCATATATGGCTTTTGACACTATATTAGATCTTAAAGAAAGAAACATGCTGTCTAAAGATGTAAGTGAGACAGAAGCGGTTAGTAGATACATAAAGTCAGTTAGCAAAGGGCTTTTGAAAGTTATGTCCAAGATGGGTATTTCAACTTACCAATCATACTGTGGAGCACAAATTTTTGATGCAGTCGGCTTATCAGAGGAATTCGTGAGCAAGTACTTCAAGGGAACTTCTACTCAAATCAGCGGAATAGGAATAAATGAAATAGCAAAGGAAACGATTACCCGCCATCAGGAAGCTTATTCAAACTTAGAAGTTTTAAGAGACTCTCTAGATGTAGGGGGTGATTACGCCGTTAGAAAAAGAGGAGAAGTACATGCTTGGAGTTCAGATGAGATTACGAACCTTCAACATGCCGTAAGAAGTAATTCTTTCGATACATTTAAAGAATATTCAAAGTCCATGGATGAGCAAGAAGAAAGGTTGTTTACAATAAGAGGCTTATTTAGGCTTAAGGATTCAAGCGAAACGGGCAGAGACAGTATTAAAATTGATGAGGTTGAGCCGGCCACGGAAATTGTAAAACGGTTCGCTACCGGAGCCATGTCTTACGGATCAATATCTGCAGAAGCGCATGAGAACCTAGCCATAGCCATGAATAGGATTGAGGGAAAGTCGAACACAGGTGAAGGCGGTGAAGAGGTTGAACGGTTTTCCACTGATAATAATGGCGACAACAGACGGTCTGCAATAAAACAAGTTGCCTCTGGTAGATTTGGTGTCACAACGGAATACCTAGTAAATTCCGATATGATTCAAATTAAAATGGCGCAAGGAGCAAAGCCCGGTGAAGGAGGCCAGCTTCCTGGTCACAAGGTAGACGCTGTAATTGCAAAGGTCCGACATTCTACTAGAGGGGTTGGACTTATCTCTCCCCCGCCCCATCACGATATTTATTCAATAGAAGATTTAGCGCAACTTATATTCGATCTTAAAAACGTCAACCCAAAAGCTGATATATCAGTCAAACTAGTATCCGAGGTTGGTGTAGGTACTGTCGCTGCTGGAGTAGCGAAAGCAAAAGCTGACCATGTTACTATTTCGGGTATGGAGGGTGGTACTGGGGCGAGCCCCCTGACATCGGTGAAACACGCCGGCTCACCATGGGAACTTGGTTTGGCAGAAACACACCAAACTTTGATGAAAAATAAGCTTAGATCACGAATAGCAGTCCAAGTTGATGGCGGGCTAAGGACCGGTCGAGATGTTGTTATTGGAGCATTATTAGGGGCGGATGAGTTTGGTTTTTCAACAGCCCCATTGATTGCATCGGGTTGTATTATGATGCGTAAGTGTCACTTGAATACATGTCCAGTGGGAATCGCAACACAAGACCCGGTTTTGAGGAAGCGATTTGTAGGAATGCCAGAACATGTTGTGAATTTTTTCTTTTTTATTGCAGAAGAGGTAAGAATACTGATGAGTAAGTTAGGTTTCAAAAAATTTGATGATATGATTGGTCAAATTGATGTGCTCGATAGGAAAAAAGCAATTAAACATTGGAAAGCAAAAGGTCTCGATTTCACAAAGCTGTTCTTTGATCCAAAGATGGGTGATGGAGTACCAAAGTTTAATTGTGAAAGACAGCACCATCCAATTAAAGATATTCTAGATAGGCAGCTAATTGAAATGTCAAAAGATACCTTGCTAAATAAAAAACCCACAAAAATAAAGCTCCCAATCTATAACTACAATAGATCAACTGGAGCAATGCTAAGTGGAGAGGTTGCACGTATTTTTGGACATAGAGGTCTCCCTGAGGATTCAATAAATGTTTGTTTAAAGGGTACAACGGGTCAAGCGTTTGGAGCATGGTTATCGAGAGGAGTTACTCTAGAAGTAGAAGGCGAAGCAAATGATTACGTTGGAAAAGGATTATCTGGAGGAAAAATAATAGTATACCCCCCAAAAGAGGCAAAAAAAATTGTTCCTGAAGATTCAATCATAGCAGGAAACACAATTCTTTATGGTGCTATTGACGGAGAATGCTATTTGAGAGGTATAGTTGGAGAGAGGTTTGCCGTTAGAAATTCTGGAGCTACTGCAGTTGTTGAAGGAGTGGGTGATCATGGTTGTGAATACATGACAGGTGGTATAGTAGTCGTTTTAGGAAAAACTGGCCTTAATTTTGCAGCAGGTATGTCCGGAGGAATCGCTTATGTGTTGGACGAAGACGGTACCTTCAAAAATAGATGTAATCTGGCAATGGTAGAGCTTGAGCCGGTTCCAGAAGAAGATGATTTGCTAGAATCTGAGCATCATCACGGGGGTGACTTTGAACACCATGGTCGCGTAGATATATCGAGTGATATGACCAGATATGATGAAGAAAGGCTAAGGAACATAATTTCTAGACACTTAAAGTTTACTCAATCAGATCTTGCAAAAAAGATTTTAGACGAATGGGATAATTTTAGGCCTAAATTTTTAAAAGTAATGCCTACGGAATACAGAAGGGCATTGGAAGAAATAAAGGCAGAAAAGCTTAATAATATCGTAGCTGCAGAATAGCCTCTAATTTAGAATATAAGGGAAATTGAGATGGGTAAGGTTACTGGATTTTTAGAAATAGATAGGCAAGATAGGAAATATAGGCCTGCATCAGATAGAATAAGAAATTTTAGAGAGTTTATAGTACCTCTCCCAGAGCAAGTCATAAGAGATCAAGCCAGCAGATGTATGGAATGTGGAATTCCTTTTTGTCATGACATGAAGGGCTTGAAAGGGTGTCCCGTTAATAATCAGATTCCGGATTGGAATGATTTGGTTTATAGGGGTGAATGGGAGCAGGCATCTAAAGACTTACATTCAACAAATAACTTCCCTGAATTTACGGGTAGGATTTGCCCTGCACCCTGCGAAGCTTCATGTACCTTAAATATTGTTGATAGCCCGGTAACAATAAAATCCATAGAATGTTCAATAGTTGACAAGGCATGGGACAATGGATGGATAAAACCACAGATAAATCAGAATAAGACAAACAAGAAAATAGGAATAATTGGTTCTGGTCCAGCAGGGCTTGCAGCTGCTCAACAATTAGCCAGGGCAGGTCACAATGTTATAATTTATGAAAAAAATAAAAAAATGGGAGGTCTTCTTAGATATGGAATTCCTGATTTTAAAATGGAAAAAACCCATATCGATAAAAGATTAGAGCAATTATCAGCTGAAGGAGTTCAATTCCAGTGTGGTGTGGAATTAGGTGTAGATATTGAAATTAATGATATGATAAAGGAACACGATGCTTTGATCCTAGCCTGTGGGGCTGAAAAACCACGTGACCTAGACATTGAAGGGCGTAACTCTGAAGGCATATATTTCGCTATGGATTTTTTACCTCAACAAAACAGAAGAGTAGGCAAAGAGACGCTCGAGGGTTTGGAAGAGATAACAGCAGATGGTAAAAACGTCGTTGTTATTGGTGGAGGAGACACCGGTTCAGATTGCATAGGAACATCAATTCGCCAAGGTGCATTGTCTGTCACACAGCTAGAGATTATGCCTGCTCCGCCCGAAAGGGAAGACAAATTGCTAACATGGCCAAATTGGCCTCTCAAGATGAGAACCTCTTCGAGTCAAGAAGAGGGAGCAGATAGAGAATTTTCAGTATTAACAACATCTTTTGGGGTTGAAAATGGGAAAGTCAGTTCTTTAAATTGTATAAGGGTAAATGAGAAATTTGAAAAAGTAGAAAACTCTGAATTTGTAATTAAAGCGGATTTGGTATTGCTGGCCATGGGTTTTGTTTCGCCCATTACAGATAGGATTTTTAAAGATACTGAAGTGTCTCTGGATAAGCGGGGAAATGTGTTTGCGGATGACAAATCTTACAAGACCTCCCATGACAAATTGTGGGTAGCTGGTGATATGCGACGTGGTCAGTCTCTAGTTGTGTGGGCAATAAGAGAAGGTAGGCAAGTTGCAAAATCAGTTGACACGGCATTGATGGGTTATAGTAGTCTTTCAGACTAAGGAAAAAGATTGTCCTATTTAAGTGATATTTTGTGTGCGTGATTAAAAATTTAGCACACAGAACTACGAGAATTATTACACTACTATTTGTCTTCTTTATATTCTTGTCCGTATTAATCGTTTTTTTACTTAGATTTTTTAATCCTCCTTTTACGAGCTTTATGGTTTCGGAAAGCAATTTTTTTCAAAGAAAAATAGATTACAATTGGACTCCAATTTCTGATATGGGTGAAAACGTAGTCCTTTCAGTAGTTGCAACAGAAGATTCAAATTTTTGTAACCACTTAGGTGTAGACATAAAAGAGATTTATAAAGTACTTAAAAGAGGGGAAAGTAGAGGTGCTTCCACAATAACACAACAACTTGCAAAAAATCTTTTTTTATGGTCTGGCCGATCGTGGTCAAGAAAAATGGTAGAACTATACTTCACCTTCTTGTTAGAGATTATTATTCCAAAAAGAAGAATTATCGAAATATATTTAAATACTGTCGAGACAAGCCTGCTGGCATTTGGTTTCAATAAAGCTTCAGAAAAATATTATAAAAAGCAATCAAATAAACTCACAAAAGAGCAAGCAATTCGAATTGCATTAACTCTTCCGAGCCCAAAAACTCGAAGTCCTAAAAAATTGAAATCATATCTGGTTGATAGAATTTCAAGATTAAAAAAAAGATATAGATATCTTAAAAAAAGATGACAGATCCAGCTGTTTTTTATAATTATATATGCATTGTAAAAGGTATTATTAATTATGAGAAAACTTCACCATTTAGCACTCTCACCTTTCTGTCGAAAAGTGAGGCTGGTTTTGGCAGAGAAAAAACTTGAAGTTGAATTAATCGATGAACCTATATGGGAGAGAAACTTGGATTTTATTAGGCTCAGTCCCTCTGGTAAGGTACCATTATTAAAAGAAGGACCCACTGTCTTTACTGAGAGTACACCTATTTGTGAGTATTTGGACGAGTCTTACCCAATTCCAAAACTTATTCCAGCTGACCGAAACCTAAGATTCGAAACTCGAAGGATGACGTCTTGGTTCGACGATAAATTTTATAACGAAGTTACTAAGAATTTACTTAATGAGAGAGTTTATAAAAAAATTTTTAAAATTGGCCAACCCAATAGTAGTGCAATAAAAGAGGGGCTTAGGAACATAAAGTTTCATTTTGATTACTTGGAATGGCTTTTGGAAAAGAGAAATTGGCTCGCTGGGGAGAAAATGTCACTAGCAGACTTTTCAGCAGCCGGACATATTTCTACGCTAGATTATATAGGAGATATTGACTGGCAGTCTAAACCAATAATTAAAGAATGGTATGCCAAAATTAAGTCGCGACCTGCTTTTAGATATGCTGGTTTGCTAACAGATTTAGTTCCTGGTTTTGTGCCAACAAGCCATTATAGTGACTTAGATTTTTAGCGTGGAAATATTGGACTTTAAATCACAACTCCATAAAATCGCTTCTGATGTTGGCTTTTCTTCTGTCGGCATAACCGAGCCAAGAAAGGTTGATCAATCAATAAAGAAAAAATTTATGGACTATATTAAAAACGATTGGAACGCTGGAATGGACTGGCTAGAGAAAAGGATCAACGAACGAATAGCACCAGAAAATTTATGGCCAAGTGTCAAATCAATTTTGGTATTTACAGATGATTACACTCCTTCAGAAGACCCACTCAAAAAATTAAAGGATAAAGAATTATCTAACTTTTCCGTTTTCGCTACAAAAAGAGATTATCACAAAATTGTCAAATCTAAGTTAAAGATCGTAGCATCTTGGGTAAAAAAAAAGTTAGACTGTGACCTGAAAATATTTGTGGATACAGCCCCAGTTATGGAAAAACCTTTAGCACAATTATGTGGATTGGGTTGGCAAGGCAAACATACAAATCTGGTAAGTAGAAATATGGGAAACTGGTTTTTTATTGGTGTAATGTATATTGATAAATCATTGCCGATAGATGAACCAGAGGAAGATAATTGCGGATCTTGCACCAAGTGTTTAGATATTTGTCCTACAAACGCATTTGAGGGTGCCTATAAGCTGGATGCTAGAAAGTGCATTGCGTATCTTACTATTGAACATAGAGGTGCAATTGATAAAGAACTTAGATCATCAATTGGTAACAGAATTTTTGGATGCGATGATTGTTTGGCTGTCTGTCCTTGGAATAAATTTGCACAAATAACCAGAAATGTGAATTATAGAGACACATTTTCTGACTTAACCCTAAAGGAAGCTATAAGCTTTTCAGATAGTGAATTTCGGAAGTTTTTTAGTGGAACCGCTATAAAAAGAATAGGATTAACAAGATTTCTAAGAAATATAATATATGCAATGGGAAATAGTGGAAACAAAGAATACATTAAATCACTGGAAGGTTTTAAAGGTCATTCTGTGGATTTTATATCTGAGGCTGCCAATTGGTCTATTTCTGAGCTAATAAAAAATGAATAAGAATAATATATTGTTAATTTTTGGTTTTGGTTACACTGCGAAATTTGTGTGCCAAAAGTTTTCGAAAAAAAATTGGCAAGTGTTTTGTACAACCAGATTTGATGAAAAGATTAAAGAAATTAAATCCCTCAATGCCACACCAATTTTTTTTGATGATGAGGCAAGGATTAAGAGTATCCTTAACAAGGATCCATACATTTTGAGTACTGCGCCTCCGGACAAAGGTAAGGATCCAGTTATTAAGAATTATGGGTGTATATTCAAAAATAAATGCGAAAAAATTAAATGGGCGGGTTATCTGTCAACTACCAGTGTTTATGGTGATAAAAAGGGTGGATGGGTTACAGAAGATACAGTACTCGAACCCAATCTAGAGAGAAGTATTACACGAGTAGCAGCCGAAAAATCATGGTTAAAATTAGGAGAAAACCTTTCGATAAAAACTATGATTTTCAGGTTGGCAGGAATATATGGACCAGGAAGAAGCCTTATTGATCGCTTAATAGAAAATGAAAGAGTTTTTATAGTCGATAAACCAGCTCATCTATTTAATAGGATTCATGTTGACGATATAGCAGGTGCTATCGAGATGGCTATCAGCTCTCAATCTAAAGCTAAGGTTTTTAATTTGTCTGACGATCTGCCTGCAACGCAGTTGGAAGTAGCGCAATTCGCAGCAAGTTTGCTTAAAAAAAGCTGTCCTCAGACTGTCAGTTTGGAAAGTGATTTAGTAAGTGAAATGGCAAGAAGTTTTTATAAAGAAGAAAAAAAAGTATCAAACAAAAGGCTCAAAGACGAACTGGGATATAAGCTTGCTTTCCCTTCATACAGGGATGGACTTTCTGCAATTCACAAAAGCTCTAAAGAATTCTAACCGGCGTTCCAATCTCGACTGAATTGAAAAGCTCTTCAATTTGTTCATTATATAGCCCTATGCAACCAGATGAGCTTTGCCTTCCAATTTTTCTAGTATCGCTTGTCCCATGAATACGATAACTAGGCCAGCTAAGATAAAGTGCATGAGAACCTAGAGGGTTATCAGGACCTGGGGGCATAAACTCGGGGAGTTTGGGGTCTCTTTCTCTCATTTTTTTTGTAGGCCTCCACTCAGGTCCGACTATCTTTTTTGTGACTTTCGTGTATCCTAGTCTCGTCAGATCTTCATTAAGGGGAACAGAAGTTGGAAAGACTCTATACTCTGTTCCATTCTTATTCCAGTAATGTAATGATCGGGTTTTAGTATCAACTAGGATTGCACCTTTCTTAAGATGCTTAAAATGATCCTGCCAAGACTGTATTCTGAATGAAAAGATATTGTGTTTTGGCTTTCCATCCTCGCTAAACTCTACGGCAGTCTGAGCTATAATTGGGTTGCTTATTAACGTATAAACAAATAATAGTAGCTGAGCTATTAAAATATTGGAGACGATTTTTATCATTTTTACAGTTTTAGTTGAAATGTCTTTTCTATGAAAGCATTAATTGCATGTGAACCATATGTTAACGTTATATTCCTATTGTAAAAAGAAAGAGCCCGGAGGCAAATGAACAAGTTTATATTAAAGATACTGCTATTAACTATACTGATGGGTTGTGTTGGCACAAACACCGATGTCTATTACGGGTATTCCAAGTCCGGAGCAATTTCTAGCTTTGAAACGGCTGCTTTAAAATCAAGACACCTCGAGATGGTTAATGCTCTTAGATTAGAGAATGGAAGATCTCAATTAAAATATTCGACTAGCCTTTCAGCTGCGTCCAAGACACACGCTTTTGACATAGCTCGACAACAGCGAGCATGGAACTATGGTTCAGATGGATCATCTGCGATTGACAGAGCAAGAATCGCAGGATTTGACGGCTCAGTGCTTGGTGAAAACGTATCGGAGACCTATGAGGGTGAGTATGATGTATTGAATGTTTGGTTCAAAAGTAAGATTGGAAGAGAGATTATTTTAAACCCCAAAGCTACTGACCTAGGGCTTAGTTGGTACCAAGATAACACTGGCAAGGTTTGGTGGGTGCAGATGATCGGCAAGTCTTAAGCTGCATTTAAATTTTAGGCATAAATGTAGATAATAGTACCCGGTTCAACCAAATCATAAATTTCTTCTATTTCTTTATTTGTTACCGCAATACATCCCTCCGTCCAGTCAAACAGATAGTGCAGAATGACATTTTTTTGTCCTAGTCCATGAATAAAAATGTCACTACCAGGATCAAGACCTCTTCGAAGGGCTCTTTTTTTATCATCTTGGTTCGGAAAGTTTATTCCAAGACTTAAGTAAAATTTACTTTTTGGGTTTTTGTGTGTTATGTAATATTTTCCCTCTGGAGTTTTGCCATCTCCTTCCTTTTCTTTTTGTCCCTTCGGACTGAACCCCAAGCGAATTCGATAGGCTTTTAACATTTTACTGTTTCTATAAAGAGCTAAAACCCTCTTTTTTTTCCACACAACCAATAAATTTGGTTTTTTTGGATGACCCCATGAAGGTTTAAAGAAAATAAAGGGAAATAAAATTGAAAATAAGAGGAAGCGCCTTTTGCTAATTTTCTTCATATACTTGTTTTTTCTTTAAAGAATTGGACTTCAATTGACCACATGCCGCCATAATGTCCTCTCCACGAGGTCTTCTTATCGGACTTGGTAATCTTGATTTAATTATAATATCTCTAAAAGCTTTTATTCTATCTGATGAGGAACGTTTATATTGACTTCCAGTCCAATTATTGAATGGTATTAAATTTATTTTAGAGGGGAGCCCTTGTAGCAATCTGACTAACCTATGTGCGTCTTCTTTTGTATCATTAACTCCATCTAGCATAACATACTCAAATGTTACTCGTTCCGAATTACGCAACTTAACATCATCTCTTAATGAACCAAGCAACTGTTCCAAATTCCACTTTTTGTTTATGGGGACTAAAATATCCCTGGTTTTATTTTCTGTAGCGTGAAGACTTACAGCGATCATGCATCCGATTTCTTCATGAGCAATCTTTATTTTGGGCACAATACCTGCGGTGGATAAAGTGATCCTTCTTCTTGAAAAATCCAATCCTTTATTGTCCATCAAAATACCGCACGCTTTTTTTACTTCCTCATAATTTAATAGAGGCTCACCCATTCCCATGAAAACAATATTGGTAATTATTTCAAAATGAGAAGATTGGCCACCTTCACTCTTCATTTTTTTCCATAAATCTAAATCATCATAAACAGCGATAACTTGGCCTACAATCTCCTGACTTGTCAGATTCCTCACCAATTTTTGGGTTCCGGTATGACAGAAAGAACAATTTAATGTACAACCAACTTGCGAAGAAATACAAAGAGTGCTTCTTTTTTCTTCGGGAATAAATACAGTTTCTATTTTGGTTTGGTCCTCTAAACAAAATAAATATTTCGTAGTTCCATCATTGCTGACTTCTTTTTTTTCAATAGTTGGTCGTGAAATATTTAAAAATTTTTGCAGTTTTGACCGAAGATTCTTATCTATGTTAGTCATGTCACTAAATGAACTTACTCCGTGACAGTAAATCCAAGACCATATTTGATTAACTCTCATAGATGCTCTTTTATGATGGGTTTCTAAACCCAACACAAAAGAATGAAGTTCGTCTTTGCTAAGCCCTAAAATAGTTCTTTCTTGAGATAGTGGTAGTGAGTTCAATTTAATTTGCACCGTTTCTCTAATTCTGACAAAGCATCGGAAAAACCTGTTAGCATAAAAGTATCTTTTGTTACCGTATTTCGATGCGATATAGCGCTCATTACAGCCTTGCTACCCTTTTTAAGGTAAGTAATTAATTTTTTCTGATCAAATTTTTGAGCCCAAGCATGATCTTTCTCTGCTTTGGCAGTAGGTGAAGGATGTGCAAAAAACACAATTTTTTCTTTATTATCAATTTCAAGGATTGCCTTTGAGCCTACCTGTAGTGGATATCCAGCATAAAATGTCCCTTCATACTCGCCGTCTTTATTTATGATTTTAACAATGTACAAGGTTCCTTTCTCTCTATTGACCGATGAGAGTTTTTGATTATTTCTAAATGCTTCACCTTTGATAGACTGGGAGGCGATAAAGCACATTTTGGGTTCTTCTTTCGATATGAAGACGCTCCAATCCCTAAAACTTTTTTCAGCTTTTCTCAGGTTGTCCTGAGCAAGAGAACTTTCTACTAGAAACAAATAGCCTAAAAATACGAAAAAAAGGAGCGTAAAAAATAATTTATTTAAATAAAGTATAGGAACATAATCTTTACTAGGTTTCATTGTGGCCTTTTATCCCTAAATCAATGGTTTGGATACTAATACAAGTAATTATGGAACTAGAAAAGACTTTTTTAATTTTCACAATAAGTAATTAAAACTTTAAAGTTTTTTAAAAAAAAAATACTAAAAAGTGCTGGATTTTAACAAAAAGTTTAATTAGTTATGGAAGTGATGAAAAACAATAGAACATTGTATGACAAGATTTGGGATGACCATCTAATTCATTCTGAAAACGATACTTCGCTAATATATATCGATAGGCATTTGGTACACGAAGTTACTAGCCCTCAGGCTTTTGAGGGGTTGAGAGAATCTGGAAGAAAAGTCCATGCTCCAAATAAAACAATTGCGGTCCCTGATCATAATGTGGCCACCACATCAAATCGGTTAACTAATTTTGGTAGTGAAGAAGGCCGTATTCAATTAGAGACGCTAGATAAGAATGCTCGAGACTTTGGTATTCATTATTATCCTGTTGATGATATTAGGCAAGGAATAGTACACATTATCGGACCTGAACAAGGTTGGACTTTACCTGGTATGACCATTGTTTGTGGAGATAGCCACACAGCAACGCATGGAGCTTTTGGTGCATTAGCGCACGGTATTGGGACGTCGGAGGTAGAGCATGTTCTCGCAACTCAAACACTAATTCAACAGAAGTCCAAAAACATGAGAGTAGAGGTAGCTGGTGTGCTAGGAAATGGAGTAACAGCGAAGGACATTACATTAACAATCATTGGAAAGACAGGTACAGCTGGTGGGACCGGTCATGTAATAGAATATTGTGGAAGTGCTATTGAAAGCCTCTCTATGGAAGGAAGGATGACCGTTTGCAATATGGCTATAGAGGGTGGAGCTAGAGCAGGGTTGATTGCGCCTGACAAAAAGACAATAGAATATGTGAGAGGGAGACCACATTCACCTAAAGGCGAAAATTGGGATAAAGCTGTTGAGTTTTGGAAAACATTATTTTCAGATCCTGGCGCAAAGTTTGATAAAGAGTTTTTCTTAAAAGCGGAGGACATCGCTCCGGTTGTCACGTGGGGTACTAGTCCTGAGGATGTCCTTCCTATTAACGATTTTGTACCTAGTCCCGATGATTTTCAGGGAAGCAAAGTAGAAGCTGCTAAAAGATCTCTTGAATATATGGGTTTAAGACCGGGTCAGAGATTGCAAGACATAAAAGTTGATGCTGTTTTTATTGGCTCTTGCACGAATGGCAGAATAGAGGACCTTAGAGAGGTAGAAAAAATCGTTAAAGGGAAGAAAGTTAAGAGTGGTATTAGAGCTATGGTGGTGCCTGGCTCTGGATTGGTGAAAAAACAGGCGGAAGAAGAAGGAATAGCAAGTTCCCTGAAAGAGGCAGGATTTGATTGGAGGATGCCAGGCTGCTCAATGTGTTTGGCCATGAATCCTGACCAGTTGTTACCTGAAGAAAGGTGTGCGGCAACGTCTAATAGAAATTTTGAAGGAAGACAAGGCCGTGGAGGGCGCACGCATTTAATGAGCCCAGCAATGGCCGCGGCAGCAGCAATCACCGGCCGATTGACTGATGTAAGAGATATTTAAGTGAAAGTTTCTAATGGAAAAGTTTAATACACTAGATGGAATAGCAGCCCCAATGCCTTTAATAAATATAGATACTGATATGTTGATACCTAAGCAATTTCTCAAAACTATTAAAAGAACGGGCCTTGGAGAGAACTTATTTTTTGAAATGCGATATGATCAAAATGGCAATGAAATAAAAGATTTCGTCTTGAATAGAGAACATTATAAAAACGCCTCAATTATAGTTGGAGGAGCAAATTTTGGTTGTGGCTCTTCTAGAGAACATGCGCCTTGGGCTTTGAAAGATTTTGGGATTAAGTGCATAATATCAATAAGTTTCGCGGACATATTTTTTAATAATTGCTTTAAGAATGGAATACTACCGATAATTGTATCTGAAGAGATCCATCAGAACCTTATGAAGGACGCCGAAGTGGAAAGAACATCCTACATGAAAATTGACCTCAAAAACCAGAAGATTATTCGCAATAATGAAGACCAAGTAGATTTCGAAGTTGACGAATTTAAGAAGTATTGCCTATTAAATGGCTTAGACGATATCGGGTTAACACTTCAGAAATCCGATAAAATACGCGGCTTTGAAAAAGAATATTCTAATAAATTTAGCTGGGCTTAAAAAGGTATAATTGATGTTTTCTTTGCTTATTCTTCCAGGTGATGGGATTGGTCCAGAGGTCATGACTGAGGTTAGGCGCGTTATTTCTTGGTTTCAGGATAAACGCGATTTAAAAATAGATATTGAAGAGGGTTTGGTTGGTGGAGCGTCTTACGATAAACATGGCACTCCACTTACAGAAGAGACTTTAAAGAAAGCATTAGAAGTGGATGCGGTTTTACTGGGAGCTGTCGGTGGCCCCGATTACGATAATCTTAGCTTCGATTTGAAACCAGAACGAGCGCTTTTGAAACTTAGGAAAGAACTGGACCTATTTGCCAACATTCGTCCAGCTCAATGTTTTGACGCATTAGCCTCTTTCTCTTCATTAAAGAAAGAAATAGTCTCTGGTCTGGACATTGTTATTGTAAGAGAGCTTACATCAGGTATTTATTTTGGAGAACCTCGCGGTATTCATACTGATGGTTCAAATGAGAGAGTAGGTATAAATACGCAAAGATACACTGAATCTGAAATACGCAGGGTTGCAATCAGTGCTTTTGAACTCGCATTAAAAAGAAATAAAAAATTATGCTCTATGGAAAAAGCCAATGTAATGGAGAGCGGTGTTCTCTGGCGAGATGTTGTTAATGAGGTTCATGTTGATTATAAAGATGTAGAGCTTTCCCATATGTATGCTGATAATGGAGCGATGCAGTTGGTTAGAGATCCGAAACAGTTTGATGTAATTGTAACGGACAATCTTTTTGGAGATATACTATCTGATTGCGCAGCGATGCTTACAGGTAGCTTGGGAATGCTTCCTTCTGCAAGCTTAGGAAATAAAAAAGAAAATGGGTTGCCACGAGCTATGTATGAGCCCGTACATGGGTCAGCTCCAGATATTTCTGGTCAGGCAAAAGCCAATCCAATAGCATGTATTTTGAGTTTTTCAATGGCTTTAAGGTATTCATTTTCAGATACGCAAAATGCAAATTTTCTTGAGCAATGTATAGAAAAGGTACTCGCAAAAGGCTATAGAACCCCTGATCTTATGATGGATGATCAAGGTCAGCTGTGTTCCACCAGCGAAATGACTGACAAAATACTGGAGGAGCTAGAAGCAGGTCAGTAGTTACCTACCCATCCAACCACCATCTACGTTTAATAACTCCCCATTAACATAGCTTGATGCATCAGACGCTAAGTAAACAGCAGCCCCTGCCATATCGTCGATGGTACCCCATCTTTTCATGGGTATTCTTGCCATAAGGTCAGCCGACCTATTTTTATCTTGGCGCAG
The DNA here is from genome assembly GCA_902556405.1 of uncultured Alphaproteobacteria bacterium. Classification (GTDB taxonomy): domain Bacteria; phylum Pseudomonadota; class Alphaproteobacteria; order Rhodobacterales; family Rhodobacteraceae; genus CACIJG01. Next base: position 3,368 of record CACDWF010000019.1, on the reverse strand, counting down.
AGCAGTGGTTATATCAGTGACTACGTATCCTGGAGCAATGGAATTAACATTTATTCCTTTGTCTGCCAGTTCATTTGAAAGAGCTTTCGTAAGTTGCGCTATACCACCTTTAGAAGCCGTGTAACTGGGAACAAATAAACCGCCCTGATGGGATAAAATTGATGCTGTAAAAATAATTTTACCCCAGCCCCTTTCAATCATTTTTGAACTAAGCTCCCTAGCAAGAACAAACTGAGACGATAGATTGATTTCTAGTATTCTATCCCAATGTTCATCAATATGTTCACTCAGCCCAGTTCTAATCAAAGAACCAGCATTGCTCACTAGAATATTTGGCTCTAAATTATTTTCACCAAGTTCCCTTAAAAAATTATGAGTATTTTGTCTTTTAGAAAAATCACATCTAAAGCAATGGAACTTTTTACCAATCGACTCAACATATTTTTCAATATCACTGCCTTTATCTAATGTAGAACTGACCCCAATTATATCAGCTCCGGCTTCTGCTAGGCCTTTAGCAATTCCAAAACCTATACCTTTACTACAACCTGTCACTAAAGCAATTTTCCCGTTCAGCTTAAATTTTTCCATTATTGACATAAGATCTAATCTCCTAAATCTTGGCAATAGTCTAGATATTCTCTAAGCCTATTTTCGCCATTTATTATCTTAGTACAAAAATCTCTAATATTCCCAACTCTTTCTGAAAACTCATCCAGTCCAGCATTTAACCAGCCTTCTTCCACCCTCAAAAGTTGTTTGATACCAATTGTTTGAACTTCGTTTTTGACTTTCTGGGTCGGTTTATACGTTTTGTTTGAGAGCAAGTAATCATCTATGATTGTTTTATTTGCTACACCGAAAAGAGATAAGATTAAAGCTGAGGCAAAGCCTGTTCGATCCTTTCCAGCGGTGCAGTGAAACATTATAGTGGAATCTGGATTATCAAATAATATGTTGAAAAACTCTTCAAAAGTCCCAATGTTTTCAATTGTATATTTTCGATATGCCTGTTGAAAAATTTTATCTATTTCTGTTTTTTTTGATCTATCAACTTCATTCAACTTTCTTAACAAATCGGTCACTTTGGGTTCAATTGGTAGGTGCACTCTTTTGCTCAAAAATTCTTTTGGAATCTGAGAAGGGTTATTTTTCTCTTCCTGAACGCCTCTGAAATCTATGATTAACGGTTTATTAAGTGCCGCCATTTGAGTTTTAACCTGCTCATTCCACTCCGTTGGAGCCGCACATCTTAAAAACAAACCCTTTTTAAGAGTTCTGTTTTCAGATGTTTTTTTGCCCCCTAGGTCTCTTAGATTATTGATCCCGATCTCATTTGACATATTACCAACAAAAAAAAGTATTAATTTTGAACTGAAAACAATTTACAATAACAAAAATCATTATGGAGGAATTATGACTGTAATTGCAACAAATACTGTAAGACCACATCTTGGAAAAGCAAAATTACAACTAAATAATATGTTGGAAGTAACCAAAGCATTCGGAGATATGGGAATAACCGCTCGAGTATCCAGAGTTGTTTTCGGCCAAAATGCAGGATGCTTAGTGTTTTCCACTTTTGCGGCAAATTTCACTGAAGCTATGGCAGATGTTCAAAAAGTTTTTTCAAGTGAAATGTGGTCAAAGGTACAAATGAGACTTGATGACAACCCAGCAAGTGACATTGTTATGCCATTGAACCTGGTAAGAGTGGCAGCAGGAGAAATGAAGCCAACACATCGAGTGATGAACTTCAGGTGGTACCTCATGAAAAAAGATAAGATGCCAATGGCTATGGAGATGTTTGAAGAAGTAAAGGGAATGTGTGAAAAAGTCGATGTAAATCCTGTACTTTTGATGCCAGTAACAGGAGATAACATGAGTAGTATGATTATTGCCTATGGCGCAACTTCGCTTGAAGCTTCCGGAAAAGCATTCGATCAAATGGGGATGACTGAAGAATTTCAATCGCTTGTAAGTCGGGCGGCTGAAGTTGGCGAGCTGCACAATGGATGGATGACAGTTCCGGCTGATCAATAAATACAGAGCCTAACTTGTTTCTAATAAGATAAGTTAGGCTTTATGTATTAAACCAATATTAAATCCAATAAGCTCAGACAGTTTTCCAGCTGTCAGGCCGGCGCTTTCCTTAGACAAAAAATGTTTGGCGCACTGAGTTTGTAAGTAAACAGCACTTCTAAAGGGTGTTTTGGATCCCGAGCTCCAAAGGCCTGCAATAATACCTGCCAAAACATCACCCATTCCAGCAGTTCCTAACCATCCATTTGAATATAAATTGAGCCATAGCTGCTTATCTTCTGAAACAAGGGTTCCTGGACCTTTTAATATCCATTCGCCTCCGTAATACTTCTTAAGCTTAATGATGTTGGACCATTTATCCGAGAAGTCATCTTTTAAAAGCTTTTTCATCTCACCAATATGAGGAGTGCCAACCCACGCCGCTGCTCTCTTTTTTGGCTTTTTTCTCGATAACCAATCCAATCCGTCGGCATCTAGAATAATATTGAGATCAGTATTCCATAAGAATTCAATTTCCTTATCGAAACTCTTTCCTAGCCCTGGACCTATAATTGCAATACGCATATTTTTATCTAGAACTGATTGTATGTCTTCAATACATGGTTCTATTTGAATCAGTTCTGGGGGCCTTTGCAGTTTGTCTGTATCTGAAGCCCAAAAGACTTTACCTGCCCCGGATCGTAAAGCAGACATGCATGCCAATATTCCTGCACCCTCCATTGATTTAGAACCGCCCAGACAAATTAATGATCCTCTTGAGCCTTTGTGAGCAGAGCGAGATAAAATAGGGAAATGAGTTTTCTCTCTCGAAATAGAGGTCATATCTGGTTTATAGAAAGTTTTATTTATGCTTAAATCATTAAAATAAAGATCGCCTACGTAATCAGAAGAGTCATCAAAAAATAGTCCGGGCTTTAAGGTTAGAAAGGAGATGGTGGATGTTGCTTGAACTGTTTTATTAAAAATATTTCCTCTTGAACCGTGAAGGCCACTCGGAATATCTAGAGATAATATTTTCTTTGACTTTGTACATTGCAGATAATTCACAGCCCTTAGATAGTCTCCTGTAAGGTTTCTATTTAGACCTATACCAAATAGGGCATCAACATACCAATCGGCTTTTGGAATCTTGTAAGCGTTAAATTTGTGAATATTAATTCCTAGATTAAGACAGAATTTGTAAGCATGAGTTTTGGGGCGATTTTTATGGCTTAGGTCAACTACATTGGTTTTAATATTTTCTATTTTTAAAAGAGCTGCTAAACAAAGACCATCCTCACCATTATTTCCTTGGCCTATGAAAATTGTTGATGATCTAGCCTTTT
>CACDWF010000018.1 GCA_902556405.1 uncultured Alphaproteobacteria bacterium | reverse complement strand
TGTGGCGGTGCCGTTGTTGTGGTTGCCGCCTATACTTCTGGAAACGTGTCATTTGGAGCAGTTATAGCAACCTTAACCGCTACAATGGGAGACGCCGCATTTCTATTAATTGCGGTCAGACCAGAGATTGCAATTTTAGTTCTGCCTCTTACCCTACTCGCTGGAGTTATAACGGGATATATCGCTAACAATTTAGTTAATTTTTCACATCAGGAGAAGGCGGTTAATCTAAAAAATGACATTCCCATAATTGGCAAAAATAGGAAGCGTGACATCATATTTACTTGTCTGATAGTACCGGGCTTCGGTCTAGGGATTCTCCAAATACTTCAGTATGACCTTGAAAAGCTATTTGGTATTTTCCCACAAATTATTGCAATAGTTGGAATGGTGACAAGCATTTTTATATGGTCTAATTCTCAAATTAAAACCATGACTAACCCAAAAGACAAACCACTTGTTCGCGTAGCGGAAGAAACAAGTTTTATCGCTATTTGGGTTTTAGCTGCTTATTTAGCCTACGATTATCTCATTTATTTAACTCCCTTGGACTTAAACGTGATGTTTAAGACAATAGGAATGCTGATTCCTTTAATTGCCATAATTATAGGTTTTATCCCTGGATGCGGACCCCAAATATTGGTTACCACTCTTTTTATAAATGGAATGATACCTTTTAGCGCACTTTTAGGGAATGCTATATCTAACGATGGTGATGCTTTATTTCCTGCTATAGCGATCGCACCTAGAGCCGCTGTGCTCGCAACGATTTATTCTGCTATACCAGCTATCATAATGGCCTATACCTTTTACTTTTTTTTCCCTTTATTCGGACAATAAAGTCAATCTTCCGAAAGTGTCTTATTTACTTTCTTCTTCATTTGCTCGACTAATTTGGTGATATCTTCGGATATGGTCTCAGTTTTTTTTACCATTGCCATCAGTTTCTCCAAATCCTTTGATAATTCTTCACTTTGCGTGTTTGAATCAATGAGTCGCAAATGTGTTTTTCTTATCAACGCAGAAATGACTTTGTTCTGTTGCAAAAAGCTGTCTATCGATCTTGCCGGAAGGAATAGGGCATGAACTTCATGCTCACCGGCAATTGCTGTTACCGAACGCGGCTTTTTTAAAACAAGGGAGCCATCACCGAATATTTCATTCACACCCAACCTATTGAGTTTTAATCCACCTGATGTGTAAATATAAACATATCCCGACTTGATCAGGTATGCCCCTTCTGGTTTATCCCCGGCCTTATATATCTCTTCATTCGGCTGCCATATCATATGCTTTTCAGTTTTTTCCATTTATTCCTACTCCACATATTCTTTAAGCTTTTTTTCATCAACGACTATAGGTTGGATAATGCCTCCAGCCCTCTCAAAAATATCAAGGACGTTTGGCAAATCCAGCATATTTTTCCATACCTTATTTAGATTTGGAAAATCTTTCTCTAAAGGAATATCTGATGCAAGTGCATTTCTTATTTGGGGAATCAAAAAACAATCCGCATAAGAGACAGAATCTCCAATACAAAATTTTCCTGAAACATTTTCCAAAATTTCCTCGATGGCAGAAAACTCGCGATTGATAAAATGCTTCCTTAGAGGATGCTTAACCGGCTCCGCTTTTTTCATTCCCCACTCACCCATCGCTTGGATAATAAAGGGAATATTTTGATAGGGTTGGGTGTCAGCGGCCACAATCCACTGAATTCTTCTCATTTCGGCTTTTAAATAGGGGTCCTCTGGAATTAATGGAGAGGGTTCACCCAAAAGATCGTCTATCAGATCTATAATAGCTCCCGTCTGAGTCATTTTTCTACCGTCCTCAAGTAAAAGTAGAGGCACTCTTCCTTCAGGGTTTAGAGCTTTATAATCATTGGTTTTCAAGTTATTATATTGTTCATCATTGCTAGGAATAGTCCAAATAGGTATTCCACGATTATCAAAATCTATTCCTGTCTCAATTAGCTTAACTTTTTTTTCAGGAATACCCCTGCAACTTAAAAAAATTAGAACGCGTAAAGAAGCACTACTTGATGAATGATAATATAATTTCATTTTTAAAAACCTCTTACAGTATCAGTTTAGTCAAAGCCTTAGCCATTTCCGGTGGGATGGGAATTGACTTCCTAGCCTCGAGATCCATCGTAACCGCAACGGCACTTGCTATAGCGACTGGTAAACCGGTCTCAACATTAAATATCCAGTGCTTCCACACAAAAGTCTTATTGGACATAGATTGAACTCCTGACTTTGTTTTTAAGTGCGTACCCGAGGGAACGTATTCAAAAAAATCAAATTTATATTCTAGAGCGGCGCTTCCGACATTGGTCATACCATTTTCATCTATAGTGCCAGTATACGCTAACAAGTGAGGCGTTGAGTCCGATACAACACCCATATAAGCAGACGGCTTAATCCTATCCCTATTATCACATTGCCTCAGCAAAATTACTGATTCAAATGAATCAATCATATCTTTTTGAGAGGCTTCTGAGAGCGACATTACATCTTCCTTTTCTAAAGATAATCCTCTTGGTTGACCATAGCTTGGAATATCTACTCTCAATTCCTCAAACACTTTAGAAAAATTCTTCTTAACTTCCTCTGGGGGTTTACTCGTCCATAAAAATTGAAAATTAAAGGCTGCGCAGGGTTGCTGTGTAATCGTTTCTACCATTTCTAAATATAGTTTTACTTCTGTATCTCCGAGCTGAACTATTCCCATTCTTAAGAAAAAAGGTGACCCTGGTTTTTGTTCCTTAAGAAAACGTATGTGGGTACGCGCGAGAGAAAGATATGTATTTCCCAACTCGACTCGTTTCTCGTTTATCCCTAATTTGTTCCAAAGCACAACACATCCTTGAAGTGCTTTTTCAAAATAGAATTGAACATTCATGTGGCCCATTTGATCTATTTCCCAAGATTGGACTGAGTTTCTGTAAACCGTAATCATTATGTGTAAATAGATTCCCTCTCTTGAGTTCAGTGATCACATTTTATCTCTTGTTGTACAAGAAATTGTCCTATAATTAGATCATAGAGTTTATTTATCATCAAAGGAATTAAATTGGAACATTCTCAACCCACATTAGCCAACTGGAGGCTACCCCCATTTAATAGAGAAGCATTTTCTAAAGTGAGGGAAATAATACCTACGGCTTCGATAAATTGGACCAAAGAGCCAGATAAAAAAGACAGTGAGTCAAAAAATACAGAATTGACCGTAAAAATAAAAGAAAACGAGGAAACACCGTTGGCCGAGTTATTAAATAACACAACAGTAGACGCCTTTCACGTATCTCATAGGGGTAAAACCATATATAAGTGGCACTCTGACTATTGTTCCTCCACAACTCCACATATTATCTTTTCTGTGTCAAAGTCACTAACCGCGTTGCTTATCGGCTGCGTAATAGATGAGGGATTATTAAGTGAAGAGACTTTGGTATCCCAGATTGTTCCAGAGACAAAGGGAAGTGCTTTCGAAGATGCATCAGTGCGCAATTTATTGGACATGAGCGTTTCCTCTAATTTCATAGAAGACTATGAAGCAACAACCGGTATTTTTCTCGATTATCGGCAATCAACCGGTTGGAACCCACAAGACATCCAAGACACATCACATTTAAAATCATTTCTTTTAAGCTTGAAAAAAAATACGCACAAACATGGTGAAAAGTTTGAGTATCATTCAACAAATACTGACATGCTTGGAATTATAATAGAAAAATGCACCGGTAAGAAATACGCACAGTACTTTTTTGAAAAGCTCATGAAACCTCTAGGCGCACAAGACGATGCTTATGTGACACTCGACAGAATGGGTACGTCAAGATCTGCAGGAGGGGTGTGCATATCGGCCAGCGATATAATGGGTATATGTGAAATGGTTCGATGCTATGGAAAAAATAGTCAGGGCGAGCAAGTATTTCCTGAAAACTGGATCAAAGATATACTAAATTCAACTTCTAATAAAAAATTCAGTCTTGATGGACATTATGATATTTTTCCTGAAGGACTTTATAGGTCAAAATGGTATAGGCCCTACATTTCAAGAAATATTCTTTTTGGACTCGGTATTCATGGCCAGTGGATTTGGATTGATTTTGATAAAGAACTTTCTTTTGTATGCCTCAGTTCAGAGCCTAAGCCCATTATGAAGAATAATATTGAGCAGATGTCTGATATTTTCAGTCAAATTACCAGTCAACTGGTTTAACCCTAAGAAGGAATATCATTGAAATTAAATTTTGGAGGCATACCTCTTTTTTTGTGTGCCATATTATCATTTGTATGCATGAATGCGCTAGCCAAGGGAATGGCTCTTCAATATCCCATAATTGAGGTGGTTTGGGCTCGATACCTCAGCCAAACAGTGCTAACAATATTGGTATTCAATAGAACTTTGAAAACAATTGTGAAGACCCAGAGGTTAAAAATCCACCTTTTCAGATCGGCTCTACTTTTCGGAGCGACTATTTTTATTTTTGCTGGTTTTGCTAACTTATCTTTGGCAGCAACTATGGCGATTTTTCAAACCGCACCATTATTGGTTGTTATTCTATCAGTAGTTTTTCTAGGCGAAATAGTTGGGTTTAAGAGATGGTTAGGGGTTTTTGTTGGATTTGTCGGAGCATTGATTATTATACAACCAGGAACAGATACCTTTTTAATCGCTAGCATTTTTCCACTTCTATCAGCTTTATGCTACGCAGGTTATGCAGTTTCCACGCGTCACCTCGGTGCAGATGAGGATCCTAGGACAAACTTCTTTTATACTGGCTTAGTAGGAACTATTGTTTCCACCCTATTTTTATTTCCATATTTCCAAAAAATAGAGCTGATCGATATTATATATTTTACCATGTTGGGGACACTTGGTGGCTTCGGTCATTTTTGTTTAATTTTAGCACTAAGAAAATCTGAAGCATCTTTACTTGCTCCATTTTCGTATTTTGATTTAGTTTTCTCAGCTTGCCTTGGCATTGTATTTTTCACCGAATACCCAAGTCAAAGTTTGATAATTGGTGCTGTTATTATTGTTGGAGCAGGAATATACACTTGGTATCGAGAGAGGGTACAGTCACATAATCAAAGTGTTTGAGAGCGTGACCAATCCCAATATAATTCTCTTGCCAGCTTTGCTATAGACCCGACTTGGTAGTTTTTATCTTCGAACGCAGTTACAGGCATTATCTTAGTCATATTTCCTGTCATAAATACTTCATCAGCTTCTTCAAAATCTTTGAAAGACAGAACAGTTTCTGAAACCGATTTCCCGTAGTCTCTTAAATTTTTTATATGTCTCGCCCTAGTGATACCAGCCAAAAAAGTACCATTTGGGATCGGTGTAAATACTTCACCGTCTTTTACCATAAAGATATTCGCTGTTGCTGTTTCAGCAACATTTCCTGCAGCATCAGCAACTAAGGCATTTGTAAATCCTTTTGATCTTGCCTCAGCTAACATTCTTGCGTTGTTGGGATATAAACACCCCGCTTTTGCATTCACTACATTATCCTCTAGAACAGGTCTTCTAAATTTAGTTCTGCTAAGCGTTGCAGAAACAGTTGCGGCGGCCATTGGGATTTGCTCAAGACAGATTGAAAAAGCCGTACTATTTTCTTTTGGCAATACTAAAGACTCAGCCCCATCAAGCGCCCAATACATTGGTCTTATATAAACCGATGTAGATTTATCGAAAGAGCTAAGCCCCTCTTTAATTATTTCCACCATTTCTTCAGGTGTAACAGTGGGATCAAGCATCATTGCCTTTGCCGAATTATTTACTCTCTCACAATGTAAAAGTAGGTCAGGTGTAGCACCTTCAAAAAAGCGCGCTCCATCGAAGACACTTGATCCTAACCATGCCCCATGATCAGCAGCGCGCAGAATATACTTATCTCCGTTATGCCATGTGCCATTAAAATATGTTTTTATATTTTCCCCAGAAGCCATTCTAACCTTAGTCTGTTGCGCTACTTCAAAGGTAGCTCTATGGAAGTTGTTAGTAAACTAGATATTACTAAAATTATAAATAATATAGAAATCTCTACATTAATTGATTTTCTCAATTTAATTGCGTGCGAAAAATTATTTTTTTTAAGTTGTGGTACTAACTGGAACTTATTTAAGGCACCAATCCCTAGCAAAGTGGTTACAAAAAACAATTTGAATAAAAAGGCTTTTCCATAATCAGAAGTTACAAGTTGCTCTATACCACCAACTAAAATTGTCCCCAGCGTTAATCCAGTTATTAGCAAGACCCCTATGTAGTAGACAGCATAAACACCAAATTGATGCGCTATTTGAAATAGGTTTTCTTCTTCAATTTTTCCCTGAGTTGAATAGCGGAGCGGTAAAAACGAGCCCACCCAAAAAGAAATAGAACCCAAGTGTAAGACAATCAGTAGCTGAGAGCTTAATCCATTTATTGTGGAGTGCCCATATAATGAGAAGGATGAAAGTATGAGGGCAAAGCCTAATATTCCTGGGATAAGCCTTTGATTTTGAAACGGAGATATCCATAATAATACTAACAAAAACCCAAAAAATAGCACTAAAATGGACTGACCGGCCTTCGACGACGAAGCTATAGTAATCATCAAAGGATCAAACGCGCTTTGTAAATCTCCACCTATATTTCCGGCTGTCATTAACAGTAATAGTGGCGCTATGATAGACCCAATAAGCGATGCTTTACTTACTAACTTGCAGCAGTATGCAAATGTCGGTTGTGAAAGCAAAGATCTAAAATGAAGAATGAACAGGCCTGTCCCTACAGCTAAGAAAGATAGAATGTAGAGTAAAACTTTAATAAGAGGCGTTATTATAGCCCAGATTTCCATTTCTTTTATTTACCTTTAACTTCAAAAGTAAGGATACCTTTTAAAACGTGGCCGTCCTCCCCTACGGCTCGCCAACGTACTTCGTAAGAGCCAAAATTTATCTTAGGTAACTTTATTAAGTGACTTTCGGACAAAACCAACGAAGGTTCATAGTTGATATCTATCAGCTTATCATCGGATTTTTTAAAAAGACCCTTCAATAATGATGGTTTTTTATTGTTATTTTGACCTTTTTTAAAAATCTCAAACTTTATAAGCTTAGCGGGAGATTTAAATAGCATTTTATACTCGGTTGGAGCCTTTGATAATGAAGCCCCATCCATAGGATTTGATAGCTTAAGAGGTGAATGTGAAAGCGCCATTGTTGGTGAAATTAATAGTATAAAAACTGCTATGATTTTCTTGAACATACCTACCTCTTTTCTTTACTCATTGTATTGATTTTATCGTGTTGTAGTTTAATCCTTGCACTCCATGTGCTCTTAATAAATGATAATGCTGCAACTATTTCCCGGTCGGACAAAAGGTTATTATATGCGGGCATGTTATTTGGATATTCTTGCCCAATAATTTCCTCCAACCCATATTTGGTCATTAAGAAAAGATACTCATCTGGATGATGCCATGTGTGACCACTTTCATCATGCGGAGGTGCAGGCATGTATCCGTCGGCGTCTGGTTGTCTCCATTGCTCTTGACCCTCAAGATTAACACCATGGCATGACGCACAATTATTTTTATAAACCAATTTGCCCAGATCTACCAAATCTTGATCATCTGGCTTCAGAGAAATATCAGCCCTGAGAGGCTCATTAAAAAATAGGCTTGGTGCAAAATAAAAAACACTCCCTAAAACAAAAAATACGAATAGGATCCGCGTAACAATTTTTTTCATTTTAATGACACGCTTTACCTAAAGCTTTAAGTCGCCAGTAGTTATAGGGAAGAGGTGTTATAAAACCGACTATAAGCATTAATGGTATCACCCACCACGTCAATTTTGCGCCTCCAGTGGCAATATAATCTGTCAAGTTCATGGCTGCCTCCATCGATATCATTGAAATTAGGGACATACCTATAGCTGTTTGAAAAGCCGCCTTTAAAGGCATTTGTCGAAACAGAATAAACGTTTCAAGTAAAATGGATGTGATTAAGCCGTTAATGATAGCTAGCGTCATAATTGCTAACACCGGCCAAGCAATACCCATAAATTGAAAATATGCTATTGTTCCAAAATCTCCTATAGAACAGCCTAAAAGGCACCACATTGTATTATAAGACGCCCTTCTCCACGTATGCTTACAATACCAGTTTATATCAATTTTTTGCACTAGTTCTGACATCTTGACCTCGTTCTATATTCAATATAGAGTCTCCAGTTACTGGAATGTAAAGAGTTTTATTTATGAATATTAGTCAGGCAGCAAAATTATCGGGATTATCTGTTAAAACAGTTAGGTATTACGCGGATATAAAAATGGTTGAACCGGCGAGAAACATTCAATCTGGTTACAGAAGCTACTCCAATGATGATGTGGCAAAATTAAACTTCATTGGAAAAGCGCGACGCTTTAATTTCAGTATCAATGAATGTAGAGAGCTTCTTTCTTTATATCAGGATAAAAATAGATCTAGCAAAGAGGTAAAAAAACTGACTCTAGCCAAAATTGCTTCTATCGATGAAAAGCTAAAGGAGTTCCATTCTCTCAGAGACGAGTTATCTCATCTAGTTAATTGTTGTAATGGAGATGATAGACCATCGTGCCCAATACTTGATGAACTTTCAAAATAGATTTTTTGTCTGAGATAATCTTATTACATCTGTAGATCACAGACATTGAAGTCTAATAGAATTTATTCAGTTGCATCTTTGAGTGCTTTATCTAAATCAAACTCAACTTCATCATCCGGACTAACAGTTTCATCTTCCTCTGTTTCATTATCCATTGTCGTATTATCCAGAGAAAATACATTGATTTTTTCACGTGTGTTACCCGCAATCTTAGATAGTTCAACCATGGAAGCAGTAATTTCCTCCGACGAAACTGCGTTTGACTCTCCAATTCGCTCAAGGTTATTTATTGCACCAGACACGGCTAACGCCATCTCTTTTTGTTGGCTGGTATGACTATCCACTGTCATCATCATGCTCTCAATATTTTTAATTAAGTTATTGATGTTCTCCATTTCTGACTTCACCTTGTCCATTCTAGAAACGCTATCATTCGCTTTTTGCATTGCATCGTTAGTTAATGATCCAATATCTTTTACTGACTGTGAAGATCTATCAGCGAGTTTACCTACCTCTGTCGCTACAACCGAAAAACCTCTGCCTGCTTCCCCTGCTCTAGATGCTTCAATTGAAGCATTAAGTGCCAACATGGTTGTCTGCTGAGAGATTTCCTCAATGAGCGAAGAAATTTCAGCTATTTTGCTACTATTTTCTGAGACCTCGTTAACCAACTCAACCATCTTATCAGTTTCATCTGAACCTTTCTTCGCAGTTTTAGATGCCTCTAAAGCAGCTTCACCAGTTTTTTTAGTACTTTCTTCGACTAATTCTCGAAGATCACCTGACTCCTTTACCTTGTCTTGGATATCTTGAGTGGCTTCCACCTGCGCTTTGGCACCATCCGCGACTTGACCAACCGCGTCACCCGCCTGAGAAGCGGCCGTAGCAATTTGATCTACATCGATTAATATATCTTTTAGAGCAAGCGATAGTTTCTCCAAAGATTTCCCAATATGAAGTGCGCATTCTTCAATGTCTCCTTGATAGCCTTTAGGAAGCCTTGCCATTAAATTTCCAGATGAGACGCTTGTAAAAAGCTCTTGAATATCTTTGAACGCCTTTTCCGTTATCTCGAGCATATTATTAACGGCTGTTCCTGCCTCTCCTATCTCATCCCTCCCTGGATTCTTTATTCGTTTCGAAAAATCCCCACTATTTGCAATATCGTTGGTTATGGCAGTAAATTCTCTCATTGGGTTAATAATTGTCTGCCTGGCTACAAGAAACCCAATGGCTAGTGCAGCTATCAGTCCTATTATGGAAAGGGTCCAGGTAGTTTCTATTCTTTCTTCGGTCAAAGATTGATTTTCAGCAGATTTTGCATCGATATTTTTCTGAATGTCCGAAATTATAGAGCTGACAGTGTTAGACGCAGTTGATATGTTAGAAAACAAAATCGTCTTTTCTATTTTTAGTTGTCTTAGTCTCTTGTCGTCTTCCAATAAAGCATCTGTAAATTGGTCATAAAAATCTGAATAGTTTTTGATAGGAACGGAAAGACTCTTTGAAAAATTTCCTGCAAAGTATTGTTCAAAAATGTTCCGATAGCTTTCTTTATCCAAATACTTTTCTTTGAAGTTTTCTTCTAGCCTTGATAGATATGCGGTCAGTGAGTTTGCTTGGTCAATTTTCTTTTCAAGTTCTTTTATCAACTCGTCACTTTTTTGCATGTACTTACCAAAGCTCGAACTTAATTCAACTTGAATAGCATTTATTTCCTGAAAAATAGAATTTACGTCGAGTAATATGACAGGGAAGCTAGGAAATCCCCCTACATCCGTACGAACTTCAACTTGATCATCAATCCCTGAACCACTTTCTAGGTCTTCCTCAAAAAAAGTCTGTAAAGTTTCAGTTATTTCAAGCGCCTTGGCAGTACCTTCCCTAGAAATATTAAGTGCTGTCTGCACATTTGAAGTCAATGAAAACAACAAATCGCGTTGGGAAAATGCACTATATTGTGTTAATGACCGTACATTTTTGGAACGGTTTTCAATAGTACCCAAGTTATTTTCTCTCAGAAACTTCAAACTATCAATTTGAAGCTCAATACTCTCCTCAGTTTCTGAAAGCTGTGATTCATTTTCGGATTGTTGACCGCTTTCACTGTCTCCTACATAAAACCGAGCCTTCTTAACTTCCAAAATATCAATAGCCTCAGTTAGCGATCTAATAAGGTTATCTCTCTCTGTTGATAGTTTCTCAAAATTCTGTGCGGCTAAATCCGGATTTTCAGTGCTATTTAAAATCCCCTCATTTATTGAATTTTTCCAGTTGTCTATTGCCTTTCCAGCATCATTCAACCGACTCACTACAGACAAATCCTCAGTGATAATCTCATTATAGTTAACCGATAATTCATCAAGGCTCTGACTAGCAAGCACTGAAATTATAATCGTTACTATCGCCAGTGGAATGAGGTCAAGGAGCGACTTTGCTAATACTCTCATTTTAACGTCCTTTTTTTGCACTAATCAGGGTAGTTTATTGCTAATGGTACATCAATAAAAAATCTAAATTACAGGGAGATTTACCACTTCTTTTTCCAAAATATTACATTGTTATGTTTTTTTCTTTCCCAATTATCTTCAAAAATATTAGGATCTGTGTCGCCTGGTATCAGAAGCCCTCCTATTTTCACTCCATCTTTTAATGAGGCGAGTGCCTTTTTTGCCCCACTGGTTGTCATATGCAATAAAACGTTTCGACAAAAGACTATATCAAATCCTTCGCTGTAGGGACCATCCATTAAGTTATGAGTATCAAATAAAATTCCCTCTCTTTTTATCGATGAAAATTTTACGTCTACACTCTTCTTATTTTTGTTTGTAGATAGATGACATTGAGGGAGTAGCTTATATTTCTCAAAAGACTTAATTTCCGATTTTCTGAAAACGAAAAATGATCCTGATAAAGCCCTTTCTATATACTTACTACTTAAATCGGTACCAACTAAAGTTTTATCACTTATTGAAGAAAGCATTAGTGATGCAGAGTAAACCTCTTGCCCGGTTGAACATCCGGCAAACCAAATTCTTGTTTTCTCGGTTGACATTTTTTTAACGAGTTCCAAGTGTGCGAGGCTTCTAAAAAAATAGCTTTCGGGATTAGTGAATAAATGTGCAACTTTATGAATATTTATGGATGAAAGCAGCTGAACTTCTTTTTCTTTTTGTAACGAATCAATACTATTTGCATCCAGATCTAGACCAGTCTTTTCTATTAAATCCTCTAGGATATGGTTCATTCAATTACTTCAATTACAAAATCAAGATTGCTACTCTTTTATTATTAAGGCTAATAAATTTGTATTTTTTTTCTAGATATTGCCTGAAACCGATTGCATTAGATAAAATGAAGCCTTTTTCTTGGGTTGGTTTGTTTTCTAGTGGAATCACTTTTTTATCGACCCTAAGTAAAGAATATTTTGGCTTTAAGTTCATGTATTTTTTGCTTTTGCAAAACGGTACAAGGTCTTTATCTTTAAATTTTCCTTCCTTAATTCTTTTAATTTTCTGAAGCTCTGAAGCAATCCAAGTATCGCCCCAAAAACCTACAATAAAAATACTATGTTCCTTTTCAGGCAGCTCTTTCATTTATTTCAAATAACTTCTCTAAGTTTGCTCTGAAAATGATATTTCTATCTTGATCTACTGTAGTGCCAGATACAAAAGGGAGTTTTGATACTAAGAGATCAGGTTCATCAAATACATGTTCAGAATAGGTAAGTTTGCCGTTGTAACTTAAAGCAAAAGCTTTTTCGTCCACATTAATCAAAATAATCTTCTCATCCAACTCATCAAGATTCTCAGTTAAATTACCAAATAAATCATCCGCATTGTGTACAGGAATTATAGTTTTTTCATGCACGATACTGCGGATGGCCGAATGCTTTTGAAAGTCAACCTGAGCAACACTTCTTATCCACAGTATGGACCGTGTTGGAAAAGCATAAATGGTCTTTAGATCACTCAAAACCAGGCAATCTTCTGTACTAACTATATTTGGTATTTTTAAAAAAAACTTTGTACCTTTGCCAGCATCGGAAATAACGTTTATTGTCCCTCCCAATGAAGAAATATTTTTCTTAACCACATCTAATCCAACACCTCTACCGGATGTCTCACTTACATCGCTTTTTGTCGAAAACCCTGGCTGAAAGATAAAATCATATACTTGTGGGTCGGACAACTTCTTTATATCGCCATCCGAGAGCAGTCCAAGCTGACGCAGTTTTTCTTCAATTTTTTTCCTATCAAGACCCTTCCCGTCATCCGAGACTGTTATTAAAAGCCCATCTTTCTCTTTGCTAAAATCGAGAAGAATCTTTCCCTTTCCTTTCTGTCCTCTTTCTTCATTCTTTTCTATTCCATGATCAACTGAATTTCTCAAAAGGTGCATTAATGCAGACGATAGCACATTAATAATTGTTCGATCTGCTCTCTCATTGTCTCCTGTAACACTGAATTCAATACTTTTATCCAAATTTGTAGAAGTTTCGAAAACATCTCTCTTCAAGCGTCTGATCAAGGAATTGACGGAAACCAGTCTGAGGTCCGTAATTGATTGATTTAATATTGTGACTTCGGTTTGAAGAATGTCTATCAACTTATCTACGTTTTCGATGAATTGCGCACTGTCTAAATTTAGTTTTGTCATCCTCTTCAAAACATTTACCTGGGAAGAAACTAGTCCCACTTTATTGAACAAAAGATCAAGAGACTCTATATCAACTGTCGCAAATCGATCACTCTTATCAGAAACTGAAGTTGGATCTCCGAGGTCTTTTAGTTCAATATTTTTGATATTATCATCGGCATAAGAGTCTGTTATTCCAATTGAAACAATTAACTGCTTTACAACATCCAAATTTTCGTCGACTATCTCTTCTCTCTCTTGAGAAGATGATGTTATTATATTTTTCAAAACGTCGATACACTTAAGCAGTGCGCCCCTTATTTTATTATTAAGTGGCACTTCAAGAGATCTTATTTTGTCTATAACATCTTCGATTAAGTGAGTAAGCTCAAGAGTCTTATTTAGTCCCACTGTTCCGAATAGACCTTTTAGGGAATGAAATGCTCTAAATAACGAGTCTATTTTAGCCGCTTCATATTCATTAAACTCGGTTTCAAGAAGAAGATCTTCGCTTGAGGTACAATGTTCCATTGCCTCTGTTTCAAATTGTAACCATATTGCATCTAAAAAATCTCTATCCAACCCTCTTACTCATCCATTTTTAATCAAATAATGCTTTTATCATATCTTTTAATTCGCTTCCCCTCTTTGCAGCTAAAGAGGGATCAACTGCGCCACTTGGCTTGTCGATAACCCCATCAGCAGATAATTGCTTCACTTTAACAGAGTAGCTACTTCCAAGCTGAGCAAGTGATGAGACAATTATTACTTTTACATCATGTTTTAATCTAATTTCTTTGAGTGCTTCAACACCATCCATTACGGGCATCTCTATATCTAACAGAATTAAGTCAACTTTTTTGATCTCTAGTAAATCAAGTGCTTCTCTACCGTTCTCTGCTTCATAAATTTCGGAAAAATACTTCATACTATCTATGATATTATTTAACAAAAGACGCATAAGTTTGCTGTCATCAACTATTAAAACTTTCCTATCTTTAATTTTATCCATTTCCTATAA
This sequence comes from uncultured Alphaproteobacteria bacterium, assembly GCA_902556405.1. GTDB lineage: Bacteria > Pseudomonadota > Alphaproteobacteria > Rhodobacterales > Rhodobacteraceae > CACIJG01. The sequence continues at coordinate 23,934 of CACDWF010000018.1, read as the reverse complement.
CGCTGTTAAATATTTCTCTTGCAAAAGTTTACCTATGCTTTCTGGATCAGATACCACAGAGTGACACCCATCATTAATTATAGCCAGAGGCATAGTTCTCGCAACCGAAGTTTCAGGAGACTGAACATAAACGCTACCACCGCTTCTAAAATGTTCCCTTACCCCTCGTCTCCCATCATTACACAAGCCACTTAACACGATAACATCGGAGACCAGATCAATCAAATGTGCACTTAACAGAAAGTTATCTAAGTTAGGGGTAAAATTACTATCCGTCCTAAGATCCTCATATTCTACATCTATATTCTCTCTATTTCTTATAAATTTGGCATTGTAACCTCCCCGCAGAAGAACTACTTTTCCAACTTGTATTGGGCCTTCAAAAGTAAAAGATTTGGTTTCTTCATCAATGACAGTTCTAAACCGGTTGATTAGCATATTTTCTACACCTAAGGGGATATGAATACCAATAACGATCGGAACTTCTAACTTACTCGTAAACTCAAGAATTTTCTCTATGGGGCCTAATGAACCCGCTGACCCAATTATAGATATAATGTCTGCTCTGTTGTTAATAACCGATTTGTTTAGACTCTTTTCCAAAGAAATGGATCTAATTTCTTTTTTTAAGATATTATCTTGAGCCAGAAAATTTATGTATTTATCAATTTCTTTTTTTAAACTATTTATATCGAAACCTTTTCCTAAAGAATTTTTTTCAATAAACCCAATAGCGCCTGCTTTGAGAGCATCTATGATTTTTGGCTGACTCGATTTATGAAATGCGCTTATAAGCAAACACTTGGTTTCGGCTTCTCCACCAATAACTGTTTTTAAAAGTTGAAGGCCATCCAAAACTGGCATCTCAAGATCTGAAATTATTAAATCAACTGGATCTCGTGTATTTTTTTCCAAAGCAACTTTTCCATTCTCAGCTTCCCAACAAAAATCGGTGTAAGATAAATCATTTAATATCTGCTTGATAACCATTCTCGTAAATTTTGAATCGTCAACAACTGCAATTTTCATTGAGACATATCCATAAGTCGTTGCTTAAGGTTTTCTTGATTAAGAAGATAAATAGATTTTCCGCTTATTTGCAGTTTACGTGCAGCAACTCCCATAAACCTTGCATCAAGATATTCATCAGACTCCAATAATGCTGAGTCAATTTGCATGTCACTCACAGAAGAAACCATTAGACCAAAATGAAGATTATTATAATCGAAAAACAGTACCTGTTGAGAGTCATTAGAATTGTTTAAGCCTAAGACAGTATTCAATTCAAAAATGCTGTAAATTTTTCTATTGAACTCTGTATACATAATATTTTTCTTACTGTTTTTGTTGACTTTCATCAATTTTATCAAATCGACCTTGAGCAACTGGCTCAAAGGAAAAATGAAATTAAGATCTCCCTCATTAATAACTATGTTTTTCACTAAATTTTTTTGTACACTTTCTCTCTTTAATAATCTAAATGGTGAAAATGGTAAACTTTCAGTGAACTTATTTAGTAAGTTGAGTTCAACAATATTTACCTGATTATTGTTGTTGTCTCTAAACGAATATAATGAATGCTCTTCAAAAATGGTACCAAGTTTACGGAAATCCCAATTATTTTGTTTTGAAGTCTTCAATGAAATTTTCTTTATTGAATCTGAATGAACCTCTGAAACATAGCAATCATCTTCCGTCGCAAAAGCTAAGACTTGATTGTGACCTTTGTCATTGCTGGGAACAAAAACTTGAAATATGTTTTTTCTTTTTCCAACTGATATTACCGGACAAATGAGGTCATTAAAGTCCGCCAGAAGAAAGCCCTTGGAGCTATTTGTGTTTAACAATCTTACCGCATCCGCGTGATATACTCTCCTAACCTTAGTGAGATCAAAAGCAAAAAATTTATTATCTATAGAAAATGTGAAATATTTTTCCCTTGTGGTTTTTTTTAATATTTCAACCTCAAATTCACCAACAGTAACCTTTTTCTCCTTTGGTGCCTCTAAGGAAATGTGTAAATCCAAGTTCTTAATATCAATTACTTTCACCGATCCATAGTCATCCAAATTTTCAATTTGAAATATTTTTTCGTGTGATTTTCTCAGCGAAGAATTAATCTTCCCTCGAACGGTGCAGAAACCCAATATCTCATCTGCTTGCATAGCAAATTCGTAATTTACATCAAAGACAAAGATAGCATGTTTTGGCATATCATATTTTCTTTTTCTTTTGCCGATTATATGCCCAGGGTCAACTAATATAAAAACCTGAGATTTATGCTGAATAACTCCTACTGCAGGCTTTTTAACGTCTGTCATGTTAATTACCTGATCTAAAGGTTGAATGCTCGAGAGAAAACTTTTTTCAACCGCTAATAGTTCATCAAATCTTTTGAATAGTAAAAGATCCGTGTATTTTTCTTTTTTTTTCAGTGTCATGTTCTAACTAATACTATCTTCGAGTTCACTTAAAAATAACAAAAAAGCATACCATGTTTGAATAAAAAATTGATTTGATAATTAAATTACGTTTAACTTAGTTTCAATACTGAACTGCTTGAAACATGGAAATTGATAACACTTTTATTAAAAACCTATTCCATTCTACCATAATAAAGGTTGAACAAGGTAATCCCATCCCTCTTGGAAACCATTTTTTCTTTATAAACAATGGAAAAGTTTCAGGGAAGATGGGAGCTAAGAAAAATACACCTTTTTTGGCTCATAAGGGTCAGTTTTTTTGTTTGAAACAAATAATTGATCCAGACGAAAAAGTTGTGACTGCGGTTGCAGAAACGGATCTCGATTTAACAATAATAAATTTTTCAGAATTTGAAAAAGTGCTTAAAGGCACTGATAAAAACTTAAGTGCATTAATCAAGTCTCTAATTTCACAAGGTATTTATTAATGTCTTCTGATTTTGATTTTGGAGAATTTCTTGATGAATCAAACCAGTCTAAGTTGATGATCCTTTGTTTGGACTTATTTGGTGTCCTGACCAAATTTCAGGTTGATCATACTAAACTAGAAGCAGCAAAGATCGAGGTATTAAATAACGAATTAACAAAAAATTTTGAAGGCTTCAGGTCTGCCATATCACATCTTTCCGGTGGAGATAAAAGTTCACAAATTAACTCGATGAAACATATCAATTTGATGGTTGATACTTTAGTAGGAGACTCAAAAAGCACAGAAAAATATACGGAGATCGAGAAAGTCGTAATTGAAGCAGTTGATGGATTAATAAAGCGCATTGATTCAAATGATGATTTATCCAAATTAGTCCAAGTTTATAATTTTTTGCCCTATAAGAAAGAGATAGCAATATTATTGGGCCGTATCACAGATTACGAGTTGAAAGAGGTTGAGACGATGGAAAATGTGAAAGCTGCACTTTTAAAGGATGACGTAGAGGTTCAGCTTGCCAAAATTCTTGCTGAAATTGCAGACAGAAGTGCTTCTGGGTTTATTTCGGATAACATAGCGGATATTTTTCAGCAAAGAGGGGTTGACTTTCACATTGCAGGCCTGGTCACAAAAGAGTCCCTCGAAAATTTAAGCGATGAACAACTCAAAAATAACGTTCTTCTCATGCTAAATTTTTGCGAGGATATATTTACGTCAAATCCGGAATTTCTAGATTCTATTCAGAATGATGCCCACGTATTAACAAGCACTTCAGGTATAGATAAAGATACTTTTGATATGTTGCTTCTCTTGAAAAATGAAAGAAGGGGAAATATTTTCGACAAGTATCCAGTGAAAGTCAAAGAATATAGGGCGTTTAGATGAGTGGATCAATTGAACCGATAGTTCCTGGACAAGTTATCTTTGATATAGGACAGAAAATCGAAAAGTGTTTTATACTTCAGAAAGGCTCAGTTCATTTTTTTAATAGTAAAGAAGAAAAGATTAGTGGCATTGCTCCCAACACAATGTTTGGATTCACTGAGCTTGTAAAAGGTAAAACAACCCATAGTACAAAAGCAGTTTGCATTACTCCTGGAACAGTTGTTTCATTTTCATCTGAAGTTATAAAAACAAAGTTATCAGCGTATGGTGAGGATAATAAATTACTATTAGAAAGTTTAGCTGATCAACTTCTTAACAAGATCTAGCTAAAGACAAATTTTTTTTGACCATTAGTCATGTTACTTTGTTGTATAGAAATTAATATGACTAAATCAAAAAAAACCGTTTCTTTTGAAGTGATTTAATGTCGAGTAATGAAGACAACAGTTTTCGTTAATTTAAGTTCAGTAAACGTTTCCAACTTAGGTCATTATTAACACAGTGAGGATATTTTTATGCTGATTGCACCTAACTCTCGGAAAGAGTTACCAACAACTACAGTACATAGCCTGCTTTTTTCTACCGCTTTCGTTTTTATTGTTTTTTTATTTAATCTTACCAGCTTGATCCGCTTCTAGAGCCTTTGATTCTTTTGAATTTTAATCTTCAAAATAATCATAAAATGACGCGGAAAAGCCTGGCTTCGCCGCTTTCCTCTCCGCCAATACTTGACTGTCTTATGTCACACTGTGTCATAAGCCTAAAGAAACACGGAAAATTGTTGACGTAAGCCCTCAAGCCAATTTCAGAATAAATCATCTTTAATCGACCAACTTTGTGGACCAAGTTGGGAGTGTAGATTACATGGAAAGATTAAGCTGCACCAAATTTTAAATTCGCCATACGGTAACACCACCTTGTCTATCTAGTGCTGCAACTGCCCTGTCATCGGGCCGCCAGTACAACTCAGCAACAGTGTCTGCAACTTGACCAACTCCTAGTTTTGCTTGAGTATTATTGGGGTTAATTTCCCATAAAACAACAGTTCCATTTCTACATCCTGATACAAGTCTGTTACTATAATTAGAGAACAAAAGAGATGTAATAGCATCGGCATGGTAGTCTAACTCCAAAGGACTAGTGCCCTCAGGGCCATCTCCCTCAAAATTCCAAACTGTGGCTGCCTCACTACCGCCTGTCGCTAATAAAGTTCCTTTATTATTAAATGATAATGCAGAAGGCTTAAAAGGATAACCCGACATTTTTGAGTCATTGCCTGAAGAACGGCGCCAAAAGTGAACAGAATTATCTTGGCTTCCACAAGCCACGATATCGCTATCACTGCTCAGAGCTATCGAGACGAGGGACCCTTTCCATTCTAACTTCTGAATTAAATCACCGCTGACACCTTCAAGGAATTGTACCTGTCCATAGCAAGCTGTGGCTAATTCCCCTTTATTCGTCCAAGCAATAGTACTCACAGTACTTTGATGATCACTTGTTCGCCAAACTTCTTCACCGCTTGCAGAATATACATTAACGGTTTTCGAAAGTGAGGTTGCAATAAAATTACCATCTGGTGACCAACTCACGTTCTCAACCCATCCCGTCCCAATATCTATTACTTTCTCTGTGTCAGGTTCCAATAAGTTCCAAATTATAAGCCGTCCATCTTGACCAGTGGTTGCGAATTTAGTTTTGCTAGGGTGAACAGATGTAGCAAGAGCTCCACCATCATGTACATTTTTTTTTGCCCAAATAAGATCACCTCGCTTACCATCGAACACCGACACTCCTCCAGCCGCATCCACAACTGCAAACTCGTTTCCCTCTGAAGTCCATCCTCCGGATAAAGCGCAATCATCCAAGGTAGCAGACCATCCCGTTCGTAATGAACCTAAAGACTGGGCATTCACACTAGACACTCCTCGAACCCTTTACGCATTTCGTCTTCATCAAGATTTCTGCCAATAAATACAAGTTGATTTCTTCGCGGCAGATCATCCCATGACCTATCTGGCTTTGCATCGAAAAGCATATGCACTCCTTGGAAGACAAAACGACGGGAGTCACCAGATATACTCAGAAACCCCTTCATTCTAAAAATGTCTATACCTTTCTCGCCCAACACTTTAGAAAGCCATTTGTTTAACTTCTCTTGATCCACATCACCATCTTTTTCTATCGCGATGGAACCGACTTCATCATCATGTTCATGCTGCGCAACCCAGGTTCTTTCAACGACTGCCGGAACAACTGCATTACTGCCCTTTTTGATTAATTGTATATTGAATTCTTCTGCCGTATGTTGTGCGTAGAGGCCAATATGCATGGGTTTATCAATAATCATATTGAAAGATTTACTGCCACCTGATGCGAGGTTTAATTCAACATGTGTATTCATTGGTATAGTTTCGTCAGGTAGTATGCTTTTTCCGTCTTCAGCATAGTATCGAACACATTTTTCGGCGTTGTCTCGTAAATCAGAGTCATCTGTTCCCTGATCTGTCGTAATAACCAAGGACATAGAAGGGTCGGGGCCTTCATCAAAATGTATTTTATAGTTTCCTGGTTCGACTGAATATACGCCTGTCCATTCAAATGGATACTCTGGCTCAAGAAAAGTTGGACGTCGCTCTAGTGCTTGATCCAAATTAAAAGCACTTAAATTTAGAACCGTATCAACAGGTACATCCGCATTTTCCGCTCTAACGATCTTTGTCATTCTATTCATTTCGCGTATGCGCGTTTCAATTTCATCAAGGCCCTCGCTACTTGCCAAGTCGGTTTTATTTAACACGACCACATCAGCAAAAGCTATTTGTTCGGTACTTTCATCACTACGACCCAATTGCTGGTCTATATGGAACGCATCAACTAAGGTGACTATGCCATCGAGCGCATACTCGGAACTGATATCCTCATCCATAAAAAATGTTTGCGCCACGGGTCCTGGATCTGCAAGTCCTGTCGTTTCAACCAAAACATAGTCAAACTTATCCCGGCGCTTCATTAAATTACTTAAAACTCGTATTAAGTCACCTCTAACGGTGCAGCAAATACATCCATTCGACATCTCAAAAATTTCTTCTTCGGCATCTATTACCAAAGCCTGATCAATACCGACTTCACCATACTCATTTTCAATAACAGCGATTCTTTTTCCATGTTCCTCACTTAATATCCGATTCAGAAGTGTGGTCTTCCCTGATCCTAGAAACCCTGTTAGAATTGTCACGGGGACTTTTTGTGGTGTATTCATTTATTTCTCCTTATCAAATTGTTCAAACAAATCTGGTTTGACGGGGTATCCCCATCGAATTGCAATTTCAGTCAAGTCAGCAGCTTTGAATTCAGCTGCTGGTTTATGAATTTTGTGTTGAAGTGGATCAGACCCAGCTTTTAATAAAGCCACCACAGTTTCAACTGGAGGACATCCTTCTTCTAAACAGGATAGTTCGGTCACTGTTATGGTTGCGTTATTTTGTATTGAAAGGTTTTCACCTAAAGCCTCTTTAATTTTCCGAACTTTTTTCAAGTCAGTTTTTGGTTTTGAACTTCCTATAAACATTTAACAACACCTTCATTACTATAGGTTGAACAGATACCCAATATTTCAATCATCGCAATTTCAATTTTGAAATCCAGAGCAACATTCGGTGCTTTTAGGAGTTCACCAACCCACTTAAAAAGTGGGTTGGTGTTTTTTCGTTAGAAGCACTTAGCCAAATTGGTTGCAAGGTTTCGAATCAAATTTTCGTAGAGGCTTGGGCCTGTTTCTAATTTAACGCCTAGTGGATCAATCACAGCTGTATTTGCGTCAGTCCCTTCAACAACCGCTTTAACTAGGCCCTGTTTGTATTGGGGCTCCGCAAGCACACACTCGACAGCTTCATCCACCACTCTTTTGCGTATCTCGGCAAGACGAGCGGGACTTGGATCAGAAGCGTCCCCTAATGAGATAGCTCCGGACGCACTAATACCAAAATCCTTCTCAAAATACTGATAAGCATCATGAAAAACGACAAACTTCTTCTCTCTTATTGGATCAAGTATAGAATTTACATCAGCCACTAATACGTCAATATTATCTCTAGCCGATTTTGCATTTGAAAAGTAAGATGCAGCATTATCAGGGTCAACCTCCGACAATTTTGCCGCAATAGAATTCAACCATACCTTCGCAATTTTAGGTGATAACCAGGCGTGAGGATCGTGCTCTCCGTGAGCATGGCCTTCGTGATCATCATGATCGTCATGCTTCTTCTTACCATGGTCATGATCATCGTGATCGTCATGCTTCTTCTTACCATGGTCATGATCATCGTGATCGTCATGCTTCTTCTTACCATGGTCATGATCATCGTGATCGTCATGCTTCTTCTTACCATGGTCATGATCATCGTGATCGTCATGCTTCTTCTTACCATGGTCATCATGATCGTCGTGATCGCCATGGTCATGTGCTTCGAATAGCGCTCCCTCGCGGAAACTGAGAAGTTCTATGCCATCAACGCCTAGCAGAGAAGTTATAGAAGCGTCTTTCGCTAAACTTTCCAGACCATTTTCCAGCCAAGGTGTAAGATCCTCTCCTATCCAAAAAACAACATCAGCATCTTCCAATGACTTTGCATTAGAGGGTTTAAGTTGATATTCGTGCGGGGATGCTCCTGCTGGTATAATCAAGTCTGGTTTACCCACACCTTTCATTATACTTGAGACTAGTGAATGGACGGGGGCGATGTCTACTGTAACCTTCGGCACATCTGCAACTAGCATACTGGTGCTCAATAGAAACGCTGACGTTGTTGAAAGGATTTTGTTAGACATTTGGCTCTCCATAAGGTATTTATACAATTATGTTATGTTATAACATGTAATGATATAACTTAACATCTGATCAAAGTAAAGATCAATTCTACAGAGCGCGCATTCGGATGAAAAAAAAGAAAAAAAACGAAAATTCTTCAAAGATATTTAAATATCATGACCATGAAGCTTGCTTTGGTGACGCGATAACGCTGATCGAGGATTATTTCATCGAGAAAAAATTACAACTAACTCCTTTACGACGAAAGGTTTTTGAAATTTTAATCGAGGACCACAAGCCTCTTGGCGCTTATGAGATCCTTGATAAGTTAGGGAAGGCAGGTTTTTCATCATCTCCACCTATAGCGTATCGAGTTCTTGACTTTTTAATGGAACATGGATTTGTTCATAAAGTGCAGGGTTTAAATGCCTTTATTGCCTGTTCAAACCCGGAACACTCGCATTTTCCGACATTTGTTATCTGTCGAAAATGTGAGAAAGTTGCAGAAGTCAGTGACGATAAAACCAGGCTTAATCTTTCGAGTCCCGAAATAACAGATTTCAAAATTGAAAAAACCACTATTGAATTGACTGGAATTTGTAGCACTTGCGAAAATGCAGAGATCAGATAATGCTCATTGAGGTTCAGAGTCTAAATGTACGATATGGAAATAAAAAAGTACTAGAAAACATAAATCTTTCTGTAAGCAGTGGTGAAATTGTTACGATAGTTGGTCCAAATGGATCAGGAAAAACGACTCTTTTCAAGGCGATAATTGGCTCAGCGCCTATTTCCTCTGGTAAAATAATTATGAGCCCGAGTGTAAAAGTAGGCTATGTGCCGCAAGTTTTGAATGTTGACCGTTCACTCCCTTTGACAGCCGAGCGATTTCTAAATCTTGTGAATAATCGTAATGACCAAGGACTCTTGAGAGCCCAACAGATTTTGGGATCAGAAGATTATTTATCGACACAGATAAGCAGCCTTTCCGGTGGTCAATTGCAACGCGTGCTTCTAGCACGTGCTTTAATGAATGACCCTGACGTTTTATTGCTCGATGAGGCTACACGCGGATTAGATCAACCGGGATCAGCGGCATTTTACAAAAAAATAGAGGAAGTACGAGAGTCCTCTGGCTGCGCAGTGCTAATGATAAGCCATGATTTACATGTAGTTATGAGCGCATCAAATAGAGTAATTTGTCTTAATGGCCACATATGCTGCCAGGGTGAACCGCAATCGGTCGCTTCTTCACCAGAATATAGAGATCTGTTTGGTTCAAATATAGATGGTACATTTGCTCTTTACCAACATAACCACAAAGAAAACAAAAGCAGGATAAATCACAGTAATGCTTGATGACTTCATGGTTAGAGCTACCCTTGCTGGCGTCGGTGTTTCTCTGGCAGCCGCTCCTTTAGGTTGTTTTGTGGTATGGCGAAGAATGGCATACTTTGGTGAGGCAACAGCCCATGCCGCTCTCTTAGGTATATCATTGTCTTTAATGTTTGAATTTTCGGTGTTTGCAGGAGCGTTGTTTGTATCTGTAATTATGGCTACTGCAGTTACAATTGGTCAAGGCCGGTCACTGTTTTTAGATACTCTTCTTGGGGTTGCGGGTCATTCATGTATGGCGTTAGGTTTAATTATAGTTTCTTTCATCTCTGGTGTACGTATAGAGCTGATGGCCTATCTAATTGGGGATATTCTGGCTGTATCCAAAACAGATGTTTTATTGATTTGGTTAGGTTTAGCTCTTGTATTACTTTTATTAATTTGGCGATGGTCAGCGCTTTTACTATGTACTCTAAATGAAGATTTAGCAGCTGCAAGCGGCCTATATCCGAAAAGAGAAAACTTTGTGCTGACAATCGCGCTAGCAGTGGTTGTAGCAGTCGGCATAAAGGTTGTCGGCGTACTTCTTATTATCTCTCTATTAATCATACCGGCCGCTTCTTCTCGTTCACTTGGATCGACACCAGAGAAAATGGCTATATATGCCTCCTTATTAGGAGCGTTATCGGCAATATTAGGCTTCAACGTTTCTTATGTTTTTGATACGCCAACGGGTCCATCAATTGTCTGTGTAGCATCATTAATATTTCTTCTTACTCTGACCTTTTCTTTGCTTAAAGAGCGCTTTCGGCCAGGAATAAAAATAACTTAATTAAGATAGTAAAAATGGATAAGTTTGCACCTAAACCAGTAACAGTAATCACAGGTTTTCTCGGAAGCGGCAAAACAACTTTGCTGTCCGCTTTGCTTAAAAAAGAAGAAATGAAAAATGTCGCTGTCATAATTAATGAGTTCGGTGAGGTTGGACTAGATCATGCTTTGGTAGAGCACAGCGATGAAAATATTGTCGAGCTACAAAATGGGTGTATTTGCTGTACTATTCAAGGTGATCTCCAGAAAACAATGCTAGGTTTGATAGATAAAATGACAAAGGGAGACATATCTTATTTTGATAAAGTTATAATAGAAACGACAGGACTTGCTGACCCGGTTCCAGTTATTCACACTTTGATTAGCTCGATGGATTTGCAAAGAATATACACTCTTGATGGTGTAATCACAGTAGTTGATGCAACAAATGGAGAAAAAACATTAGATTTACAACCAGAGGCCGTTAAACAAGCTGCACTAGCAGAACGCATTATAATCAGTAAAATTGATCTTATAGAAAAAGATAAAGAGTTATCTCTGGAAAATCGATTAAAAGGGATAAATCCTTCAATAAAAATTATCAAAAGTAGCTTTGGCGATGTTTCAATTTCAGACTTAATTGATTTGGGTGCATACGATCCTTTTAGTAAATCAAGAGATGTTAGGGAATGGCTTGCCGTAGAAAGTATGAACTCCCATCATGACCATCATCATGTTAATGTAAATCGGCATGATGAAAATATTGAAGCGTTTTCTATGACTAGTGATAAACCAGTCAACATGATGGCATTTGGTCTCTTTAAAGACTTATTAATGGCGCAAATGGGACCAGACTTACTCAGGATAAAGGGAATAATAAATATTGAGGGTAAAGATCGACCAGCAGTTATTCATGGCGTCCAACATATTTTTCATCCCGTTCATTGGTTGGACAAATGGCCCGACAGCGATAAGCAAACGAAGCTAGTGTTTATTACAAGAAACGTAAAGAAGGAACAAATAGAAGGTTTTTTTAATGCTTTAATGGGACTTGTCGGAGATAAAGGCCTACCTAAGGAAATAGTTGACCTAACATAAATAGCTTTAAATGGTAGTGGTGAGCCCGACAGGATTCGAACCTGTGACCCACTGATTAAAAGTCAGTTGCTCTACCAACTGAGCTACGGGCCCACACAATGAGTTTTATTATTTACTTACAAGTTGGTCAAGTCTTCAATTATATTTAATGACCTTGTAACAAAATTAAATTACTTATAGTTTTAGAAAGCTACGGAGAAGTGATTGGAACTACAATTTACCAAAATGCAAGGGTGCGGAAATGATTTTGTAATTATTGACAATCGCAATCAACAAATAGAGCTTAATAAAGATGAGATTAAACTGCTTTGTGACCGTAATTATGGCATTGGATGTGATCAGCTTGTTGTTATAAATGATAATCATAAAAATAATGTCTCCACTTATGCTCTTTTTTGGAATTCAGATGGTTCTGTTTCTGCTACTTGTGGAAATGCTACAAGATGTATAGCTAGCATTCTTTTTACAGAGACCGGAACAGACACAGTTAATATTGAAACTCAAAATGGAATTATTGAGTGCCATAAAAAAAATAATGAATTGATCTCGGTTAATATTGGCCAACCAAAGATAGCTTGGGATGAAATACCCTTGTCTAGGGAAGTCTCAACTTTAAATCTTCCAATAGAAGGAGAGCCAACTGGAACAAACTTTGGCAACCCTCATTGCACATTTTTTGTTGATGACTTGAGTAAAATAGATGTTCAAAGTAAAGGCCCCACTGTTGAGAATAATGCATTGTTTCCTGAAAAAACAAACGTTCAATTCGTAAAAATCTTAGATAGAACTCGTATAAAATTAAGGGTATGGGAGCGTGGGTCAGGTATCACATTGGCATCTGGATCTTCCTCTTGTGCAGCAGTTGATGCGGGAATTAGAAGAGACTTACTTGACAATAGAGTTATGGTAGAACTTGATGGGGGAATTGTCGAAGTAGAAAAAAAATTAACGGGTGTGTGGTTGACTGGACCGACCAAGCATGTATTTTCTGGCATCTATAATTTAGATTTGAAACTGAGTAATGATGAAATTTAAAACTCTTGGATGCCGCTTAAATACTTTTGAGACTGAAACAATAAAGTCAATAACAGAAAAATTAGGTTCTAATAATCTTACTTTCGTTAATACCTGTTCAGTAACAAAAGAAGCCTCCAAAAATAGTAAGAAATATGTTCGGCAACTTAAAAAATCATCTCCAAACAGTAGAGTTGTTGTTTCAGGGTGCGATGCACATATTGAGAAAGAAGCCTACATAAACATGCCTGAAGTCGATGTGGTTGTTGGAAATGATATAAAACTCAACGAAGTTGTTTGGAGAGATATTGTAAAAAGTGGGCGGTCAGGTTTTTTTGGAAATTCAAATGTCAAGTTGAAACAAGAAATGACTAAAATTCTTCCCAATTTCACAAAAAGATCAAGAGCGTATCTAGAAATTCAAAATGGATGCGACCACTCTTGTACCTTTTGCATAATTCCACAAGGTAGAGGTTTTTCAAAATCAGTCGCAACGGATACGATTTTAGAGAAAACAAGTAGCCTTGTTGAAAAGGGATTCAAGGAAATTGTGTTAACGGGCGTTGATATAACGAGTTGGGGATCGGATCTGACTGGCAATGACAAACTTGGTGATTTAGTAATCAGAATCTTGGATGAAGTCCCTAAGTTACCTCGTTTAAGACTTTCATCTTTAGACGTTAGTGAAATGGATGACAATCTCCTACATATTTTTAAAACCAACAAACGGATGATGCCACATCTCCACCTTTCTCTTCAGTCAGGTAACAACCTCATACTTAAAAGAATGAAAAGAAGGCATTCTAGAGAGCAAGCGATTGATTTATGCAGAAACCTAAAGGCCGTCAGACCAGAGTTGACATTCGGTGCGGACCTAATTGCAGGCTTTCCAACAGAGAGTGACACAATGTTTTTAGATACTATTAAACTTGTAGATGAGTGCGATATCAGCTGGTTACATATCTTTCCCTACTCTGGACGTCCAAACACCCCTGCGAGCCGCATGCCACAAGTCAATAAGCACGAAATTTCCAAGCGCTCAAAGATTCTAAGAGATCTCGCTCAGCGAAAGAAAGTACAGCATTTTGCAAAACAAAAAGAAAGAACGCTATCAGTTCTAATGGAGTCGGAATTCAAGGGACGGGCTGAAGATTTCACTGAAATTACTACCAGCACCCCTCTCAAAACAGGCGAAATTTATGCACTAAAGGTATATAACTACAGTGCCGACAGCCTTATCGCAAAAGACTAGAGCGATAGACACAGATATTTCATCTCCAGATACTCCTCAATCCCATGGTGCGATCCCTCGCGACCAAGTCCAGACTGCTTAACTCCTCCGAAGGGAGCCACTTCTGTAGAAATTAATCCCGTGTTTACGCCTACCATACCGTATTCCAAAGCTTCTGCTACTTTCCAAACACGCTTTAGATCTGAAGCATAAAAGTATGAGGCCAGACCGAATATAGTATTATTAGCTTGTTTTATAACATCGTCTTCATCATTAAATCGGAATAAAGGTGCAACAGGCCCAAAAGTTTCTTCTTCCGCAATTAACATCGACTTATCAACATTAGTTAAAACCGTCGGTTCAAAAAACGTGCCGCCAATGCTATGTCTCTTTCCACCGCATTGAGCTGTGGCACCCTTATCTAAGGCATCTTTAATGTGCTCCTCAACCTTTTTGAGGGCTTCGTCAGTGATCAAAGGACCGAGGGTACTCGATGTAGCAAACCCGTCCCCTACCACCATCTTTGAGACGGCCTTTTCCAGCTTCTCAGCAAATATATCATACACTCCATCCTGTACGTAGATTCGATTTGCACACACACATGTCTGACCATTATTTCTGAATTTTGAAATTATTGCTCCCTCTACTGCCTTATCAATATCTGCATCATCAAATACAATGAACGGAGCATTACCACCTAACTCCATGGACATCTTTAGAACTTGGTCTGCCCCTTGTTTTAGCAGTTTTTTCCCAACATCTGTCGAGCCGGTGAATGTAAGTTTTCGAATTTTACTATTTGAGCAAAGTTCTTTGCCAATTTCGACTGGATCAGAAGTAGTTAAAACAGAAAATACTCCTTTCGGAATTCCCGCCTCTTCTGCAAGATCGCAAAGAGCCAAAGCGGACAATGGAGTGTCTTCTGGAGCTTTTGCTACAAAACAGCACCCAGCAGCAAGTGCTGGGCCTAATTTTCTAGTAATCATAGCATTAGGAAAATTCCAAGGAGTTATGGCTGCGACTACACCCACCGGCTGCTTCAATACTATTATTCTTTTGTCTTCTTGGTGCCCTGGAATGGTTTCTCCGTAAACTCTTTTTCCTTCTTCGGCAAACCATTCAATAAAGCTTGCGCCATAAGTGATTTCTCCCTTTGCTTCCGCTAGTGGTTTTCCCATTTCAGCAGTTAAGATTGCAGCTAGATCATCGGCATTTTCTAACATTAGTTTGCAGAACTTATTTAGAATCATACTTCTTTCTTTCGCTGTCTTTTTGCTCCAACTAGGGAAAGCCTCGTTTGCAGCATTAATCGCAATCCTTGCATCATCTACATCCAAATCTGGCACAGTTACTATTAAATCTCCAGTAGAGGGATTAACCACCTCAAAAGTTTTTCCACTTTTAGCATCTACCCAAGCACCATCGACATATGCTTTGTTTTTGAGAAGGTTCTTGTTCTTTAGCATAACGCTGAGATTTGTTTGATCTAACATTTTCGCGATTCCATTTTCAATTTATACTTAATTTAATATAACCATTAACTGGCATAACATTACAAGTCTCTAGTTTGTCTTATAGCTTCGGATAAAACCATTACACAACTCACTACAACATTCAAAGAACGTCCTTTGCCTGGCATTTCTATGGTCACAGCATCATCCACCGCTTCGCGCACATATTCAGGAACTCCAGCACTTTCTCTTCCTAGCAGCAATCTATCATTTTTCTGAAATCTAAAATCCAGATAATTTTTTTTACTTTTTGTTGTAAGAAGAATCACCCTTGAATTCGGCCATTCTTTTTTCTTATGATCCTCAAAGGCTTGATAATCAATAAAAGTCCTAAAGTCTGCATGTCGGATATAGTCCATTGCTGTCCTTTTTAATTTTTTTTCCGAAAAAGCAAATCCGCATGGCTCTATTATGTCCAAGGGCACATTGAGGCAAGCAGAAACCCTTAGAAGTGCTCCTAAATTTTGAGGTATGTCTGGTTGAAATATTGAAATTCTCATCTATTTCCTTCATATATATGTCAAGTTTCACTGCGTCTTAAAGTCCAATAGACAATCTATTGAAAAAAATTTAATTACAGTATATAAGCACGATACAAACTGGGAAATAGAAGAGACATTAAATGGAAGATAATAGCGAAGATAAAAAGGGAAATAGACGCGACTTTTTATATATCTCAACAGCTGCTGTCGGGGCGGTAACAGTTGGAGCTGCTGTTTGGCCTCTGGTCAATCAAATGAACCCTTCCGCCGATGTCGCAGCTTTATCATCTATAGAGGTGGATCTCAATGACTTGGAGCCGGGATCACAGCTAACAGTAAAATGGTTGGGAAAACCCGTTTTTATCCGAAGACGTACAGACGAAGAGATTTCTGCTGCACGAGAGGTAAACTTTGAGGACTTGCCTGATAAGAGCGCACAAAACGCAAACATAAAAGATGGCGATGCATCGGATAAATTCAGGACAATTGATGAAAAAGGCGAATGGCTAGTAATGATGGGAGTGTGTACACATCTAGGATGTGTTCCACTTGGTGACGCAGGGGATTTTGGGGGATGGTTTTGTCCCTGCCATGGTTCCCACTATGACACAGCAGGTAGGATCAGAAGAGGTCCGGCTCCTACAAACTTACCCATTCCCGTTGCGTCGTTGTCCGATGACGGAATATTAAAATTAGGTTAAGAGACAAAAGGAAAAAAAATGGGCGGCATACCACACGATAAATATGAACCAAAAAAAGGATTTGAGACTTGGTTAGACAAGAGACTACCTATTGGAAGACTTGTTTATGATACTTTAATGATTCCAACCCCTAAAAATCTGAACTGGATGTGGATTTGGGGGATAGTCTTAACTTTTTGTCTTGTCCTTCAAATAATTACCGGGATTATTTTGGTAATGCATTATACTCCTCATGTAGATCATGCGTTTGACAGTGTCGAACACATAATGCGTGATGTGAATGGTGGATGGGCTATTAGGTATATCCACACCAATGGTGCTTCTTTGTTTTTTATAGCAGTCTACATGCACATCTTTCGAGGCTTATATTATGGTTCTTACAAAGAGCCTCGCGAAGTAACTTGGATAATAGGAATGTTGATCTATTTGGCGATGATGGCAACAGCCTTCATGGGCTACGTACTTCCCTGGGGCCAAATGTCTTTTTGGGGAGCCACTGTTATTACCGGCTTGTTTGGAGCGATACCATTTGTAGGAGAGTCACTCCAGACTTGGTTGTTAGGAGGTCCAGCAGTAGACAACGCTACATTAACACGGTTTTTCAGCTTACATTATTTATTACCGTTCGTTATTCTTGGATTAGTTGCAACACATATATGGGCTTTCCACACTACCGGTAATAACAACCCTACAGGCGTGGAAGTCAGACGAGGTTCAAAAGAAGAAGCAGAGAAAGATACGTTGCCATTTTTTCCTTATTTTGTAATTAAAGATCTCGTGGCGCTTGCGATAATCTTGGCAATCTTTGCTGCTATAGTGGGCTTTATTCCAAATTATCTTGGGCACCCTGATAACTATATAGAAGCCGATCCGTTAGTAACACCTGCTCACATTGTTCCGGAATGGTACTTTTTACCCTTCTATGCAATCCTTCGTGCGTTTACCGCTGATGTATGGGTCGTTCAGTTCGCCTCTTTCATATCGGGGGGAATAATAGATGCAAAATTTTTTGGCGTACTAGCTATGTTTGGTGCTATTGCGGTAATGGCACTTGCACCATGGCTTGATACATCTTCTGTTCGATCAGGAAGATACAGACCACAATTCAAATGGTGGTTTGGATTATTGGTGTTAGATTTTTTTGTTCTGACCTGGGTAGGCGCAAAACCTGCAGAACAACCCTATTCCACAATATCCCTTATTGGGTCTAGCTATTGGTTTGCCTACTTTTTGGTAATACTTCCTTTATTAGGAGTAACTGAAACCCCAGATGAACAACCAAAAACAATTGAAGAAGATTGGAATAAAAAAACAAAGCAAAGTGATACAAAGGAGAGTGCGTCTAAAGGGGGTATTTCATCTGCGGGGGGTGTGTATGAACCGGCAGAGTAAGACCTTCCTAAAGACTGTTATTTGTAACCTAGTTTTTGCTGCACATGTGATCTTTACTAGCCAGGCCTATTCTGCTGGCCCCGTTGGAAAGATCGAAGACATCGACTTTTCATTTGAGGGTGTTTTTGGTACATACGATAAAAAGCAGCTGCAACGTGGGCTTCAAGTATTTACCGAGGTGTGCGCGGGTTGTCATGGACTAAAACACGTTGCTTATCGTAATCTTGGCGACAAGGGAGGTCCTGAACTACCTCCTGAGCAAGTCAAAGCGTATGCGGCTCAGTTTGATATTTATGACGCAGACATAGACGATGATAGAAGTGCAGTACCCTCTGATTACTTCGCTGGATCAATGGTAGAAAATGCTCCTAATCTAAGTCTTATGGCTAAAGCTCGCGTAGGCGGAGCAGAGTATATAGTGTCACTTTTGAAAAGTTATAACGAAGAAGAAAAAGAACAAGCAGGATCTGTTTTATATGGAAACAAACTGTATCCTGGTGGATGGATAGCCATGGCCCAACCTCTTTATGGTGATGATGTCGAATATATGGATGGTACAGAGGCGACCCTCGAGCAGGAAGCCGAAGATGTAGCAGCATTTTTAATGTGGGCAGCAGAGCCGAAATTGAACGTGAGAAAAGAAACAGGCTTTAGGGCGGTATTACTCCTTTTGCTTCTTTCTGTATTGCTTTATTTGACAAATAAAAAGCTTTGGGCGCCATATAAGAACAAAAAAGTTTAATTAGTAGGCAGTGGGCACTTTTCATTTATTATAGATGTATTTAATGACATCAAATCTAAATAGAAAGTTCGTTGTAAATGTCGATTAACTCATTTGGTCATTTATTTAAGGTAACTACCTGGGGAGAAAGCCATGGAAGTGCAATTGGGGCAACTGTTGATGGATGCCCACCCGGAGTAGAACTTAGTGAGGCAGATATACAACCCTGGTTAGACAAAAGAAGACCGGGACAAAGCAAGTTTACGACCCAAAGAAAAGAATTGGATAAAGTTAAAATACTCTCAGGAACATTCGAGGGTTTAACCACAGGCACTCCAATTCAGCTGTTCATTGAGAACCAAGATCAAAGATCAAAAGATTATAGTGAAATTGCTAATACATTTAGACCAGGTCACGCTGACCTTACATACCATCTTAAATATGGAATAAGAGACTATCGTGGAGGTGGAAGATCTTCAGCGAGAGAAACAGCTTCAAGAGTAGCAGCAGGTGGAGTTGCTAGGAAGATTTTAGCTAAATTGGTTCCAGATATAAAGATTACTGGCTATCTAATACGCATTGGAAAAATGGAGATTGATAGAAAAAATTTTTCTGCAACTACAATTGAAGAAAATGATTTTTGGTGTCCCGACCAAGCTATAGTCCCAAATTGGGAGAAATATATAAAAGAACTACGGAAAAGTGGTAATTCTGTCGGTGCAATGATTGAAATCATTGCTGAAGGTGTACCCGCAGGACTGGGCGCTCCCTTATATGCAAAAATGGATGCAGACCTTGCTAGTGGTCTGATGTCAATAAATGCTGTGAAAGGCGTTGAAATAGGTATTGGCATGCAAGCTGCCGAGATTGAAGGAATAGAAAATGCTGACGAAATATTTATGGAAAAAGATAAAGTATCTTTCACATCAAATAACTCAGGAGGCGTTTTAGGGGGGATAACGTCTGGCCAAGATATTATCACAAGATTTGCCGTTAAGCCCACATCATCAATTTTGAGCGAGAGAAAATCTATATCTAAAGCGGGTTCTTCTACGACAGTTTCGACAAAGGGAAGACATGATCCATGTGTAGGAATAAGAGCAGTACCCGTAGGAGAAGCTATGGTAGCTTGTGTTATTTTGGATCATTTTTTACTACATAGAGGGCAAGTTGGGTATAAAGCTGGAAAAATAGGCTAGATACCTATCGCTTTTTGAGGTGTATGAAGATTTCCTGGTTTCCTTTTTTTCCAGTTATATGTGCATTTCTGCTCTTAATAAAGTATAAACTAGACGTTTCTAAAAAATTTAAGAAATCACTAAGTGTCTTTTGAGTATCAGCTTCCTTCTTAACTATACCATTTTTTGATATATTCTGCCTTCCAACCTCGAATTGAGGTTTATATAACAAAATAATATGCCCCTCCTTTTTTGCTACAAATTCAATATCTTCAATGATTTTTGATAATGAAATAAAGGCAACGTCTACCACGACTAGATCGAAGGAATCTTTGAGTCTTGGTGAAATGTCCCTTATATCTGTCTGTTCTAGTACAGAAATGCGTGCTACATTCCTTAAACTCGAATGGAGCTGCTCTTTTCCAACGTCAACTGACGTAATTTTTTCTGCTCCCAAGTGTAGCAGAACTTGTGTAAAACCTCCTGTGGAGGACCCAACATCCAAGGTAGTTTTCCCCTTTACGGATATCTCAAAACTTTTTAGAGCTTCAAACAACTTCCTTCCTGCTCGGCTTACCCACTGCTGTTGATCAATTATAGTTACTCTCGATACTCTTTTAACTTCTTTTGCAGGCTTTTTACACATTTGTCCATTCAGTAACACTAAGCCTCCTTTAATAAGCTCTTGGGCCCTATTTCTTGACCCCGCTAAACCTAGTTCCATAATATATTGATCTAGTCTTATTTTCATGTATCTATAAGGACTTCATATGCTATCTTAGTAATAGCATTATCTTTTAAAGAGTTGAAAAAATTTAGGAATAAAATGATAGGCCAACAGCAAAAAGATCAAGCAGAAAAATGGTTCAAAGAGTTAAGAGATAAAATTTGTGAGGAATTTGAGAAATTAGAAGCAGATCACTTTAAGCTGGTTCCCAACAATGATATTGGAGCAAAAAAATTTGAAAGAAAGAGTACCACAAGAGAAACAAAGGACGAAGGAGATGGCGGAGGGGGCGTCATGGCAACTCTCAAAGGTGGTCGAATATTTGAGAAAGTAGGTGTAAATGTTTCTGCAGTATATGGAAACCTAGCACCAGAAGCGCAAAAGAGTATTACAGCAAGAAAAGCAATTCCTGAGCTCAAGGATGATCCCAGATTTTGGGCCTCAGGGATCAGTCTTGTAGCTCACATGAGAAATCCACTTACGCCCGCCATACACCTTAATACAAGAATGTTTTGGACACCTCATGCATGGTGGTTTGGAGGAGGTACCGACTTAAACCCAGCAATCCAAAATGACGAAGATACTAATTTCTTTCATCAAACTCTTAAGAAGAAATGTGATGCACATAATAAAACTTACTACAAAAAATTTAAGGAATGGGCTGATGACTATTTTTTCATACCACATAGAAAAGTTGCTAGAGGAGTAGGTGGAATATTTTTTGATGATCTCTGCACTGGTGACTGGGAAAGGGATTTTTCTTTCACAAGGGATGTTGGAGAGGCATTTCTTGAAGCTTATATACCAATAGTAAAAAAACATTATTTAAAAGACTGGACTCCCGAAGATAAGAGAATTCAAGAACAAAAGAGAGGTCTTTATGCTGAATTTAACTTAGTTTACGACAGAGGCACAAAGTTTGGTTTACAGACAGGACACAATATAGATGCAGTATTAATGAGCTTGCCTCCGACAGCTGAGTGGGTTTAGCTTAGCAGGCTTAGCAACTTTTCTTTAGATGCTGTGAACCCAGAACCTATCCAAAACGTTTCCATTAAATTTATTTTTTCTTTAGTTGTATTTAGGTTTTTCGTATGAGGATGAACATCGGAAAATTTTATTGGGAAAATCTTTTTTGACGCTTTTTTTATTTTCTCTATATCTTCGTTCCTCATAATCGACCCATCTTTAACTTCTTTTATTATGAGTAAATCTAAGCTGGCTTTTTCACCCACTTTGTAGCCCAGATAATCAGGGTTCTGGTCGATTTTCATCAGATTACTTAACTGATGGAAATATTTCTTTTCTTTTTTTTAACATCAGAGATAATGGGTTTTTTATCTCAAGAGCCAATAGTCTTCTGATCAAAGATGGTGTTAACTTGAACCTATTCTCTAATTTTTCTAGTTTTAGAAGTGATGCTTGAGAGTAAATTCCCAATAACTTTTTATAAAGATCTACTTTATGCATGAGTTTCAAAGCAAGGGATGGAGACTTAGCAAGAAGTATTTTTCTAATCTCTGCAGCCACTAATTCATCACTCAGTTTACCTATTCCATCTATATGCTTTCCGATAATCGATAGATTTTTTGAGACTATATTTTCATCCTTTAAATTTAAGACCGCAACAAAGCGAAAAAATCTTAATATTCTTAAATAATCTTCTTTAATCCTAATCTCAGGATCACCTATAAAATCTAACCTTAAATTATTTAAATCCTCTAAATTTCCTAATGGGTCAATTATTTGTCCATCATAAGAACAATAAAAAGCGTTAATTGTAAAATCACGTCGTTTCGCATCCTCTTCAATATTTTCAACAAACTCTATATCAGCTGCCCTACCGAAAGTTCGAATATCTTTCCTAAACGATGTTACTTGGATATTTCTTTTTTTTTGCTTGTTAACTGTCAAGCATCCATACTTGAGTGCTCTATCATCAAACCTTATTTTGTTTTTATCAAACATTTGTTTTATTTGCTCAATACTCAAAGAGATCGTTAGATCAATGTCTATAATTTTTTCAAATCCAAGTAATAAATCCCTAACAGCACCTCCAACAATATAGCATTCCTTCCCTGACGATCTGAGTAGACGCATAAGCTCTTTCAGCTCTAAACCGAAAATCTTCTCTATGTTTACTTTTTTCATATGATATCTCTACCCTGAGACTATTTCTGAAAAATTATAAAGAATTCGTGCAGTTGCACCCCAAATATAATATGGCCCATAAGGAACTGCCAAAAATGATCGTGCTTCTCCATTCCAAGATACTGAATGCTTTGAATACCTTCTCCTATCCAGTAAAAATTCAAGTGGTACTTTAAATACTTCAGACACTTCCTCTGAGCTATTTATGCGACTTTTATATCCACTTACAACTCCAATAAAAGGAAAAATCCTAAATCCAGTTACTGTTTCATGCGATGGTAAAGAGCCCAATAGACTCACATTAAACGAGCTTAAACCAATTTCCTCAAAAGCCTCTCGTAGAGCTGTAGTGTCGAGACTTTTATCATCATCCTCAAACTTGCCGCCTGGAAAAGAAATTTGTCCAGAATGCTTTTTCATATTCATTGAACGGCGAGTAAGAATAACTTGCCACGTGGAGTTTTCAAACTGTAAAGGAACCAGAACAGAAGCAGGGTGTAAATTTATATTCGTTCTGTTTTGCTTTAGATTTAAATCAAAAGTGGTGTCTGCTTTCCTTGCAAAATTATTATGATAGTCAGTAGGGTGTATTACACCTCTAATTTTTTTACGCACTTCTTCTTTATTTGAAAAATTAAACTTCATGACAATCAAGAATTTGTTTAAGTGAAAACTGAAATTTTCGGCCACAGAACTGGCAATTTGCAGAAATATTTTTTTGCTTACCACACATTTCTTCTAACTGCTCTTTTGGATATTTAGATAGGGTGTTGATTAGTGTTTTTCGTTTACAAGAGCATCCAAATTTTAGCTTTGTCTCTTTAAATACTGTTAATGTCTTGTTTTGGAAAATATCATCTAAAAATCGATATTGGTTAAACTCTGCACTCATTGAATATTTTGTTTCTTCCATTATTCTTTCCTTTAAAATATTCCAGCTGTCGCCATCAATATATTTTTTATCATGCTCGTCTGGCA
>CACDWF010000017.1 GCA_902556405.1 uncultured Alphaproteobacteria bacterium | reverse complement strand
GTCAAAAGAACCTTTTCCGTTATCTTTATCGATTCTTCTATCATTTTATGTTCCTATTTTTTTTTTCCTCAATTCCCGACACACCTTCTCGCAAAACTAGCTCTGACAGCACTTCATTTATTGAAATGTTTTTTGACCTCAGTAAAACGCACATGTGATACAGGGTGTCAGCGGCTTCTTCTATAATTGCCCTTTTTTTCTTTTTGATACAGGCCACTATAAGTTCTATTGCTTCCTCTCCAAATTTTTCTGCACATTTTTCTGTTCCCTTGCTAAAAAGCTTTGCAGTATGAGATTTTTTAGGAGACTCCGTTATTTTTCTTTGAATTGTTAAGTCCAATCTTTCAAGTATTTTGTTCATGTTATCCTCATGGGTACATTTGATTTATTAAGAAACTCTTTTACTTCTGATATAGAAATTTCGTTGAAATGAAAAACTGATGCTGCTAGCAAAGCTGACGCTCCACCGCATATAACAGCGTCAAGGAAATGTTCTACCTTGCCAGCACCTCCGGATGCTATTACTGGTATGCCCAAAAGCTCTGTTATACTTTTTAGGAGTTTTATATCATACCCATCTTGGACACCGTCTTTATCCATAGAGGTTAATAAAATCTCTCCGGCACCATTTTCTTCCATAGTTTTTGCAAACTCTTTAACTTTTATACCAGTGGCCCTAGTCCCACCATGTGTAAAAACCTCCCAATCGTTTATGCGCAAACTAAATTTGGCGTCTATAGCTACAACGATGCATTGACTGCCAAATTTATTCGCAGCTAAAGATATCAATTGAGGATTAGATACGGCAGCGCTATTGAAACTTACTTTATCCGCTCCATGATTAAGTAATGTTTCAACTTCAGATACTTGTCGTACACCTCCACCAACAGTTAATGGCATGAAGCATTGTTCCGCCGTTTTTTTTACAATTTCATATGTTGTATTCCTCTTCTCTTGAGAAGCTGAAATGTCTAAAAAACATAATTCATCTGCACCTTTATCATTATAAATTTTTGCTATTTCGACAGGATCACCAGCATCACGCAGGTTTATAAAATTCGTTCCTTTGACAACTCTACCATCTTTAACATCCAAGCATGGTATAATACGCGTTTTCAACATTTTAATCCTTTAAAATTGTTAATGCGTCTTTAATTCTTAAGGCTCCAGTATATATGGCTTTTCCAGCGATAACTCCCTCTAAGTTCGGAATATTTTTTTTTACGTTTTCAAGATTCTCGCGGCCATTAATGCCTCCTGATCCAATTACAGGAATGCTTACATGATCCGATAGTCTCTTTGTATCATTAGAATTCAATCCCTTCATTAAGCCATCTCTATCTATATCTGTGAAAATAATCGCATCGACCCCACAATCTTCGAAACTTTTTGCTAGGTCCATTGTGTTTTTATTTGATGTAGTCTTCCAGCCTGCAGTAGCGACCTTGTTCGCCCTAGAGTCTAGCGCAATTAAGATGCCATCGAATAGTCTACATGCTTCTTGTACTACAGAAGGGTTAGAAACGGCTACAGTCCCTAAAATAACACGATCTATACCTTTTGACTTCCAGAATTCTATTTGCTTCAGATTTCTTATCCCCCCACCAACTTGAATTTTTAGGGCAGTAGAACGTCTTATCTCTTCAATGGTTTTCACATTCTTCTTACTACCAGAAATGGCACCATCTAGGTCCACTACGTGTAGCCAATGACACCCTGCCTCTTGAAATATCTTTGCTTGCGCAACAGGATCCTCATTGTAAACAATCGCAGTGTCAAGATCTCCTCGCTTCAATCTTACACACTGACCTTCTTTCAGATCAATAGCTGGATAAAAATTCAACTTACCTTTCCTTTGCTTATTTTTTTTAGTAAAATAACTAGTAAGTTTAATACAATGTAATTTATTTATTAACAAGATTTAAAGACTTTCTTATGGAGCGGATAATTATGAAAACACTTATAGCGATAGTCGCTTCTTTTATGATTAGCACTAATGTTTTCGCAGGGGCCTTTTTAGGTACGTACAAAACTATGCCAAGTAAAAAAACTGGGGGCTGGGCTCATGTAAAATTTGGAGCATGTAAAGATAATAAACACCTAACATGTGGTACCTTGATGAAGGCTTTCTCTAAAGATGGGAAAGTGATAAAAAATTATGAACACAAGGGCAAGTATGTTGTTTGGGACATGAAAAAAGAGGGAGATAAAAATTTCTCAGGGGGCAAAATCAAAGATTATAGTGATGGGAAAGTCTATAATTCAAAAATGGAAATACTGACAAAGAATAAAATCGGCGTGTCGGGATGTGTTTTGTTCATTTGTCAAGCACAAGAATGGAGTAAAATAAAATAGGCTCCTTAATGTAAAGGATCCCATTCAATAAAATTTCTTATAATTTTTAATCCTGGATTTTGGCTCTTCTCAGGATGAAATTGTAATCCAATAATATTTTCTTTAGCTACGGCTGCTACTATGTCCTTTCCATGATTAGTGGTGGCCACAATATCATTTTCATTACGAGATATGAATTCATAAGAATGAACAAAATAAAAATGATCATTTATGTCAATATTATTGAATAATGGATGGGATTTTTTAAAAAAAAGGTTGTTCCAACCCATATGAGGTACTTTTAAACTTTGATCTACAGTAATTTTCTTCACTTCACCACAGATCCAGTCTAAACCTAGGTTGTCCCTTTTCCCTTCATGTCCTGTTGTTGCAAGAAGTTGCATTCCAACACAGATTCCTAGAAACGGCTTTTTCTTTTCCGTTACTATATCTAAAAGAGATTTATAAAGATCGGTATCTTCTAGCAATTTTGACTTGCAAAAAGAAAATGATCCAACTCCGGGTAAAACTACTTTATCTGCTACTCGAATATCTTTGTAGCAAGAAGTAATTTTGACATTCACATTCTTGAAGTTTGACGCAGCAGCTTGAAAGCTTTTGAGAGCAGAATGCAGATTGCCACTTCTATAATCGATAATGGCAATGTTCATCTTTTACAAGCTTCCTTTAGTGGAGGGTATAATTTCCGTACCTTTATTTTTTGTTATAGCCATTTTAATAGATTTACCCATTGTCTTAAAAATGGCCTCTGATATGTGATGTGAATTGAAACCGTCAAGCTTCTCCACATGAAGTGTAGCACCCGAGTTTGTGCTGAATGCATTAAAAAACTCACGCACAAGCTCTAGATCAAAATCACCAACTCTGTTTGTTGGAAAGCTTACCTTCCAACTGAGAAACGACCGCCCTGAAAAATCTAGGGCAACCCTTATTAAGGCATCGTCCATAGGAAGTAAAAAAAATCCGTATCTATTAATTCCTTTTTTATCCCCCAGAGCCTCCATAAAGGCTTTTCCCAAACAAATTCCGCAATCTTCAACTGTATGATGATAATCAATTTTAACGTCTCCCTGAGCATTTAGTTCCAGATCAACTGAAGAATGAAAAATTAGTTGTTCAAGCATATGGTCAAAAAATGGGATATTTGTATTAATCGCACCTATCCCATTACCGTCGAGATTCAAAACCAAATTAATGCTAGTTTCGTTAGTAATTCTTTCAATTATCGCGCTTCGCATTGTGTCACTCTCATCGTTTTTGGTCTTTAATTTTGCTCTACATTAGGGTATAAAAGGGGTTAGAAAAGTTCCGATGTATTTTTAACATCAAAGTTATTTCAATACGAGAAAAAAATGATCTCAAAGACCCCCAGAAGAATTCAGACGATGATACTGATCTTAGGAGTAGCTCTTTTTAGTATCACTCTCTATTCCGGTGAAATAATAGCCGCTTTAGTAAAATCAAATTTATTATCACTCAATCTTGAACAAATAAGTGATGATGGCGGAAGCAAAAATAGAACGATGCTAGCTAATCAAAAGTTTGAAGAAATTACCTCGCAACTCAGTAATGCAGAAAAAATGTTGCTAGAGAGCAATCAAAAATTATCTGAATTGGAAATGTCTAGAAAGGGTTTGCAAGCTGAGGAAGGAGAACTAAAGCAAAGCATCGAAAAGCTTAAATTTGAACTGGTAGACCAACAAAACAAAAAAAAGTTGGCCGAAAGTAATGCGGGAAAATTTGAAACACAGCTCGATGCTCTTAGAACAGAAAATGATCGGTTGAGAGATAAAATAAATGTTTTGGATAAGGTGGCTTTGGACAAAACTGAATTAGAAAAGGCATTAAATAATTTAGAAGAAAAAAACAGAAGTTTAATGGATCAAGTAAAAGGTGTACCTGACAAAGAAAAACTATTGGAGAGGTCAAAAGAGCTTAAGCAAAAAATAGTTTCGCTAAACGAGCAGCTAACCACGCAAAAAATGCTTATCGAAGGTTATGAATCAAATCAACAGATCCAATTGAATAGTGTTACCAATTCTGAAACTGTTAACAATGATAATTATAAGAAGTTAATACTTGAGTTGAAGAAAGAGCACAGAAATGAGATTGGAAGGTTAAAAAATGAGATAGTACGAACGGAAAAATACAGAGGTAACTTCGATGATTTAAATGGTATCAAAGTTGTCTTTTCCGGGTTTATGGGTTATGACCTGGAACGTAAGGAGATAATTTTTATGACAAAGGAAGGTCAAAAAATAATGATGGTTCAAGATAACTTTACGGGAACTTTAGTCGGAGAGTGCGGGTTGCCGGTTATCTCAAGTGAAAATGAGACACGATGCGCCGCAACCATTATAGCTCGGTTACTTTTTCATAAAAATGGCCCAATTATGAAAGGCCTGGAGATTGTTGAAGTAATAAAAAGATAAAACCGATCGGCTTGGCATGTTCATTGCAATTTTGTTGCATGATTATGATAAATAGACGAACTCTAGAGTATAAATTTTCTTTTTTATTTTTTTTATTTTCGTTTGTGATACCCGTTTATGGGGTTTATTCTCAGCCTCTGAATCATCATCAAGTTACATTACGATGTGAGTATTTAGCAAAAGATGCAGAGAAAAAGTACGAATTGCCGGAAAACATCTTATTGAGTATATCAAGAGTTGAGTCTGGTTATCAAAAGGTAGATGGCATTATTAGAGCATGGCCCTGGACTTTAAATGCTGGGGGTGACAGTGCATATTTTCAAACAAAAAAAGCAGCTCTGGATTCTCTAAAAAAGAGAGTTGAGTCTGGTGTCACTAATATTGATGTTGGTTGTATGCAGCTTAATTATCGGTGGCACAACAAGTTCTTTAGTAATTTAAGTGAGATGATAAACCCAATAAAAAATGTCGATTATGGAGCGAGGTTTTTAAAAAAACTATTTCAGAGACACGGGTCTTGGGAAAAAGCGGTAAAATACTATCACTCGTCAAAGAGTAAATTCAACGTGAGATACTATAAAAAAGTAAAAGCAGTATGGAAGCGAGAAAATAATGAAAGCTCATTTAAACCAATATTAGTCGCTGCAGCATTAAAGTCTGAAACTAAAAAGTTAAATGTTGTGAAGAAGAATGAAAAAGAAGTGCCGTTGATAAAGATTAATAAAAGTGATCAAAGTTTAAATATTGAGAAAATGAAGGGTATCAAGCTTAATGTCGAGAAAAATAACCCCATTCTAGTCAGCACAGTGAATTTTCAGAAATCGGTAGATGCAGAAGCTGATTTCGATTTTACAAGTTTTGTTAAAAGCTTGAGTCGTAAAAACACTGCTCTACCTAAATATATTCGTGATAACTGGACAATTGTGGTATCAATAAGGAATCAATTAGAAAATAACGATTAAATATAATTTATGAACGAGAAAGAAAAAAAATTATTGGATGAAATATTATTAGTAATGAAAAATCATCCAGATTTTGATCCTCCCTTTTTTCGTGCGGATGGTGATTTGGTTATACCTCTTAATAGTACGCTCAAAAAAAATAGAGAAGCTCACAAAAGGTTTGCAAACGCTTTTAGTCAAATGATGAAAGGTGATGCAAGCAAAAGACGAAAAAATAAAGCTTGGGTTTAAAACTTATTCGCGGTCTCGGCAATGATTACAAAAGAACGTCTTCTTGAGATTTTAGAAAAAAGTAAGCCAGAGGACAAGGTGAGCTTTTATACTGAGATCGCACTATCTTCTTTAATAATAATGAACTTGATAGCTGTTTCATTGGAGTCAGTTCCTAATTTGAGTGAAAAATATTCACTTTATTTTCTTTACTTTGAGATATTTTCAGTAGTAATTTTTGGCTTGGAATATATCGCTCGTATATGGGCTAGCTCGGAGAAAAAAGATACTCAATACAGTACGGGGTATGGAAGAAGGTTAAGCTATATCTTCAGCTTTACAGGTATCATCGATTTTCTAGCTATTGTTCCAAGTATTTTAGCCATTTTTATAACAAGTGTAGACTTGAGGTGGCTAAGGGTCCTACGGTTACTTCGATTACTGAAGATTTCGCACTACTCTTCCGCACTAGAAGATCTTTGGTCTGCGATAAAACATGAAAGAAGTTCATTCGTAGCTGCTCTTTATCTTTTCGCCATCGCTCTATTCTTTTCTTCCGCAATGATGTATGTGGCTGAGAATAACGCACAACCTGATAAATTTAAATCAATTCCAGAAACGATGTGGTGGTCTTTGATTACGTTGACAACGGTCGGTTATGGTGATGTTTCTCCGCTTACTCCTTTGGGAAAGATCATTGGTGCAGTAACGGCAATAATGGGAGTTTGTGTAGTTGCTCTTTTAACTGGTATTGTTGCTAACGCGTTTGCTAATCAAGTAGCAACAAGAAAAGCGATATTAGAGGCAGAGGTGGCTAATGCTCTTTTGGATGGCGAAATTTCCGATCAAGAACAAGCGAAGATTGAATCGTTAAGAAAAAGATTTGATTTGAGTGAAGATCATGTCGACGCGATTATTGAGGTCTTCAAAGATACAAAAAAATAGTGTTTGGTGATAACGTTGGCATGTATTGTGCAGCTTATCAACTAAAAGGAGATGGATATGGTTAGTAATTCAGCTGAAAAAGTAGTTGACCCAATTATTTTGAGTGACGATTTTAATCTGGCTTTCAAACTAGTGTTTTTTGATGAAAATGATAACGAAGTGGAACCGGCTCAGTACAAAGAAATAAGCACTTTTAGTGTTGAAAGACATTCGGCCAGACAGCAATAGCCCTCCAGGCTGTAAATGTAAATTGATCTAAAATCAAGCCTAGCTTGCAGTCATTGCATCCAATTTAGCTCTCCTTTTTCTTTCTGAAGAAGAAGGAATATTCAACATTTCTCGGTATTTAGCTACAGTCCTCCTAGCGAGCTTCACACCATTTTTGCTTACTATTTTTGCTATCAGATCGTCACTCAGCGGTTTTTCACCTGTTTCTTCATTTAAAATTTTCTTTATCATGTTTCTGACGGCAGCGGCTGACTTACTGTTTTCTCTGTCATCAGTTTCAATGGTAACGCTGAATAGTGATTTTAATGGAACCGTGCCCTTAGGAGTAGAAACCATCAAGCCGTTTGTTACTCTACTCACAGTGCTCTCATGCATTTTTACTGCTTGCGCAATATCTTTAAGTGATAGAGGCTCAAGAAAATCTAATCCCTTTTCAAGAAAGTTCTTTTGCCTTTTTATTATCTCTGCTGTGATCTTCAGCGTTGTAATATTTCTTTGCTCCAAAGCCCTTTTTAGCCATCTGGCAGATGAAAGAGCTTGGTTTGCATAGCTATCAATTTTTGTGCTGTCACGACCTGCTGGCGATAACTTTTGAGCATAGTCCTCATTTATATTTATTGATGGTAGCGTAGATCGATTGAGATCAACTATCCAATCTTTACCGGTTTTCCTAACCAGAAGGTCTGGTTTGTGTATATTTGAAGTCTCTGACAAGAATGAAGACCCGGGTTTTGGGTCGACGCTTCTAATTATTGTTAGAAAGTCCTTAAATTTCTTTTCATCGCAACTTATTTTTTTCATCAAACCCTTTAAATCACCTTTGCCTAGAAGGGAAAGATTATCTAAAAGCACCGAAAGTTGGTTACACATTAAGCCTTTCTCTGATATTTGAAGTCGTATGCATTCGGATAGGTTTCTAGCAAATAGCCCCGTTGGTTCCGCGCCTTGTAACTTCATCAAAACATTTTCAAGATCAACATAATCCACACGTGTAGCTACGTGAATTTCATCTAGTGATTTTCCAAGCCAACCCGAAGGCTCCAGTGCCTCTAAAAAATATCTGGCGATGAAATGTTCTTTTTGGCAATTTAATATGTAAGGTAGTTGATCTTCAATGTGCGCAATTAATGATTTTTCATGATTGGGTACAGTTGACGCAATTAAGTCCCAATCCTCTCCGTTATTCGATTTATTATTACTTATCTCGCCATAGTCGATACCTGCATTGTCAAAGCGATTATCATAATCATCATTATTAGTTGGATCATCAGAAAAATCAGTTATTTCTTTTGATAGAACTTGTTCACTGTTAGAGTCATTTTTCTCTGATGAGCTAACCCCTGCGTCATTCTTCTCTGATGCATTGTTTTCTTCTTCAACATCTATAAAAGGATTATCAAAAGTTTGTTCCTCTAAAAACTGCTTTAGTTCAAGGTTAGTTAATTGAAGCAATTTGATAGCTTGTTGGAGTTGCGGAGTCATTACTAATGACTGTTTTTGTTTTATGTTTAAAGACTGTGATAATTGCATTTCAAATCTCCTTATGGGATTATGAAACCAAGATTTTTCCAAAATTCAAAAAAATCAATTTGACAAACCTTCATGTCAGCTTTTTGAAATATTTTTTCAATAAATTCAATACCTTGAGCAGAATTTAAAAAACACACACTTTTTAAGTGTCAAAAAATTTTGAAAAATTATACAGTTTGTGTTATTTACTATTGATGGAAAAAAGTACGTTTTTTAATACTAAAGATTGCAGAACCTGTAAGATAATACGCTCCTTTATTTTAGCGGTTGCAATGCTAGGATTAATGGCTCTTCTTGTGGGAGATAAGATGCATTATCTTCGATTTATCACTATTGATCTTATCGGGATTACAATAGTGGTAAGTGGGGCGTGTTTATTTTTTGTGAAACTTTATCTATGGAAAAAAGAACAAAGGCCCAAATAGTTATTATTCCCTGGAAGGGTCTCTAACAAGCCTCACAGCTAAGGGCTTAATCTTAGTAAATTTATTATAGGAATATCCAGTATGGAAGCTAACACTTACGAGGTGGTTAGTGTCAAAAAAACTCTTGTCATTTGTCCAGTAGGGTGCATTGTCGGTATTTGGAAAAATTCTTTCATCAATTTTAGGTACTCCACACGACTTGCATACGATAGACATTAATTCGGTTTTATTGGGCAAGCGCCAGTTTCCACCTAGTTGTTTGTCAGCAACTTTTATAGCAAAATCAACATCATCCATTGTTAAATTAATTACTTCTCCTGTGCAGGTTAAACCGTTCCATGTCTGCCCAACACTGCAACGCAACCATTCAATGGCGTTTTTCTTATCATAAATTATATGTTCCTTTTCCACATATCTTTTGTCATCGGCGACAGCTGTGGTATTAAACAATAAAAAAGAACATAAGATTAGAAGATGTTTCAAAACTATTGACCTTCATTGTAATTATACAAGATACATAACATGAATGCGTCACAGCTCCAAGCACGCTGCAAAATATTTTTTTGTTGATTAGTATGATATTGGTATTATTTTTGCAAAGTAAAGGTTGTAATTCTAGCAAGAGGAAAAAATATGGATATCGGCTCGCTTATAGGTTTTTTGGGTGCTGTTGGAATGATAGTTTACGCGATGGCTAGTGGAGGTGGAATAGGTCCATTTCTTCATGGAGGTTCAGCGTTAATTGTTGTCGGCGGGACTTTTTTCGCTGTGATGTATACATGTACATTGCCTCAATTTTTAAACTCTTTCAAAGTGATGTCAAAAGCATTTATGCCAGGATTACCATCACAAGAAGATTTAGTAACAAAGATGATCGAGTTAGCGGGTATTGCTAGAAAAGACGGCATGATGGCGTTGGAAGGACAAGATGTTCCGGACAAATTTTTCTCTAAAGGTTTGCAAATGCTCGTCGATGGAGCAGACGAGGCAAAGTTAACTGTACAGCTTAACCAGGAAATCAAGGCTATGAAAGCTCGTCACGCTACAAACCAAGGTATTGTCAAGGCTTGGGTAGATATTGCACCTGCAATGGGAATGATTGGTACACTGATAGGTCTCGTTCTTATGCTGGGCAACATGGCAGATCCCAAAGCAATTGGTCCGGCAATGGCGATAGCACTATTAACAACTCTGTATGGGGCATTTTTTGCGAACGTGATGTTTATGCCTATGCAAACGACTTTAGAGGCGAACACGGCCTACGAGGCTACTTACAGAGACATGGTTGTGATGGGACTGAGAAACATTGCTAGGGGCGAGTCTCCCAGAAACATTCAAGATCAAATGTTGGCCAATCTTCCCCCAGCTATCCAAGAGAAATTAGAAAATGCCGCCTAACCTGTTAGGTGTTCATTTGGAGTATAAATAGTTGGCTGAAGAAGTAGAAGCAGAGATAGAGGAAGAGGAAGAGGAATGTCCCAAGTGTCCTCCAGTTGGAGCGCCAGCTTGGATGGCAACCTTTGCTGACATGGCTACCCTTTTGATGGCTTTCTTTGTTCTAATTCTCTCATTTGCAGAATTTAACGTACCCAAATTTAAGCAAATATCTGGTTCATTAAAGAATGCATTCGGTGTTCAGCGACTAGTGCCCGTTGTTGAACAACCAAAAGGAACCACTGTATTATCCCTAAACTTCAGTCCTTCACCTAGTCCATCAGTTACAAAGCAGATGACCCAGCAGACTACTAACTTAGAAAAAAAAGAACTTGAAGTAAAAACGAAAGAGGATGAGGGAGGAGAAGAAGACAAAAGCGCCAAGGATCTAGTTGAAGCTCTTCAAGAGGCTGTTGACAAAGGAGAAATTAAAGTCGAAGCGGTTGGCGAAGCAGTGAAAGTGGAAATACGTGATCAGGTTACAGCTGCAAAAGACCTACCTAAGTTGATACAAGAGACCTTGGAAGCTATTGACAAGGCTAAGAATAAAACTGGAAACACTGATCAAGAGGTTCTTTTTGGTGGGCTTGAGGAGAAATTAAAAGAACTCGCGTCACTAGCTCAAACAGAGGCGGATGGTGAAACTAAAGGGTCTTCAGTAGATTCTGGTTCAGGTGTTGATGATAGTGAAAAATCTTCAAAGGAAGCTTCAGCTGGCCAAGCTGCTAATGAGCTTGAAGTGGCGTTGAAAAATGAAATTGACAAGGGGCTGGTCAGTGTGGAGAGAAAAGATGGTAAGGTATTTGTAACTGTTGGATCTGGAGGAGCTTTTTCATCAGGATCAGCAGAATTAACTTCTCAAGCCAGACAGATAATGGCTAAAATCGCAGATAAAGGGGTAGGGGAGACTGGGACAGTAACTGTTTCTGGACACACCGACAACGTTCCTTTGATGTTTGGTGGTAACTTTAGAGATAACTGGGATCTGGCTGCGGCAAGAGCCTCAAGCGTTGTGCAAGAGCTTGAGAAGTCAGGAAACATTAGCACAGATAGAATGA
Source organism: uncultured Alphaproteobacteria bacterium (assembly GCA_902556405.1). Taxonomy (GTDB): domain Bacteria; phylum Pseudomonadota; class Alphaproteobacteria; order Rhodobacterales; family Rhodobacteraceae; genus CACIJG01. Next base: position 26,972 of record CACDWF010000017.1, on the reverse strand, counting down.
AAGCAGTCAGTTTTGGCGAGTCAAAGCCACTTGACACAAACGAGACTTCTGCTGGTAGAGAGAAGAATAGAAGAATTGAAATTGAAATAAATTTCTAGTTATTTTTCAGTGTACTTAAGTTAATAGGTAACGTATTTATTTTTACTAGCAATAATCTAAAATGTAAGATCTATTGGTTTTAATATGGACCTTAACTTCAAAAAAAGAACATTTGAATTTATGTTGCAAAATTTCGAATTAGCAGAAAAAACAATGCCCTGTGATTTCAAAAGTTTTCACTGGGATGCTTTCCCAAATGGATACTCAGACCTAATTAGAAATGAAGAGATTTGGCCGCGAATGCTTAGAAATGCCCTTACAATTGGCTTTAATGATTCTTTGATATCCCATGGAAACAAACGATTTCAAAAAGGCAATGAAGAACTATGGAAAGAAATGAAACAAGGGGAGCTACCTGATTTAATTAAAGAAGAAAATGATCAAAATTTGTTTAGGTCGATAACAGAGGCAGTTAAAAAACTTATTTTGTCCACAGACATTGAATTTGTAGCCTCAAGCTGTATCGGCAAAATTGGCAATCCTGTTGTCTACAAAATGAATGTAAAAGCGGAAAATACCAAAAACTACGAGATATATTATAATAGTCATGACCATGACGATATTTATCATTCGTGGTTTATAATAAATCAATTAAATCATTTAAAAAGAGAGCATCCAATCATTTGTGAAATAGGGTCTGGTTATGGTGGTTTGGCATCCAAGATCAAAAATAAAATAAAAAAATCCAAGATAATTATTTTTGATCTACCTGAGGTAAATGCAGTTCAAAGTTATTATCTTTTAAATACGTTTCCAGAACAAAAGATTTTAGGGTATCAAGATTTTTTGCAATATGGATCAAAAATACTCGAAGAAGATTTTGATTTTTTAGTAATGCCTGGATGGACTGCAAATGATCTATTGCGAAGTAAACTAGTGGATGCCTTTATTAACGTGCGATCAATGATGGAAATGAATAGATCAGTCATTGAAAATTATTTCAAAGTAATTCAATCTAGTCTTAGAGAGGATGGGGTTTTTGTTTGTATTAACAGATATCTGAAAAAGGTCATCAACCAATCAAATAATATCGAAATCAACCGATTTGCAGACTATCCTTTTGATACTTATTGGTCGCCGCTGTATTCCTTCCCTTCAGAAATCCAGCCCCATATTCATCTGCTTATTGCAAAAAGGGAGAGTAAGATACCAATATACCCTTTTAAAGAGATACTTAAGACACTAAGATTAAATGCTTATCTTGGAACTTAGTTAAATCTATTCAGCTTTCCTACGTGTATTGTTGTGGAGCTTTAAGAACATTCCCAGATTTATTAATTCTTTTAGGTTTAGTAACCTCTTTATTATAGGGTTTCACTTGAGCATTTATAAAATTAACTTTCTCATCGAGGCCACGACACATCTCTTGAGCCTCTTTGTCTGATCGAGCAGCTAAAATCGCCCATGCATTTCTGTCTTGAAACATGCCATAGCTTCTTCTAAGTGTAACCTGGCCTTTCCTCAAGTATAGAGCGATTAAAATGACTGCTAAAATAAAAAGAAATATATTCACGCTAAAGGTTATTAGGTATACGGAGAGGATAGCCAGCAATGGTTCCCACATTTTTTGTTGCAATAACCATACAGGAGGTAATATTACTGCTACTTGACTAGGCGTAGTGTCGTACACATCTACCACTCTTTTTATGTCTCTTAGTGCTTCAAAAATACGATATTCCTCTTTCTCACCCATTTCCCTTTTCTGAAATAACTCAAATATCATTTGGGACTCATCTGGGCGTGTGAACTCAAAAATGCCTCCTAATGGACCTCTAGTAAATACTTCAAAAAACTTTCCATTTCTCCAGATTGTTAATAGCCAAAGGTCGCCCTCTTCTCCACTTGATAATAGATCAACCATTTTATCGACACTGTCGTGGTAGCTATTGCCGTCTATCGCCACTATTACGTCGTTTTCTTTTAATCTCAGCGCTTTTGTTCTGGAGGATTGCCCGTGTTCTTTAAGTTTTAAAAAGGTTTGTAAAACATTTTCTTCAGACGCACCTTCCTCCAATTCATTTAAAATATCGTTCGACATATCTAAGTCAGGATTATCACCATTTAGGCTTTGAGATTGTTGTGTGTCTAAGTCTTGCATGATTTTTGGCCTTTAAAACCTATGGAAATTTTATAAGTCCGTCAGAACTCTTAATTTTGCTGAAAATTTCTTCATTCTTTTTATAAAGAGATCTAATTTCTTTTGTTAGTTGGTTCTGAGATTTAGATATCTCCTTCATTACAACGTTATTACCGTCAGAAGTGTTCATCTCTTTTAACGACGCAATGAGCTGGTTTTGATAAGCGTCAATTCCCTTGCTCAATTCATTTAGCCTCTTTTCAAAAGATTGAGCAACTTTTTCGGCAAATATATTGACCGCTTGCTCTGTATTCTTAGTCATTACCTCCTGCAGGCCCTTATTTTGCTCGAGAACCCTACTTGCAAGTGCATTTGTGGCAACAGAAATTTCTCTTCTTAAAGAGGATAATTCTTCAACTAATTTCGCATTCTGCTTTTCAAGAGCAACCTGACTTTCCATTGCTACCGATAAAGCTTTAACATTATCTTTTAAGTCATCAACATTTTCTGCAAAAATTACTAGAGCCTCTCTGTTGGTAGTAGTCATCACGCCTAAGTCTGACATTGAGCGGAAATATAGCACCGATGAAAATATCATGGCTACGATTGCGGCAATCATAGAACTCCCAAAAATTATGGTTGTATAACGATGTATTTGCTTCACTTTTGCCTCCAGTTTTTTATGCTCTCTTTTAACTTTATTATACTCAGAGGTTACGTCGGTCGCCGCATCCGCTGCATCTAAGGCGATTTTTATACTTTCTTCTATTGTACTTAGATCTGAACTCATTAAGGTGACCTCCTACGAGTTTCAATTTGCTTATTCATACTTCTTCTTTTGTAATAAGCACATTTCATGCCAGTTGTTGCTACGACTTCCTGATAAGGAATCTTTGACGATTTGAAACCAAATTTTCTGCATCCCCATCTTCGTCGTGGGTCGTGTGTAATAAACAAATGGATGCATTGATTACAAGTATTCATAACTTTTTGTTCTTTTTTTCAGTTATAGAGTCAAAAAGCCTCGCTATTGCATATCTAAAAACAGCAAGGCATAACAAAAAACAAACAAACCAGATAGAGATTGCGCGCAAAATGTTACCTGCATAAAACGCCTCGAGACCATTTAATAGAGAAAGAAAAGCAACTCCTCCAAAGCAGGCTGAACTTATATAGTCTCCAAGAGACTCATGGCTTCGTCTCGGCATATCAATTCTCCTTCAAAATTGTTCCGTTTTCATTGAACCTTAAATCTACAGGAACATCAATGTCTGGGGCATCTATGTCTTCCCCTCTATCTAATTTATAAACATATGCTAGTGCTACGGCTACTGCATTGTAAAGCTTTTCAGAAATTTCTTCTCCGATTTCACCTGTGAAAAACAATGCCCTTGCAAGTAGAGGACTTCTAAAACTTGTTATATTCTTTTCAACTCCTATCTCCATAATTCTTTTTGCGATCAGCCCTTTACCCATTGCAATAATTTTAGGGGCTCCCAATTGACCTACTTCGTATTTAAGCGCTATTGCAAAATGAGTTGGATTCGTAATGATAGCTGTGGCATTACCCATGTTTTCTAAGGCTTCTTGCTGTTTGGCAGATTTTGTAGCACTTTCCATCTGGAGCCGTCTTATTTTTGCTCTCACTTCAGGTGAACCTTCTGTTTGTTTATACTCATCTTTAACTTCTTGCTTAGTCATCCTAAGAGACTTAATGTGCTCAAATCTCTGATAGAAATAGTCCAGCGCAGCTATTACCAATAAGCAAACCAACAAAGCTCCTATCAAAAGAGGAAATGAGGATTGGGTGAGTTCTAACCCAGATTTCAAGCTTCCATCAGTAATACGTAACAATTGTGGGAGTAAGTAGTATATAACCCCTGCAGCGCTTGCGAATAAAGAACCAACTTTCAGTAAAGCCTTACCGAGCTCAACTAAGCTCTTTAAAGAAAACATTCTCTTTAACCCACTTAAAGGGTTAATTCTGTTTGATTTGAAAGCAAGTGCTTTAGGAGCAAAATTTATTCCGCCAACTGCAAATTGCGTTGCTAAGACGATTATCAACATCGGAACGCCAACGAATAAACTAATTTTTGTAATAAAAAATAGTGCTTGCAAAGATTTCGTGGCAGACAAGTCCTCAAGTTTATCATTGCCAGAGAAAACAAAAAGATCGCCCCATTCAAATAAAAGCGCCCTAAAGTTAAAGGAAAAAGCATACATAAGTAATAAAGCACCAGCAATTCCGGTAAAGACAAACATTTCTTTAGACGTCAGAACCTTCCCATCTTCTTTATGTTTATCAATTTTCCGTTGGGAAGGTTCCTCCGTCTTCTCTTGGCCATCCTGGTTTTCTTCAGCCATTTTTCAGGCTTTCAATTGTTGTCATTAGATGATCAAGAGAGGAGTCAACTAGATCTGAAAAAGCAAACGCCAAGTTACTTATGGAAAAGTATAAAATCACAAAAGTACCAAGCATAGTAATAGGAAAACCAAAAGAGAATAAGTTAAGTTGTGGAGCTGATCGAGTGATTATTCCAATTGCAACATTTATCAGCAGTACCACTAGTACAACCGGTAACATAATTATTGAAGCGTTTAAGAACATTGAGCCGGAAGCGGCCATTCCCCCATCAATTAGAGCTGAGGGTACCGGCAGAGTGCCTATAGGGATTAGTTTATAACTCTCTATTATTATTCGCAGCGCTATCAAATGACCATCAGCTGTTAAGAAAATCATTATTAGAAATAAATACAAAATTTGGCTAACTACGGGGGTCTGGACTCCAGAAATTGGGTCCACTTGCGCAGCGTAACTTAAGCCAGCACTAGTTGCTATTTTTTCTCCTGCTAAGGAGGCAGCAGAAAACATTATAGAAAGTATTAAGCCAGCAGTGACGCCAATAGCGATCTCTTTGAAAATAATAGCAATACCATGCGCTGAGGTCAGTATCTTGGTGTCAATCTCTATTGGGTGAGATGCAAAGACTATTACAGTTATAACAAATGCGATCAAAATTCTAACCCTAAGCATAATAAAACGAGCACTGAAAAGAGGAGAAGCAATAATGAACGCACTTAACCTGATACTGGACAAAAAAAATGCTAATAACACTTCTATAATATTTTGTAGACCTAAGCCTGGAATTATATCGTTAAGTGATTGGTCCATTTACTATGCTTGACCAATTGAGGCTATTTGATCAAAAATGAAAGCAAAATAATCGGATAATCCGGTCAACATAAAGTTGGCAATTAAGGCTAACGTCAGAAGAACGAGCACTAGCTTTGGTACAAAACTTAACGTCATCTCGTTGATAGAAGTAGCCGCCTGAATAATACCAATCAAAAGGCCTATTCCGAGAGCTACTAACAATACTGGTCCTGCAGATATTATAATTTGCCAAAAAGCATCTTCTAAATAATTAACATTAGTATCGAATTCCATATTGGAGCTCCTCCGTTAGTTTGATACATAAGTTGCCACAAGCGATCCTACTGTCATTGCCCACCCATCAACTAAAACAAATAGAAGAAGCTTAAAAGGCAAAGCAACTAACATTGGGCTAAGCATCATCATTCCTAAAGACATCAATATCGATGCAATCACCATGTCTATAACTAAAAATGGAAGAAAGAGCAGAAATCCTATCTGAAAAGCAGTTTTCAGTTCAGATGTGATGAAAGCTGGAAGTATCACGGTTAATGGTATGTCTCTGTGATCCTCATATCCTTGATCTCCAATCAAATCAGTAAACATTGATAAATCATTTTCTCTGGTATTTTTTACCAAAAATTCTTTTAGCGTATTTGAACCCGTTGATAGTGCAGATTTTGCCGGCAATGTTCCTTCTAAATATGGATCAAGGGCAGTTCTATTTATTTCCGTGAGGGTTGGTGTCATAATAAAGAAAGTTAAAAAGAGAGCTATTGCTATCAAAACCTGGTTTGGTGGGGTTTGTTGGGTTCCCATTGCCTGTCTTAGGATCGAAAGAACGATTATTATTCTCGTGAAGGAAGTCGCGCCAAGGACTATTGAAGGAAGCAAGGTCAGTCCAGTCATTAATGCAAGGATCTGAAGGGATAGTGAGTAGGTTGTTTCAGCCTCACCATTACTTTCAATTTTCAAAGCGGGAAGCCCTTCGGCAAAACTTGATAAGTCATTTTGCGCAAAGGCTGTGCTATCGAAGAAAGATATCAATAGAGCTGAGATTAATATTAGTATACTTTTAAGTTTTATCATTTCTTAAAACCTAACTTTGGGTTCATTTTTCGAGCATTAGATATTGCAGATGACAATATGTTGGGGGTACTGTTCTTTTGCTCTTTCTCATTGCTTGTTTCTTCATGTCTGTCTCTCGCAAGTTTTTTAAGCTCTAAATTTCGTTTAATACTGTTTGTATTCTTTCCTTCATGAGGAATAATTGTTGGTGAAGATCCTTTGGCAAAGAAATAGAGGTATTCTTTGTCATCAACCTTTATTAATCTTATTCGTTCCGCATTACTCATGCCAAATTCATCAATTAATCTTATTCTTTTCTTCTTATTTAAATGAGTCTGGAAACTGAACTTATTATTTTTCAGTAACTGTTGTAGAAGAATCAGCGCACCTAAAAATAACAATACGACAATAATCTGTGTTAAGCTTATGTCTTGAACCTGCATGTGTACCTCCTTTCTAAATAGAAAGGCAAGTATCGTGCCAAAGAGTTTATAGGTGTTTTAGCGTGTATTTATTGGGAAAAGGAGTTTTTTTGCTCTTAGTAGTCAAAAAATTGAGTTAATTATTTGACGCTTTCAATTCTTTTTTGAGGATCTACTATTTCAACAAACCTTATTCCAAATCTTTCTCCAACCATAACCACTTCACCTTTAGCGATCATTGTTCCGTTTATTAAAATATCTAAGGGATCTCCTGCCAGTCTATCTAACTCTATAACTGATCCTTCATTTAGCCTGAGTAACTCTTTAATTTTTAGCTCAGCGCTACCCACTTCAACTGTTAGTCTAACATCGATATTTTCTAGCACCCGAAGATTATCTGCAGAGGCTGAATTTTGATCTGTATTTTCTAAATTAGCTGACTGCTCTTCAGTTTGACCTTCTATATTTTCTTCTTCACCCATTGCATAACCCCATATATTATTTACTTAGTCTTTTTTTTATGTTTACTGCAGCTTGCCCAGAGAGTTCCCCTAGTTCACTGAGAAATACTAATTGATTTTCAATTAATACTTGAATTCCTTCGCCGACATATATAGGGAAAGTGTCGCCTGTCTTCGTCTGAAGTAGTTTGTTCATTGGTACAGTTGGCTCACTTAATCGGCAACTGACATTTAATGGGATCTCCATTATCATCCTTTCTAACTTTTCTTTCCATGTATAATCATCGTCGATAACTTCACTTTGTACTCTTGATCTAAGCTGTGAGGCTATAGGCTTAAGCGTCTGTAGTGGGTATATGATATCAAAAGTTGCTGCATCAACACCAGGCAATTGGACTACAAAAGAACAAATAATTACCATCTCTGCATTGTCAACAAATGAAGCAAATTGTGGGTTCACCTCTCTGCTTTGTTCAGTAAGAGTGATCGGCATAAGGTCATACCATGCTTTTTCAAGCATCCTGTTAAGACCTTCCGATATGATTTCTATTAATCGCTCTTCAGTGCTTGTAAACTCAGACCTTTTTTCCTTTATCGACTCGATTTCCCCCCCATAATAGGAATTTGTCAGAATTGATATGAAGTTCGGATCCATAACCAACAACATATTTCCTCTAAGCTCTTCTAATCTGTTTGAGGTTAAACTCATAAAGCTTTCGATACCAGAAGAGTATTCATCAAATGTTTTTACTTCTGGGGGGAAAGAGGATATTCGTGGAAGTATTCTAAGCATCGGAAGAAAAACACTTCTAGCTTGTCTAGCAAATCTTTCATTAACAAGCCTAAGAGCATAATAATCTCCTAACAAGGATAACTCATCTGACCCAAACTTGTAAGGCCTTACGTTAGCGGCTTCTGATACATCAGAGGATAATGGACTCCCATTCTCATCAGATTGCAAACCCTCAATTAATGCATCAACTTCTTCGCTAGATAATTTCCTTGATGATACCACTTAAGTCCTCGTTTCCATCTTATTGAAGCATAAAGGAAGTAAAGTGAACATTTTCAATCCCCCCAAATCCTTCTAATGCCTCTAATTTTGTGTTTAATTCTGCTGCGATTGCTTTTGCAAGTGCATCTCTTCCAGATTTGCCTTCAATATCCTGCTCAGAAAATTCGCTCATTACGGCTAAAATACTAGATCTTAATGATAATTGATGATCTTCAACATTTGTTATTACGTTTTCGTCATACTGTGTTGAAACTCCAATTCCAGCTTGTAAAAATTTTCTAGAGCCTCTTAAGTTTGTTGTGAAGTTGCCTGGGAACTCGTAGTAAGTTGTTATAAACTTCTCTACTTCTGGTGCTTCTTTTTTTTGAGGCCCAGCATTAGCGGCTTCCTCTGCAGCTTTCGCCTCTTCAGCTTCCTTCATCTTTCTTTCAATTATTTCTTCTATTTCTACAGACGGGTCAGCGGGCTTGCCACCGAATAAAAAATATCCTGTTCCTATCCCTACACTTATTAAACCGATAACTCCAAGAGCAATCATTATGATTCTCATTAAGCCGCCTTTTTTAGGCTCTTCTTCTTGTTCTTCTTCTGCCATTTTGCCTGTCCTTTTTTCTATGCTATGAGGTTGAGACCCTCATTTGTACTTTTAATTTTATTTATATTTTCTATTGGCTTTGAATTTTCGTCGATGTTAGCCTTTTTTGTGGTTGAAGCAAGCTTTTGGGCCTGCTCTCTTCCTTTTTGATTGCCCCCAAATTGATGCGTTTGTGTTTGAAGTGATGCTAACTTCAGTCCAGAAACTTCCATCATTTGTGATAGTTTTGATCCTGCATCTGCGAGGAGGGCAGCAGCGTTAGCACTTTCGGCTGTGATACTAATCTTCGCGATAGTATCTTGCATGTTTATTGTTACATTCAATCTACCTAGACTTTTGGGGATCAATGATATTTCAATCTTCTCAACTCCATCCACTATAGACTTTTCTATTTTTTCTATCAGATCAGTTCCCCAGCTTTTTGACAACATATTTAAGTTTTGGAGTAATTTATCACTATTTTCTTGGTTGAATAGGGAAGGTTTTTGCATGTTAGATTGAACAAAATTAGAAAATGTGTCTAATTTGTTTGTTAAAGTTAAAGGCTGTTTAAGCAAATTACTTTCTAAATTTAAATCCTTTGAAAGTCCAATATTTGTCGAAGTTTGAGTTAGCGTATCCGTTTTTAATTGAGAAACTTTTTCCCCTAAATCTTTTGATAGGTCTGATTTTTTTTCTGAGCTCTGAGAAATATTTAAGGCCAAATTTTTAGATGAATGTTTTTTTTTGCGTTCAGCTTTGGCAGCATTCTTCTGCAAATCTAAATTAGATTTCTCGAATTCATTTCCATTTGGATTTGTTTCGAATAAACTTTTACTTAGTTCTTTGTTTAAGGGGTGTTTGCTTTTTTTATCATCCTTTGTTATATAATTTGCCTTGATTTTTTGCTCAATATAATCTTTTACCTGGTCGTTCAGCTTTGTTCTCACTTGATCTAAAATTTTTTCGAGCTTCTGTTTTATATCTTTACCATTCTGGGTCAAAGTAATTAAATTCTCTAGTTCTTCTAGAAATTTCATTACGTGGACAAAACTTCCGTTTACAGAGTTATTTAGTTGTTCCGACTCAACACTAGCTACGTCTGTGTTGCCTAATTTTATTTTTTCAAACAGCTCTTTTAATCGATTTTTAATATCCGCAATCATATCCTCTGATAAGTTTAAATCGGGATTCCTTAACGTTTTAACAATCTCTGTTATATCCATATCAGCGCCGTCAATTTCCTCTGCCTTTTTATTGGTGTCCTTCATCTCAGCCTTGTCTACCGTATCTATGCCACCAAATAAATTAGTAAAAACACCGTCTCTGTCTCGTTGATCTGTACCACCATTACCGGTTTCTAGGAGATCAAATTTAATGCTGCTATTATTTTTTACTATTTCTGTCATGTAAGCTTTTTCCTCTAAAAAACTCTGCAAAATAGGTGCCAATAGTAAGTAATCGCTTAAAGTTTATTTATTTTTGGGACTATGAGTTCTTTTTTAGTCTCAAGCAAAGAAGCCTCTTTTTTTCTTTTTTCATCGGCTTTTGTCTGAGCTCTTTTCATATTTTGATGCTCAACAGCAATTTTTTTTTGTAATTCCGCTAGCTCTTTTTGTATAAATTTTTGCTTTGTTTCTGTCTGGTTAAGTTCGTCAATCAATTTTTGTGAGTACCAATTTTGAGATTTAAGAAAATATCCAGACCGAAGAGTAGAGTTATCCACTTTTCTTTCATTCTGCAAATCCTTTATTTTTCCAATAAGGCTAGCATTTTTTTCAGACTCGGATGACAATTGCTCTGATATTTTATTTTGCCTATTAAGTGTTATTTTTTTCTTGAGCGAGAGACGATCAAAGATATTTTTATTTAAGCTCATCAGTCTAACCCTTAAGTAATTTTAGCAGACCAGCCTTGCTTTCTTCAAAGTTCGATGCTGTTCCTTCTAGTTGGCGAATATGGGCAATTAGATTTGGCCAAAGAGCAACAGCTATATCAAGGTCTGGATCTTTTCCTTGAGTGTATCCACCCATTAAGATTAGGTCTCTATTTTCTAAGTAGAGCGTGATAAATTTCCTAAAGGCACGTGCATACTCACTGTGAGTTTCGTCAATAATTTCATTCATCACGCGACTTACTGAACTTTGTACATCAATAGCAGGATAGATACCCAACTGTGCCTGCTGTCTTGATAGTACAATATGTCCATCAAGTATCGCTCTGGCAGTATCGACTACTGGATCATTCTCATCATCTCCATCTGCTAATACTGTGTAAAATGCCGTTATTGACCCTTGCTGATCAATGCCAGGCCCAGATCTCTCGATCAGTTTTGGTATTAGTGACACTACCGATGGGGGATATCCTTTTGCTGTTGGTTGTTCACCTAGGGCTAGGCCAATTTCTCGTCTTGCATGCGCAACTCTAGTAAGAGAGTCCATAATCAGCAGCACATTCTTTCCTTTAGACCTAAAGTATTCTGCTATTGCTGTTGCTCTATTGGCTCCTCGAATTCTCAGCAATGGTGATCTATCAGCAGGTACAGCAACTACTATTGTTTTGTTTTTTGCATCCCCTGAAAGTAAATTTCTCACAAAACTGCCTACTTCTCGTCCACGCTCTCCTATAAGTCCAACAACAACTATTTCGGCCTCTGTGTATCTGCACATCATTCCCAGTAATACGGATTTTCCCACTCCGGATCCAGCGATAATACCTAATCTTTGTCCTCTGCCCACGGTTAATAAGCTGTTTATAGCTCTAACTCCTACATCAAGTGGTTTGTCGACCGCGTTTCTAGACATAGGGTTCAAGAATTTCCCATTTAAAGGCCAAGTTTCTTGTAGCGAGCCCATTGGTTTACCATCATAAGGGTTCCCCATCGCGTCAATTACTCTCCCTAGTAAAGATTCTCCAACCTTAACATCGTAACCCTCATCAATTACTGAAACTTTCGCCCCCGATTGAATCTTAGTATCACTTTCAAACATAGACAGGATGTTATTACCTTTTTTAAACCCTATAATCTCTGCCAATGTATCTGTTCCATCCGATGTTTCTACAGAGCAAATAGAACCAAGATTTGCTGGAAAGCCATCACACTCCAAGAAATGCCCGTCATATTTATTAACCCGTCCAGAAGTAGTTAACTTCCCGGACAACGTTATGCTATCAATGGTTTCGATTAATGAAAGCGAGCTATTTTTTATCATCATCAATTTCTGCCATACTTTCTTTTTTATTTCCTTCGGTTGCTACTATGTCTTCTGACACAACTTTCTTCTCAATCTTCTCACTATCTATTTCAGAATTACCCATTTGTATCGTGGGTACATTCTCTTTTTCTGCAGCCAATATCTGTTCTGAAAGAAGGTCACCTATTTCTATTGCCCCCATTTGAAAAATAAAATCTCCACGAAATAACTCAGAGTTCTTTTTTATTTCGACTTTTTTGTCACTTAAAGATTTTGATAAGGTTTTTTTCAGTAAGTCAGCGTCTACTGGATTTAAATTTAGTATTAAGTTTGTTGATAACTGTTCAATTTTATCGGCAAATGAGATTATTTTATTTTTAAAAGTCTCGGGATGGTCATCAATTATTGTCCCGGCTCTTTCACTAGCAAGTCTGGTTACTGCTCTTAATATGGATTCAGTTAGAGCGGTCTTGTCAACTGCCTCTTTTTTTTTTATATTATCCAAAATTGTATGAAAACTTTCCAGAGCCTCTTTTTGTTTATTCTGAAAATCTGCAATAGCAGCTTTTTTCCCAATATCTATATCTGTTTGTTTAGCCTGCTCCATACTATCAGTGTCATCTTGTGCTGAGAGAACAGGTGTCTCTTCGACTGCCGTTTGTTCGGCTAGCCTCTCTTCGGCAGAGCCTACCTCAGGGCCCTTGTCTTCGAAAGTTTCCTCTGTAAGTATTTTTTTGGACTGGGTAGGGGATTCCAATGTTTCTGTTCCATTCGTTAATGTGTCATCTAAAGGCTCTCTTATCTCCTTATGCTCACGTGTTTCTTGTACGCTCGATTCAGTATTTAGGGGTTCTAAATTTGGCTCATTAGCAGACATTTTGTTATCTGGAGCTTCTGTATTCTCAATCACGATCTCGTTCTCTGCTATCTCGGCTGGGTCTGTACGTTCTGAGCCGTCAATAGGCTCGTTAATTTTATTATCTGAGGATGTAGCGATCTGAGTAATAGAGATCGGTTTAAAATCCACTAAGTTTCGTTCAGGAATTTTATCTTGCTTTTTATAGCCAAGTTCCCTTGAAACTTTAATCAGTCTTGTTATTTCGGTATCCTCCAATGGCGAGCTATCTTTTTCTTCTAAGGGTTGCATCTTATTTTTCACATTCTTTAAACATAATCATCTCCACCACGGCCCGCTAACACAATAGTCCCTTCATCGGATAGTCTTCTTGCAGTATTAATTATCCGTTTTTGCGCTTCCTGAACTTCACTTAGTCTGACTGGTCCTAGAGCATCCATTTCATCTTGTACATTTGCTGCGGCTCTTTGTGACATACAACTGAACATTTTCTCTTGAAGCTCTTCATCAGCTCCCTTCATCGCTAAAACTAGATCCTCTGTCTCTACACTTCTGATAATAACCTGCATGGACTTATCGTCTGATTTAATAAGGTTGTCAAAAACAAACATAGCTTCCTGAATATCAGTCATTAAGTTCTTGCTGAACTTGGCTACCTCTTTAAATATTTTCTGTTCATCTTCACCTTTCATGAAATTCATTATTGAGGCTGCAGCTTTCACACCACCTACTTGGGAGGCCCTCAATGATGTGTTCGCGGCGAATTTCTTTTGCATCACCAATTCCAGGTTTTTAAGTGCGTCAGGCTGAACTGTTTGGATTGTTGCAATCCTTTTTATAATTTCTGGTTGCAATTTTTCATCTAACATTACTAGAACATCAGATGCTTGCGCTGGGTCCAAGTATGAAATTATAAGAGCAATTATTTGAGGGTGTTCATCAGAAATTAGTTCAGAAATAGCTCTTGAGTCCATCCACTCTAGGATTTCTATAGCATTACTGCTTTCGGTTGGAGTTATTCGCCCTAAGATGGATTGCGCTCTATCATTCCCCAACGCCTTATTCAAAACATTCTGAATATAGTCTCCAGCTCCTAATCCAAGGCTTGTTTGTTCTTTTATAATTGCAAGAAATTCATCTAATACTTTGTTTACAGTATCCTGATCGAGCCCCTCCACAGAGTACATTGCTGTTCCAATATGCTGAACTTCTTTAGGTGTTAGATTTTTAAGAATTTCTGAAGCCTCATCTTCACCTAAGAGCATCATCAATATTGCTGATTTTTGTGTTCCGCTAAGGTTATCAAAAACTTTGCTTTTATTTTCTCTCTCCTGCTCAGCCATATTTATTTCCTAATCTTGATCTTATTCTATAAATAATTTACTTCAATTCATATCTCTTTGCATCATGTTCTTGAAAACATTCGATACTCTACCTGCTTCATCCTGAACTATCATCCTTATTACAGCGACTTTATCATCATAAGTATTTGCCGTATCAAGCATTTCAGCAGATATTGCTGCCTTCTTTGGTTTGAGCTTTGCTTTAATATCGTCTAAGCTCTCACCTTCTTTAACTTCAATTGTATCCAGATCAAGATCATCGTCCATACCTGAGGTTATTTCACCAGCAACACCCGCACCAACTGGAACAAGCAATCTGCTTAAAAGTGGTCTAATGACACCCAGCGCGACAATGGCCAAAATCGAAATTGTAATCAATTGTTTGATCAAATTTTTTACTAGAGGGATCTCATGCCATGTAACTTCTACTCCTTCAAGAGTGGAAATAAAGGGAGCACTACTGACGGTAAGCTTATCTCCTCTCTCTTCATCAATCCCTACCGCACTTGTAATGAGCTGTCTAATCTCCTCAATTTTTTCGTCGGACAACGGTTGCGAAACCTCAAGCCCGGTTTCTGGATCTATTACTTTAGGACTCCTAAGAAGAACAGCCGCATTTATCTTTAAAATCTTTGTTGATGGAGCCATCGTTGTGGCTATTCGCTTGCTTACTTCATAGTTTTTTATATCGCTAGATGACCTATTTCTAATTTGCCCCTGGGAGTCTCCCGCCACAGGGCTTTGGCTCAATTCAGCCTCTGTGGGCGCAGTATTTGACACGGCTCCGGGAATCCCTTTTGCTGGTAAATCGGTGGTTAAATCTAATGTGCTTTGTTCACTTCTTAGAGCTGTTCCATCTGGATCCACGATTTCCTCTGTTATTTCACTCCTCGTGAAGTCAATATCAATATTTACTTGAGTACTCACATTTCCAGGGCCGACAATAGGGGTTACCAAGGTTGTGATCCGACTACGATAGATATTTTCGAGTTTAACTCTATGTTCAAGTTGCGCATCGTTCAGCATACTATCTGGATCATCTAAAGACTTTGATAATAGCTGTCCGTTTTGGTCAATAACGGTTACATCTTCTTTAGTCATATTTGGAATTGACGAGGACACCAAGTGAATGATGGCGTTGACTTGCCCACTTGCCATTGATCTTCCGTTAGGCAGTTGTACAAATACTGAAGCAGTGGGAGGTAGTTGGTTTCTTACAAATACTGACTTTTCTGGTAGTGCTAAGTGAACCCTAGCAGATATAACACCTTCGATTTCTCTTATTGATTTAGCGAGCTCTATTTCTTGGGTTTGTTTCAGCCGCATAAGCTCTACGGACCTACTCGAACCCATAGGTAAATCTGTTAATGTAGAATATCCATCTGGCGCACTGCTCGGCAAGCCTTGTGCTGCAAGACTAATTCTGGAACGGTGATAATCTTCAACAGGCACGAGTATTTCTCCAGTAGTAGGATCCAAAGTCACATCGACACCCAAGTTCTTCAATGCATCTTGAACTTTGGATTTTTCAGAATCTGGAAGAGATGCGTATAAGGTTGTTCGTTCTGGCTGTTGTAAAAGAGAGTAAACAAATAGTCCAAGTACTAAAACAACTACCGCGATTACCGCTGGTAAAGATCTTTGTACGCTTGGTTGACTAGCAATTTGCTGAACATTTGACAGAAATTGACCTGCTTGAGGAATTAAACCGGTTCCCTGTCGTGTTTGTTGCGTACCTATGAATTCTGTTGTATCTGCCATATTTTATACCTTTAGATTTAATTAGACGGGCATGCTCATTATATCTTTATACGCTGAAAGCACTTTATTTCGAGTATTTAATGTGAGCTGGAAACCTAACGAAGATATCTGTTGATTAATCATTACCTTTGTCAAATCATTTTCAATTCCAAGTTCAAAGTTTCTTGTAGAATCAGCTGCGATCTTCTGGGCGTCTGCTACTGAGTCGAGAGCTTTCTCCATTTTAGAACTGAAATTTCCAATATTGTTATCATTACCTAGCGTGCTGTTTGCACTTTCGATAATCTGCTTGTGAGTGGATAATACTTTATTTGTTATGGATCCTATCTGGGACATTTGAAACCTCAAATTGCTAATTGTTGTGTCTTTTCATCTGTTATAGAGTGCGTTGAAACGTTTAAAGGATTGTTATCGATAACAATATCATTTGAACAAATTTCTTTTTCTGTGCATAGGACTAAGGCTCGTTGGACTATATTTTCTAGTTCTCTAACATTTCCTGGCCAGTGATGATCTATAAGCGTTTTTAATGCCGAACTTTTTAGCCATGGAAGTTCACTAACTGATTTGCAATGTCTATAAAGTAGGGCAGTAGTTAAAGGTATTACATCATTTCTTCTGTCTCTTAGGTGTGAAGTGGCAAGAGGAAAGACGTTCAGTCTATAATACAGGTCTTCTCTAAAGGTGCCTTTTTTTATTTCTTCGAGCATATTTCTGTTAGTAGTCGCTATTACTCTGACATCTACGGGCAAATCTTTCTGTGAGCCAATAGGAGTTACTATTTTTTCCTGTAAAACTCTGAGAATTTTTGCCTGTAAACTTAGGGGCATTTCACTAATTTCATCTAATAGCAAAGTTCCACCATCTGCAGCTCTGAATATACCTTTATTTGGGCTAGATGCACCCGTAAACGCTCCTTTTTCATGCCCGAATAGAATTGCCTCGAGCATATTTTCTGGAATAGCTGCACAGTTAATTCCAACGAAAGGATTATCGCTCCTTGGCGAGTTATTATGGATAAATTTTGATAATACCTCTTTGCCGGTTCCGGTTGGTCCATTTATAAAAACCGTAACATCTGTCCTAGCAACCTTTTCAGCAAGTTTTATCAGTTTCTTTGTGTTTTCGTCTCCAGCAATGAATTGGTTGTTCTTCATGACAAGTGTTGCAACCATCTGAGAGCCATACTCGTTAATAGTATCCTCGTGTTCATTATCTTTCGGAAAATTAATGTGCAATAATTTGCCACCTAACTCCTCCTTGACGGAAAAAGTATCATCAATCTGGCCTACAATCACAATAGAGTTTGCTTTATGACCTTTAGCAATATTTATCAGACCAGCTTGTCCATCTATTGAATTAAAATAATCTTTGGAGCAAAGAAAACAGTTTTCTGTTTCTCTAGAAGGCTGTTTTTTATTACACACTTCATTATCGTTTCCCGTATACTCGACAACTGCTTGTCGTTCTTCAAGAATTTCTTTTAACCTAGTTGAGAAGGGGAACCTCTCGGCCTCTATTATAACATTTAACATACCTAAATCTCCTTTGACGTTTTTATAAAGGCAAAAAGTAAGCCAAACAGATTTTAAAAAAGCAATAAATAACTAACGTATTGAATTAATTGCATTTTTTAGGTGAATTTTTTATTGTACTATTTTTTTGGATTTATAGATGGTAGTTCAATATTTTGACTTTTTACTTATATCTTTTCTAATTTTGTGCTAATGTTAGTAAGAATTTTGACGAGAAAACGAAAAATATATGCAGGCAATAGAAAAAATAATTTTAGGAAACTCATTAGCAATAAAAGAAATGAAAAGGCTTATTGAGATGGTATGTGCTTCCGCTACAACTGTTTTAATACAAGGAGAGACGGGGACCGGAAAAGAATTGGTCGCGGAGGCATTACATGTAGCATCGGGCAGGAAAGGAAGCAATATTTCAGTAAATTGTGCTGCTATTCCTTCGGAGCTTTTGGAGTCCGAGCTATTTGGGCATGAAAAAGGGGCCTTTACTGGGGCAGATCGAGCGAGAGCTGGAAGGTTTGAACAAGCAAATCATGGAACGATTTTTTTAGATGAGATAGGAGACATGCCCTTGCCTTTGCAATCGAAATTATTGCGGGTATTGGAAGGTCGGAAGATCCAGAGAGTGGGTTCAAGTAAAGAAATAGACGTTGATTTTCGTCTGGTATGCGCCACCCACCAAGATTTAGATAAAAAAGTGGAAAAGGGGGAATTTAGAGCTGACCTTTTTTACAGGATAAATGTATTTCCTATAGAAGTGCCAAACCTAGCCATGAGAACGGTAGATGTTCCTATCCTGATTCAAGGGATCATGGAGAAAATGAAATTTTCTGGCCAAGAAATTAATGTCAACTTTAGTGAAGATGCGATAAAGGTTTTATCGAATTACAGCTGGCCAGGTAACGTAAGAGAGTTAAGGAATGTCATTGAAAGAGCATCTGTCTTATTTAACGAAAGATCGGTGTCTGGAGACAATGTAAAGGAAAATCTACTAAGGTTAAAGGTTCCTGACCCCGATGAGGAACAAGACGAGTTATGGGCTGCATCGACTGACTTGGTGGAGGCCACCGATAACAAAGAAGAAGAGGTTACCAGCCTGCCTCTTCCCAAACCAGAGCAATACAAGGATTGGTTTCTTTATTTTGATAAAATGGACCTTAGAAGGCATCTTAGCGAAATAGAGATTGTGATGATCGAAGCGGCCTTAGAAAAGACGGATGGAATGGTGAGTCAAGCCTCTGATGCTTTAAAACTTCGAAGAACAACTTTAATCGAAAAAATGAAGAAATACGGAATTTCAAAATAAAAAAAGCTCAGCCACGGTTTTGCTTGTAGGCCTCATGCATCTTTCGACTTCTTGATACGCCATAGGTATAGTCTTTAAACTGTTTTTTAGTTAATTCCTCGTAGCGAGCAACATCCTCAAGTAGCTCTACAAGCGTATTAATTTCGCTTTTTGAAAGGTTATGTGTTGTGTCTCTGTCTCCCACTAAAGTTTTTACTATGGCCTCTAGACTATTGGAAAGATTGTTTAGCTCTTCAAAATTTTTTTTATCTAGAGCAAGATCTATTTTATGTTTCAGCCCTGATATTTCGGTGAAAATGGTCTCAGCCATAGTGAACTCTAATCTACCCTACTCCAGCTCGCTCGTATTTCCGATAACGCATTAACGGCCTTTAGGCTTTTATCAATTTTACAGCTTCTGAATTCTTCAATCAGAGCAACTCTAGTGTACTCATATATCTGAAATAAGCTCTTTGCAACTCCTAAATCTTTTTCAAAATCAATACTACCTTGTAGAGTATAAAGGATAGTGAGTGCCTTTGAGAAACTTGAGGATTTTTTTCTTAACTTATCTGGCGAAGGAATTATATTAGAATGGAAAGCATTGATAGAATTTAGTAATTCATCAAAAATCCTTATAAGCATTGCTCTAGGATTATCCGTTGCAGGAGCTTTTATTGTATCAGTATTTTTGTAAAGGTTCGCGATTTTATTGTTCATCATACTAAAATGTTGCCTTCTTTCTCATGTTATGGTACGTTTACAAAATGGTTGATTCTATAATTGCAAACTCTACAGCTCCACAGCTACAGCCTGTGCAAAACAGGTCTGTTGGTAATGCTGCTGTATCCAATGCAAGTTCAATGCCAGACAACGACGTGATGGACGATGTTATAGACGTGACGCCGAGAGTAATGGATAGCGATAGCAATAATGCGTTTTCTAACGCAGGCTCACCAGAACTGAGGCCGCCGATCGAAAACAACATAACATCTGGAGCACAGCTTAGACCAGCTTTGGAAAATTTCCGGCCTTTGGAACTCACAACGGAGCGCGCACTCGAGGCTAGAATTGCTGACATCGAGATAACCCCCAATAACGAGATTGATGAAAGTGACTCAGAGATGTCGGTAAATAATGCGAACGCGATTACCATGATGACGGATCAGAACACAGAGCTACAACAATCTGTGGATATTTCTGCTTAAATTAATCTTTTTCTATATGAGAAATTTCGTCCTGTACCTTTAGATACTGCAGGAACAGATCTGCCTCGTTTAAAACTCCTAAAAGTTTACCATCGTTATCTACTACAGGAATGCTTTCACCTACAAAGTTACTCACTTTTACTATTGCATCAGAAACATCTAGGTCAATATTTAGTGTCAATGGTGACGTATCTTCTATAAGTGTTGTATTGTTCTTTTGTAACAAGGCATTTACCTTTGTTTTACCTAGCAAGAGTCCATTATCATTAACAAAATACACTTCTGTAAACTCTGACTTTTCAAATACGCGCAATAAATCTTTTTTCGCGATAGTTGATTTTACTTTCAGAAAGTCATTTTTTCCTAAGAGGTCCCCAACGGTAATCTCAGACAACAGGATTTCTGTTCTCCCTCTAGAGATTTTAAAATCTCGATTGAGAAGCTGTTTATCAAAGAATGAGTGCCCAAATATTACATTACTTATAACACACGAACTAGCTACACAAGTTATTGCAACGAACGCTAGGTCATAAGACTGGGTCAGCTCAAAAATAATTACAATAGAAGCGATAGGTGCCCCAATCACTGACGCTGATAATGCGGCCATTGCAGCCAAGATAAGTGAATCGCCTAGTATATCGATCCCAACTTGACTGGCTATTGCCGTGAGAATTGCTCCAACGCTCGCTCCTAAAACTAATGCTGGTGAGAATACTCCTCCAAAAAAGCCCATGCTCAAGCAAACAATTGTTACGCATAATTTTAAACCTAAAATAATAAACAAAACTGCTAAAGAGTATGAATTTGCTAATATTCCCTCAATTGCATCACCACCCAATCCTAAGATTTCAGGTACCAGTCCTCCGCATAAACCACAGATAAGTGCCGCAATATAGATCCTTTGAACTTCAGAAGATGATATTTTATTTAAGTTTGCTTGGAGGGATAACAACCCTCTCATGAAGGCAACAGCTATAATTGCACATATAGGTCCTAATAAAAGAGATATGCTTACTGAAGGCAATACTGCAATATCCGCGTCTGTATTTTGAAAAAGTATTCCTGACGGGAAAAATTGATTGCCGATCGTGGCGCTTACGACACTACTTATCGCTATGGGAGCAATAGCTCTGAATGAAAAATGTCTTAGTATCGCCTCATGAGCAAAAATCATACCGCCAATAGGTGAATTAAAACCAGCTGAAATCGCCGCCGCAACACCGCATCCAATAAAAACATCCCTCGTAAGAATATTTTGGGTATATCTTTTTATAAGTGAACCGATAGTACCACCGAGATGCACCAATGGCCCATATTGACCAACAGAAGCACCGCCTGAAGCTGACACAAAGGCCGCAAAAGTAGATAAAAACCCTGTTTTTATGTCTAAATCCGTACCGTTACTGTGTGCGCTTAAGATTACATCTGCAGGACCGTGGTATCTAGCTATATTGAGATACTTCTTTACTATGATTATTACTGTAGCCGTAATTATCAAGAAAATTAATGGTGCTATACTAAAGCACAAACCTGCGATATCAAAAAGGCATGAGTCAAAGCCTGTTCTGAAGTTTGAAGCATTTTGAACTCCAAAAACAAAGCCTATAGAACACAGCGATACTATGGTTCCTATGACAATCCCTGTAACGGAAACCTGAAATATAATATTAATAGTTCTCCAAAACATAAAAAAGCCGATTTTTTATCTTTAGTCTATGGAAAAATCACAATCCGTCAAATATAGAGGCTGGTTCAGCAACCAACTCTCCAAGCCAACCAGCTTCAGGTTCTGCCATAATACTCCAACTGGTTGGAGCATAATTGTAAACATTAGACCGGATGCTAAAAATAAATGCTTTGAACATTTTTACCATTTCTTTTTCCTCAGGCAGTGGTGTCTTTGCTCCACTAAATTCCGACCTAAACATACCCATAATTTTTCTTGGTTTATTATCTCTGTGGTATTTAAAGCATCTAAAAATGTAAGCATTTAAAATTAATGTCGCATTTTCTGCAGCTTCAATCTCGGATAATGTTCGTAACTTATCTTCTGCAATCGAGGAAATATATCCTGGATGAACATCATTATACTCAGAGGACAACCCGCGCGCATATTTTTTTGTTATGGCGTCAAGAGGACTAGAGCCAGTCAAAAAATCCATAGCTGAGTGCGCAGTCACTATGCTAGCAATCCAAAGTGGACAAAAATTGCTCACGCTATCTCCCGTCATTAAGGCATATGTTTGTAATTATATTTTATGCCAAAACCTCAATAAGAGAGAGTATAGTGCCTTAATAATTGAATTTCAAATCTTTAAAAAAATGAACTTCTCAGACTTTTTAAGATATATAAAAACTGCAGCCGTTATAAAACTTGCCTAAAATAACTTATTTTGGTGTGATACTTTTCCAACCATCTGATATTTCGGAAACTAACGATAGAACTTCCTCCAACTTTTTGACGTCCTTTTCGACTAAGTATTTTTTAACAGTTCGAACGCAATAATCGTATAGTTCAACTAACTGCTCAGCCAAATCTCCACCTTTTTCATGATCTAGTGAGCCAGCAAGAATTGTTAAACATTGTAATACTTTGCCATAGCTTACAAAATCTGTTTTTGGGTGCTTCACAATCAGCTTTTCTAAATTTATTTCCAGCTGATCAAACAATATTTGTATGCGGCCATGCGCTGAGTCAATTCCTTCAACGTAAAAATTGTCCGTCTCTTTATAGGATGTTGCGGCATTAACGTAATTCATTGTATATCTCCTTTTTTGAACCTAAATTCGTGAACGACGAGTAAGAAAATTTGTTTAATAAAGAAGATCACCTAATAAAAAATATATCTACATTAATGAGATCGCTTGAATTGATAACATTTATCGGTGAGAAGTTTTGACACAATTAAAAATGCATTAATTTCTATAAATCTTTTATTTTTATAGAAGTTTTGATAATCTTTTGTAAGTTTTTTAGTAAATGGCACATAATTTGCCAAAAAGATTAAATATATGCTCAAGATAGTCGTTTAAAAACTATAGGTTAAGGAAAAGCAATATGAGTGTTGATTATTTAAGTGCCTTGAATAACCAGGGTTCAGGACTAAACATAACGCAGATAGTCGATAGTTTAGTCCAAGCAGAGACTGCGCCTCTGACAAGTCAAATCGACAAAAAAATACAAAAAAAGAACCAGCAAATATCTGGCTATGGACTAGTCGCGGCGGAACTGGGAAAGATGAAAGACTATGCTGCAAGTATAAAAGGATCAACGGCATTTTCTGTATCATCTGATAGTTCGGCAGTTTCGGTGAAAGTTTCTGACCAATCGCAAGCAACGGACTTCAACGCCAATCTCTCAATATCCGCGCTTGCTTCAGCTCAAACATTAGAATTTACGGGGTTCACCAGTAAAACGGAAACAATAGGCACAGGAACAATAAATATTGAATATGGAAAATGGGATTCGGATAACTTTTCACCAAACAGTGGTACAGCTAGTAATAGTGTGACCATTAACTCTTCTAATAATACGCTGAGTGATTTAGCAAAGGCACTTAATGATTTGGATGGGGTAACAGCTACTGTTACAAATAAAGGCAATGGAACTTATTCTCTTATTGTAAATTCCGCTACAGGTGAAGATAATGCATTAAAAATGACGGTTACCGAAGATAGCGGTAGCTCAGGGTTATCAGACTTTGATAACTCAACGACGAACAGTACCAAACAAGTAGTAGCGGCATCAGACGCACAATTGAATATTAATGGCGTTCAGATTTCAAGAAGTTCAAATACTATTACCGATTTGATAGATGGATACGAATTTAAATTAAGTTCGACCACCTCGACTGCAGTCTCTATTACAGGAAGTGTTGATCCGGATCTTGCCTTCAAACAGGTTAAGGATTTTGTTGATGTTTTTAATAGTGCTCACAATACAATAAATGAATTAACTAAAAAAGGGCTTAATGGAGAGGAAGCTGGGGCATTAGCAAGAGATACACTAATTCAGGGAATTCAGAGAGAGCTAAGAAATATGATTTCTAATGGGTTGGAAGGTTATGATGACACTACACGATACATTTCGGAGCTTGGTATCAAGACTGAAAGGGATGGCTCAATAAGTTTATCTGAGACGGACTTTAAAGAGGCATTCGAAAGAGAGCCGATGCTATTCGATGTCATGATTAATTCAATAGGACGATCTGATAATCCTTCTGTGCGTGTTTATAGCGATAGCACAATCCTTAAACCAAAGGGTGGAGTATATGACTTTGTAGGGGGTACAGACGGTGTCGGAGCAACATTAGGGGGTGCATCCATATCCGGTGGTATACTTTCAAATGGCGACTATAGATATTCGGGGGTTTCTGGTGATATTTCTGGCTTAAAGTTAGAGATGCCAGGAACAGTAGGTTCGGCAAAAATTTATTATGGAGAGAGCTTCTTGAGCAAGTTGACAACCTATCTTGATGATGTCACATCCCCTTTGGGAAGTCTTGCCAAGGGAACAATTGATGCGAACACCTCGATATCAGAGTATAACGATGAAAGACTTAAAATTGAAGATAAAATAGTTTCGTTGACTGATCGTTATACTGCCCAATTCGCGGCGATGGAGTCTGCAGTGACTAGTTTTAAGAAGACTGGTGAATTTCTAACAGGATTTATCGACTCTCTAAATCAAAATGACTAGACATGATGTAATATTCACAGGATAAAAACTAATGTCGATAGGTGGAGAAGAAAAAAATACCCCTTCCTACGTAATACGGCTTGAAGGTTTAGACAGGGCACGAACAAATCGGATTTACAAGACGTTAAGCAACTTGTCGAGTGACGCAGTATCAGCCCTAAAAAATAAGGATATGAAAAAGTTTAGTATTTTCACCGATAAAATGCGCCCACTTTTAAGTTATATAACTACGAACTCAGTTAAACTCAGCGATCACTTCGATCAAGATAATATTGATAGCCAAATAAAAAAAACATCGTCGGAAAAAGATTTAGCGAGTATTGTCGCCAATCTAAGACATAATTTGAAAATTATTGAAAATGCTAGGTTGGCTGTATCCTCTGTTCCCTTCACACCACTAATATTTTCGTCTGAAGAAATTACTGATGCTTATCTTGATTATCTGTTACCCCTGGCATGGGATTTTGAATATGATGCTATTATTCTAATAAATCTCAACGATCCACGATTATTGGACTACATATCCGCTAGAGGACAGAAAAGAGTTTTTCTTATCGGAGGTTCATTGACACAAGAAATTTTTGACGAGAGGCTCGATAAAAAAGGGGTGAGTTACTGGTTTCATCAGGATCCAACTGTGTTAAAAGACCTGATTAGATCTGTCACCGGTCGTCCACCATACAAGATTATTTCTATCGATTGTGGCCTAGAAAGAATTTCTCCAGAAAGTGCCAGAGAAATGGAGTCGGAGGCCAAACTTGGCCGAACAGCATGCTGGCAAAGGTTTAATACTGTTAATAGGGGTGACGCGTTAGGAGTTCTCGAAAATTTGTATAATATGACTGTGTGCAGACAGACGTCAGAGTTTCATGGTAAGTTTTGCGGAGTTCCTGCTATCGTTGTATGTCCCGGCCCATCACTGCAAAAAAACATCGATATTATTAAAAGGATAAAAGGCAAAGCTCTTATAATTTGTGTTTTACACGCTCTTGTCTATCTTCAAGAGAAAAATATTGATCCAGATATCGTTATTCAAGTCGATCCGAAAGATCTTAAGAAAGATAAAATCAAAAAAAATGGCGAGGAAACTAGCGTTTGGGATGAATGGATAACAAAAAATGATCTATCAAAAGTAAATCACTTTGTTACCTCCCTTTATGCTAAGCCTGAAATATTTGAGTTACCGGTAAAAAATATTATGTGGATGAATGCTGGATTGCCTCTTGGTGATGAGGTGCCACTAAGTATTACAGATTATCACAGGGTCGGTGGTTCAGTAGCCCATTCTGCTTTCGATCTTATGGTAGAGTTTGGCTGTAATCCAATCGCTTTAGTTGGACAAGATCTGGCTTACAGTAGAGATGGGGCGGCATACGCGTCAGGAGGGTTGGGACGTAAAAAAGGAGATCAATTTATGAAAGATAATTATGGCAAAGATGTTGAGGTCACAGGTTATGATGGAAATCCCATTTTAACCAGTGAAGTTTTCTTGTCATTTGCTAATCTCTTCACGTTGTTTGGAAATGCATTACAGTCTTCGAATGTAAGACTTTTTAATTGTACGGAGGGAGGGATGTTCATTGAGGGATTCAAAAATTGTTCTTTAGAAGACTTTTTTAATAACGAATGTTCTGCCAACCTAGGAAAACAAATTGATAATGTCTTTTTTAATTCTTCTGAAGATGAAATTGAGTCTAAAGATCGTTCGAATAAAATGAAAAAATTTATTGGTGCTAATATTAATTTGACACGTGAGATATCAGTTTCCTTAAAAAAACTTAATTTATTACTTAAAAAAGGTTGTAAGACTGATGCAGACATAAAAAGATTTAATAAAACACAAAAAAAAGTCATAAAAATGATGGGGCAAAATTATTTCTATAGTCTGGCACTTCAAAAAAACATTCACATTCTATCAGCTGGATTGAGAGCGGACTCCAGCGTTGAAGGACAATTAGGCTTTCATAAAGATTTTCTTGAGGAGGTTGAGGTTATTAACACCGTTTTTAAGGAAAATTTTTCAAAACAAAAAAATCTATTTAGTAATAGTTCATTTTCTTGAAATCACAATTTTTTTCTAAACAACTACCGAGAATAGTCGTTAAGCTGGGTGGAGAGAAGTTTATGGAGAAAAACTGTTACCAGATGTATGGATCGGGTAACATGGGGTTTAGAATAAAACCTTAGCTTTAGTCAGCAGGAAATCTTCATAAAAAAACAATAGCTT
>CACDWF010000016.1 GCA_902556405.1 uncultured Alphaproteobacteria bacterium | reverse complement strand
CTAAGACAAACTGCAATAGTGGCGGTTTTCGATTTCCTACCGCCAGTTTTTTTTGTTTGTCACCAAATTTGGCACCAAAAAAACTAAGTTATTGATTTTATTGAGAAAAAATGGCTCCGGCGGTTGGGATCGAACCAACGACCAATTGATTAACAGTCAACTGCTCTACCGCTGAGCTACGCCGGAACACACAACAAGAAATGCACTAAATTTAACTTTAATTCAAGCAAAATTATTTTAATCTTCATTCGATCGAGAAAACTTTGCTATTTGAGAAAATTGATCCGTATATACTTGATCCCTTTGATACAAATCAATTAGGTGTGCAAGAACATTCCTTATTGCTGCCGCTTTGAGCATTGGATTTAAATCAACATATACATCATCCACTATTTCAGCCGGTGTTCTTGAAATTTTTGAAACAGAATTCAATATTTGTTCTTCCCTATCCCGCCTATGTTTAATTTGCGCTAACACCATTTTTCCAGGTTCCTTTAAAGGTTTACCATGCCCAGGGTAATAAATCATTTCTTCCCTATCTGATAATTTTTCTAATGAATTCATAAAAGAGCCTAGATCTCCATCTGGCGGCGAAATCAAAGTTGTAGCCCAACCCATAACATGATCACCACTAAATAAGATTTGTCTTTCTTTTAATGAGAAACAGACATGATTACTTAAATGACCAGGTGTATGAACAACTTCAATACTATAATTGTTCAAGTTAAGTATCTGTTTATCAACAACTTTTTTATCCAGCGCAAGATCTTTATCAATCCCTTCTTCGCCCCCTAAATCTAAGGAAGAAGATAGCTTTTTCATAAAGCTGGTACGAGCTGCATCGGCAGATCCAAAACCAATAATTCTAGCTCCAGTTTCAATTTTCAACTGCCTAGATAATGGCGAATGGTCTATATGCGAGTGCGTTAGAAGAATATCTGTTACTTTCCTCTTTCCAATATGTTTCATAAGAGAACTAAAGTGGGCTTCGCTGTCGGGCCCTGGGTCAATAACAATTAAGTTTTCAGTTCCTAAAATATAGGTTCTGGTTCCAGTAAAGGTCATAGGGCTAGCATTGTCCGCAGTTATTACTACTAGATCGTTCTCAAGTTGCTCTGTCTCACCAATTAGAGGTTTATGATTTGTATCAAAGCTTATAGCCATATATTGAGATTACATTATAATTGTTAAAAAATTAAAAAATTTATGAAATATTTAAAGCTTAAAAAATATTTACCTAGAAGCTTTTTTGGAAGAGCTCTTTTAATTATCATTTTACCAATTATTTTTTTGGAAGCGATTATAGGCTTTGCCTTTATACAACGCTACTTTGAACAAGTTACTACGCAACTGGCAAAAAGCACTGTTTTGCAAATTAATTATGTTCTGGATCGTTATGAAAATATTTTGAGTGACGAAAGAGAACGTTTTCTTAATAATATGGAAACAAAGTTCGACCTAAAACTCACCATTGTTGAGCAAGAAAGTCAAAAGAACTTTGTGCAGAAATATGCATATGACTTTTCTGGCATAACACTTATCAAAATTCTCAAGAATGATGTGCCAAATATTAAACATATAGACTTAAAAACTAACGGTGTTGTTAATATATTTACAATTCTACCGAACAATTCTTACCTGAAATTTGAAATAGAGAGAGAAAGATTTACAGCATCAAATCCTCATCAGTTACTAGTTCTTATGGTGCTTTTAACGATCATACTTGGATTTTTACTTCTAATGGTACTCAGAAACCAAATAAAACCTATTAAAACGCTCGCGTCTGCAGCAGAAGCTTTTGGAAAGGGACAATCTTTAAGTTATAAACCGACCGGATCAATTGAAATAAGAAAAGCCGGATCAGCATTTATCGAAATGAGAAAAAGACTTGAGAGACAAATTGAACAAAGAACGCAAATGCTGTCGGGAGTGAGTCATGACCTTCGCACACCTTTAACGCGGCTGAAACTAGCTTTAGCTCTAAAGGAGGAAGATGCTGAGGTAAGAGAAATGTTAGATGACATCCAACTCATGCAAAACATTCTTGATGAATTTTTAGAATTTTCTAAGAACCAGAAGACAGAAAAAATAAAGGAAATCTCTTTAATCGATCTTTATAACTTCATAAAGAATAATAGTGTCAATTTAAAAGATAAATTAGACTGGCATTTAAAATTAACAACCAATGAAAGAATTGTCCATTTGAGGCCTCAAAACTTGTTAAGAGCGATAAATAATTTAATTGAAAACGCGGATTTCCATGCATCTAAAATAAAAATTTCAATTGTAGAAAAAGAAACCCGTTTGCACATTCATATAGAGGATAATGGACCTGGGATCCCGTCAGATAAAATAAAGGAAGCAATAAAACCATTTGTTCGCTTAGATCATTCTAGAAACCTAAATAAACCGCACGGAGTAGGTCTTGGCTTATCTATCGCTTCAGACTTGATAAAAATTCATGGTGGCAACCTGAACCTTAAAAAAAGTAAAAATCTTGGAGGCCTCAAAGCCAGCTTGACTTTACCACTATGATTTATCCTAAATTGGAGCCTTAACCTAAATTATGGCCTGCAGTTTTAACTATCCCACCATCGGAAGCTATTGTTTCACCTACAACATAGGATCCAGCCTGTGAGCATAGAAATATAACTAACCCAGCAATATCTTCTGGCAAACCCACTCTTTTTCGAGGGTTTTTCCGAGCTGTCTCGCTATAATCGTGCTCAACTGCAGACCCTAGCATCTGGCTAGGATATGGACCAGGAGCTATGGCATTAACAAGAATATTTTCTTTTACTAATCTCGCTGCCATTACGCGAGTTAAATGATGAACCGCTGCTTTTGATGTACTATAGGAATAGGTTTCAAAGGCTGGAACATTAAGCCCATCGATGGAACCAATATTTACGACGCGTGACGGATCATCAATGGAAGCGTTTAACTTTAACTTTTCCGTTAGTTTTTGTGTTAAAAAGAATAGAGATTTTACATTCAAATCCATAACTTTGTCCCATCCCACCTCAGGAAATTCGTCATAAGCTTCGCCCCAAGCTGCACCTGCATTATTAATCAAAAAATCAATTGCTTCTTCTTTTTCATCTATCCTTTTAAAAAGGTAATCTATTCCTACTAAGCTACTTAGATCACATGCAA
The DNA here is from genome assembly GCA_902556405.1 of uncultured Alphaproteobacteria bacterium. Taxonomy (GTDB): domain Bacteria; phylum Pseudomonadota; class Alphaproteobacteria; order Rhodobacterales; family Rhodobacteraceae; genus CACIJG01. Next base: position 36,202 of record CACDWF010000016.1, on the reverse strand, counting down.
TAGGAATGCACACACCATTATATTTATTTGATAATTCTTCGGCCTTTTTTACAAGCGGCCCTTCTTTACGCGCAGTTATATATACTTTCACACCGTTGGCAAGAAAGCCTGCTGAAATCATTTCTCCTATCCCTCTTGAACCACCAGTTACTACCGCTACCTTGCCAGAAACATCAAAAAGTTGACCTATTTTCATTCTTTATAACTCCAAACTGTAATCTAATGATCGTATTAAAAGAAAATGCGAAAGTAAAATACTTAATACCAGCATTAAATTCCCTTAGTCTACCTTAGTAGTTAAAAAATCTATTAAATCATTTTTATGCCTATAAAATTCTTTGCTCATCTGAATTTTAACCTTACTTTTTGAACTCAAATTTCTTCATTTCGCCTATATATTCTTTCTGTCTTGGGAACGCATATCCTCCGATCTTGCTAGTACTTTTGTTCATGTGACCCACTCCCAAGAGGAAGCTTTAGCGCTTGCCACCACTGCAGTGGTAATGAATGATGGTGTTATTGAGCAAATTGACAGTCCTTTAAGTCTTTTCAACAAACCAAAGTCAAGATTCGTCGCCGAGTTTGTTGGTAGTCATAATATAATTAAAAGCGGAACCGGTTTTAGTTCCCTTAGAATGGATAAAACAAGGGTTAGTGATAATCTATCAAAAACTTTAAAAACAGGAGTTAGAACAAAAATTGCTGACATCGAATTTCTTGGAGATTCAGCTAGAATTATTATGAAAAAAAGGGATCAAACCATTATTGCTTCAGTTGATGATGTGTCTTTCATAAAAAAAGAATATACGATAGGCAAAGAAGTTTTTTGCCATTGGGATGCAAAAGATCTTCATGATCTTGAGCATTAGAGTGAAAATTGTTCATTAATTATGCATAAAGCGCTTACTTAAAATAATAAAAAAAACGGTAAATTTGGTGTTTCCTGTGATCAACCCCATTTTTTTTTGAACCAAACTGTGAATAAACGTGTCAACAATAGATCCTCGTTATTGATTTATTAATGCAAAAGTGTGGTAGGGGGTACAGGACTCGAACCTGTGACCAAAGCGTTATGAGCGCTCTGCTCTAACCAACTGAGCTAACCCCCCAAAAAGGTTTTGCATCGACTCTCTTCATTAAATTTGATTGTTTGGCTTGTCAAGATCTAGAGTGTCTTATAGTTTATACAAATCAAGAGAATTAGTAGTAAAATTGATAGAAAGAAATTATCTGTGACAAAAAAAGCGAAACAAATCACGTACAAAGACACCGGTGTAGATATTCATACGGGAAATGCATTCGTAAAAAAACTACCGTCTATTGTAAATTCAACATTTGATAAAAATGTTATAAACGGTATAGGAGATTTTGCTGCTCTATACTCACTTGAAAACGAACAGCTAAAGAACCCCGTATTAGTATCCGCATGTGACGGTGTTGGAACAAAGATAAAACTGGCGATCGACACAAATAACTATTTAGGCATTGGACAAGATCTTGTTGCAATGAATATAAATGACTTAATTTGCACAGGAGCTAAACCTCTCTTTTTTCTTGATTATTTATCAATGTCGAAATTGAATATTGTAGAACATTCAAAAGTCATAGAGAGTATTGCATTAGCTTGCAAAAAAGCAAAGGTATCTCTTATTGGCGGGGAGACGGCAGAAATGCCTGGGATTTACTCCAAGAATGACTTTGATTTAGCAGGATTTGCAGTAGGTATTGTTGACCGTCTTAAAAAATTTCCTAAAGAAATTAACCCCGGTGACATAATTTATGGCCTACCCTCATCTGGTCCACATTCGAATGGATTTACGCTAATACGAAAGCTTTTAGAACTAGAAACTGGAGATAAAGTATCTGAACTTAAAAAATCTTTAATTACCGCAACTCGATTATATTCAGATTTCGCTCAAGACCCAGTAATATTAAATAATTGTTCGGGATTCGCACACATCACAGGTGGTGGTATAGTAGAAAATCTTCCGAGAATTTTCTCTAAAGACCTTACAGCAAAAATTCAATTGGATTCATGGAATGTACCTTTCTCCCTAAAGTGGGCGATCAAAAAAGCTCGACTTTCACAAAACCAAGCTTTGCAAACATTTAATTGTGGAATAGGATTCATAGCTATCGTACCTACAAATAATAGTAGGGAGTTTGAAATTCAAAGTAAAAAAATTAATGAGCCTGCTGTTAAAATCGGGGAAGTTATTCAAGGGAACCAATTAGAGTTCAGAGGCAACTTAAATATTGACTAGTTTTTACAGAAAAAAAAATGTGGCTATTTTTATTTCAGGAAGAGGGTCAAACATGAAGGCTCTTGTCGATGATATGAAAAATGAAAGGGATCATCCTGGCGATCCAAAACTTGTTGTTTCAAATAATGTTAATGCAGAAGGTCTAGTGTTCGCAGAACAAAACGCGATAGAAACTTTTGTATTTAATTCAGAAAAAAATCAAGACGACTCTGTTTTTGAAGAAAAAACATTGGATGTTCTTAAGAAAAAAAATATTGACGTTATCTGTCTTGCTGGTTTTATGAAAATTTTATCAGAAAATTTCATAAAATCGTTTTCTAAGCCTATTCTAAATATCCATCCTTCGCTTTTACCTTCCTTTCGAGGTTTAAATACTTACCAGAGAGCACTGAATGCAGGATGTTTAATACATGGCGCCACAGTGCACCAGTTAACAAAAGAAGTGGATCAAGGACCCATACTTGGGCAGGTTATAATAAAAATAGCCGAAGATAGTACTGCAAAAAAGATCGAAGAAGATTTGCTACCACAAGAACATCTTTTATATAAAAGTGTTTTAAGAGAGTTTCTTAAGGGGAACGGTAGAAAAGTATTATTGACAGATACCCTAATGGAATGTCAAAACTGAAGAATTTCCAAACCTGAAAAGAAAAAACTTATCTCTTCTCTTGCAGTTTCAGGTGAATCAGAGCCATGCGCCGAGTTTTCGGTCATCGATAATGCGAACTCCTTGCGGATAGTTCCTGCCTCCGCCTGCTCAGGGTTTGTTGCTCCCATGATTTCTCTATTAAGCTCTATGGCGTTGTCACCTTGAAGAACCTGGGCAACGATAGGCCCTGAAGACATGAACTCGCATAATTCGCCGAAAAACGGTCTATCGCGGTGTATGTCATAAAAGGAGCCAGCCTGCTCTTTAGACAACCAAATTTTTTTTTGTGCTACTACTCTAAGCCCTTTTTCTTCAAACATAGCAATAATTTTACCAGTTAAGTCTCTCTTGACGGCATCTGGTTTTATAATTGAAAGAGTTTTTTCTACAGACATCTAATTACTCCTATCTTTGAGGAATAATTAAAACATTGGAGATTTAAAGTAAACTATTTTCTAGCTTGATTTTTCTAAGATCCATTTATTTGCTTTATTGACCCAGTATTTACAAACAACATTCTGAGAAACAAAGTTTTTCCACATTATCCTAGCGTTTTCTTTTTCCTCATTTTCTTGGTTATCAAAAAAGTAATAAACGTTAGCAAATTTTTGACAGACCTCTTCTTCAATTAAAACTCCATTTAAAGCTAGCAGGGTATTATGTTCATAATCTTTATCTATCTTAGTGGTAATAAGTATTGGATAAGCTGAGACTTGATCCTCTTTCTCTCTTGAATGAGGAATAAACCCATCATCTTGGTATGCCCATAGAAACTCATCAATAATCTTAACATTTTCGTAATCTTTACAACAAACTAGTATGGTATTCCTCGCCTTGTATAGTTTTTCTGTTAACCAGAAAATGTCTGAAATAATATCTCTTTGTGAAGAGTTATAAAAATACGCCTTTTCAAGCTTTTTCATATCCACCTACGAAAATTCCTGAAAATATTCAAAAAGCGATACTACGCCCCAGGCTGTGGCGCCACTTCTGCTAAAAATAGTTTCCGTATTCTTGGAAACACCGGCAATGTCTACATGAATCCATGGAATCTCTTTTTTGACAAAATTATTTAAAAACATAGCAGCAATTATTGATGAGCCCTGTGACCCTCCTACATTTGTCATATCAGCTATGCTGGAGGAAAGTGCATCCCTAAACTTCTTGTCCAAGGGCATCCTCCAAGCCTTTTCATTGGCTTTATCGCAAACAGCTAAAAAATCCTCACAAAATTTATCATTATTTGAAAATACACCCGCATATTCCTTTCCTAGAGCGATTATTATTGCACCAGTAAGAGTAGCAAAATCGAATATTTTTTTTGGTTTAAACTTTAGTTGTGAATACCAAAGTAGATCAGCTAACAATAGTCTTCCTTCTGCATCTGTGTTATTTACCTGTATCAAATCGCCCTTGAGGGATTTTATGATATCTCCGGGTCTTAAAGCATTAGGACCAGGCATATTTTCAACAAGCCCAATTATACCCACTAAGTTTTCTTTCATATTGGATAAAGCAGCAGACTTTAGAACACCTGCGATAACTGCAGCGCCAGCCATATCCATAGACATATTTACCATCCCTGAGGGTGATTTCAACGACAAGCCCCCAGAGTCAAAGACAACTCCCTTCCCAATGAGCGCTGTGGGATTTACACTTTTCTTCCCACCTTTCCACTCTAGCACCACAACTTTAGAAGGATTTTCTGAACCTTTTCCAACTGCAAAAAGCAAATTCATTCCTATTGCTTCGATATCTTTCTCATTTAAAACTCTAACTTTAATCCCTACTTTATTTAACTTTTTTAGTTCCTTTTCGAATTGATTAGTATTCAAAATGTTTGCGGGAAAGTTAACTAAGTCACGACATAGGAAAACACCTTCGGCTAATGCATCATTTTTCGACAAGTCCGATTTTGAGTATTTAAATTTTTCATCTACAAAAAAAATAGTCTGAGTGCTTCCTTTTCTTATGTTTTTCTTAGCTTTTAACCTATCGAAAACATATGACCGTAACTGAATTATTCTCGCAGTTAAGTTTAAGGGGTTGTTTATACTCCAAATAATAGAAATATTGTCTTCGCCCTTAAACTTGCTAATTATCTTTCCAAAATCATAAAGCTCTATGTCACCGATACTATTTTTTGTTTTTATAATTAAAATATGATCAGGTTCCAATGTAATCGGATTATCAAGAGTGATAGCTTCATTTAAAGCAATATTTTTAAATACTTTTTTACTTATAAATTTCTTTAAAAAATCGGCTATATGAATATCTAAAGGTAATTCATTATCGAATTTTTCACCCTCGTCGATGAATAACACAAACTTATTTTTCTGGTGATTAAGATTAAAACTTTTTTTCCTTTTAATCGATATTTTATGTGGTCTCATATATTTCCTTTGAATACCCCTTAAAAGTTAATTATTAACATACAACAGTATATAATTTAATATGCCTTTGAAATGATTTAATTTTTAAAAAGATGATAACAGCAATCTATATTTCTATAAGATACCTACAAAGTTTAGGCGTGTCTTTGTTAACAGTACTTTTTTTCATCCTTTTAATAGACGGATCTGATCAACTAAATTTTTTTTCATCTAATAACCTTGATGCTGAGAAAGCAATATTAAATATTTTCCTTAGAATACCAATGCTTACCATGGAAGCGATGGCTCTAATTATTATGTTGAGCTCAATACTTACCTTTTCTTGGCTATCGAATTCAAATGAAATTCCTATCCTGAAGGCTTCGGGAAAGTCGGCTTTTAGAATTTTGTTACCTCCCGTATTAATTACTATTTTTATTGGATTGCTAGTGACATTTATTGGTGGTCCTTTGGTTTCAGTCTCAATGCGTACTTCAGACAGTGTCTTAGAGGGGTTTAATCTTAGTAATAAAAACTCATTTTCTGTAAGCGATAATGATATCTGGTTAAGAGATAAAAGTGATAGCATAGATATGGTAATTAAAGCATCACAAATGAACTCAACTGCAACAGTTTTTTACGATTTGATTTTTTTTGAGTTCTATGGACAAGAAAAACTTAACAGAAAAATAAGAGCTTCAAAGGCGATTTTAAATGAAAAATTTTGGGAATTAACTGATGTAAAAATTTTAGATAATAATCTGGAGCCTGAAAATAAATCAAAACCAATAATAATCAAACACCTCGTTGTTCCTACAAGTCTTACCAATGAACAGATAACAAATAGTTTTGCAGACCCACGGGTTATCAATATTTACTCAATAAAAGAATTTATTTCTCGATTAGAGGCCTCCGGATACACCGCAACGAGACATAAACTTTTTTTTCTAACGGAATTATCAAGGCCACTATTCTTTACGGCAATGTTATTAATTGCTGCAATGTTTTTATTAGGTACTGAAAGAAAGGTTTCCAGAAGTATAAAAATTTTTTTGTGTTTATTTATTGGCTTTTTACTATTTTCTATTCAGAAGATTTTTGAGTCATATGCATTGACTGAGCAAGTCCCTCTTTCGATTGTGGCGTTTGGCCCCTCAATTTTTGCAGTTTTAATTTTTTCAGGAATATTATTACACATAGAAGATGGATAAAAATGATCTTTGAAAAGATAAAAAAATTTTTGGTCATTATTATTATGTTATTAGCGATTAGAGAATTACAGGCTCAGGATTTTTCTATTGAAGCGGAGACTCTAGTTTATAATAAAGGAACTAATATTTTCTCTGCTAAAGGAAATGTAAAAATTTATTTTGCAGATGTAACTATTAATACGGAAAGCTTAACCTTTAATAGAAACTCCGAAAGAATAGAGGTTAATTCAAAAATTTTTATAAAAACTAAACAAGGAGCACGAATTTTAGGAAGTATTGCTGAAATTAATAAAAAAACACGTACGACCCTCGCAAAAAATGTAAAAGCACTGATTGAAGAGAAATTCCAAATAGCCTCCGAAGAAATGAAGATTGAAGGGGAAAATACTATTTTCAAAAAGGCTATCGGCACGCCGTGTGAAATATGTGTTTCAAACCCTCAACCTTCATGGGTCTTAAAATCAGAAAGACTGGTACACGATAACGAAACTAAGAAACTTCACTTTTATAACACTTGGCTGGAAATTTTTGGTTTTCCTATAATTTACACTCCATACCTGCAGACACCAGAACCTGGCGTAACTAGAGCCTCTGGTCTTTTAGCTCCAAGCTTTATTAGCTCTGACTTACTAGGAACTGGATTTCGACAGCCAACGTTTATTACACTAGGGGATAGCGCAGACTTCACTTTTTCTGTGGTGAAAACATCTAAAATCAATCTTTTAATCGAGAGCCAATATAGAAAAATATTCAACCTGGGGCATTTGACTTTGGAGACCGCATTTTTGCCCTCAGATGTAAGTGAATCTGTAAAGGGTTTTTTCAAAATTAACGGGAGCAGAAGAATAGATCAAACGACTTCCTTAAACATTGATACAACTTTAATAAGTGATACTTCTTTTCTGGGTAAATATGGATATGATGAAAGGGATAGATTTTTAAATTTAATAAGCTACGAGAAATTTGACCACAGCAGCTCTCTGCAAGCTTCAATTTTGTATCATACCTCTCTAAGAGATAGTAATACAGTTGAACCTTTAGTCTTACCTGACCTAAGGTACAGAACCTATAAGAAATTCAAAAAAACAGGCATTTTACTGCGCGAAAAATATTCTTTGGTCGGAGTATCACGTAGAGAAGGTACTGGCTACAGCAGATTATCAGCTGACTTCGAACTTAGTAAACGTTGGCAAATGCAAAATGGAATAATTATACGCGGCATAGGAAATATGCTTACTGCTGCATACCTAGAAAATAAAAGCACAACGAAAGGTTACCTTTTGAAACTTTACCCACTGGGTGCTTTAGAATTAAAGTACCCTCTGTTTAGAGGTAAAAATGAGAGATCTGAAGTCTTGATGCCAGTCGCACAGATAGTTTATTCAACGGACACTTCATCTGCGACAAACCCTATTGATGAGGATAGCTCAACAACTGAGTTTGATAGCACAACTCTTTTCAAATTAAGAAAAATACCTGGAATTGATAGACAAGAAAAAGGTCTTCGATTAAACGCTGGTTTGCAATATTTTTATGAGCATAAGAATAATTATAAATATAACGTAAGTATTGGTCAGGTTTACAGAAATAAAAACTCAGAAGATTTTTTACTATCTTCAGGCCTTAACGGATATGAGTCTGATATTCTACTATCAGGAAATATAAACTTCTTGAAAAATTTAGAGATAGCCAGCAAGCAGGTATATAGCAAGAATTTTACATTAAAAAGGTCTGATACATCATTAAAACTTACAAAAACTCGTTACCAAGTTCAAACTGGTTTAACAAACTTGGTTTCTGACGCATCAGAAGGAACTAGTGCTCACTTGAAAGAACTAACCCTTAACTTAAATTCTAGCCTAACAAAAAATTGGTCTGGCACTCTCGGATTACGAAGAAATTTGGTTAATAATGAAGATGTCAATGCCTCTATGGGTTTCAACTTTAGGAATGAGTGTATTGATATTGATCTGTCATTATCAAGGAGAAATACAACGAGTAATCTTTTGCCTAAAGACTCAAGGATTGACTTAGTAGTAAATTTCGGAAACATTGGATCAAAATATTATAAGACCAAATTTTCTAAGTGTGTCATAAAATGAATGTGTTTACGGGGTATATGGGAACAAAAGCGTACATTGCTTTATTATTAATACTTCTGATGCCTTTCTCTGCTTTATGCAAGTCTGAATTTAGGGTTGTATACCAAGTAGATGATCAGATCATAAGCAACTATGACATCGAGCAAGCTAGAAAATTACATAATTTGCTTTCTAATTCAAATCTTGGCAGATCTAAAGTTGAAAAAATTGTTGTAAATGAAAAAATCAAGGAAATTTACGCTAATAGATTAAAAATAGTTGCTTCTGATGTCGAACTGCAGGTGCAACTTAATAACTTTCTTAAATCAAACAAAATTAACATGGGGGAGTTCAAATCTCTCCTAAGTTCAAAAGGAATTACGATAGAAACGTTTTATAATTTTGTAAAAATGAATATTAGATGGAAAAAAGTGCTTGATAGTAGATTTGGCTATAAGATTAATAACCTTTCAATTCAAGACACAATACCTTTAATCCCAACCCCAGAGAGAATCGAGAAAGAGTACGAGTTCTCTGAAATTTTTATTTCTTTAGACCGGTGGGGTCTCCAAAACGCAAATCTTATAGCAAAAAGGTTAGAAATAGAGTTAAAGGCTGGTGCTGACTTTGAAAAAGCTGTCGAAAAATTTTCTTCTGCGGAGTCAAAGTTAAATAAAGGAAAAGTTGGACCCATTAAAAAAAGTAGGCTACCTAAACACTTCAGAGACATTTTGGACCAATTAAAAAAAAATGAAATATCGAAACCCTTCGAAATTGATGGAGGCTTAATTTTATTGAAATTGAATCGTACCCGAGCATATAAAACTGCTAAAATACCAGAATTATCTGTGACCTTCGCCATTTCAAACGCTTCTGCAGACAATCTTAATGCATGTTCAGAAGAAAAAGAAATTAGGGGACCTGTTTTGCTATCTAAAGTAGAAAAAAATATTAGAGGCATACTTAGAAAGTTAATGCCCGGGGAGAGCTACAAGTATTCAGATAATAGAGGATTAGAACGTTTAATTACGCTCTGCGAGAGCTCAATGAAAGAGCGAAAAAACGGAGGGTTAAGCTATGAGAACGTTAAGAAAAATGAAGAAGCTCTTAGGCTTAGCAATGCATTGATGCTTGAATTAAGAAGAAATACTACCATAGTTAAGAAGTGACCAAAAAAACTATAATCTTGACAATGGGGGATCCAGCAGGGGTTGGACCGGAGGTACTTATAAAAAGCTTTAAAAAGGCGAAAGAAGCACAAAATTTAGTTGCCATAAGTGATTTTTCAAAGATCAAACACATAGCAGAAATGTATGACGTACCAGTCCAAAGAATAAATTATGTTGATGAGGTAGAAAATTTCAAAGACCATCTCAATGTTCTACATTTGAAGTTTGGTGCAGATTTTTCTGCAGGTAAATTTGATCAAAAAAACTCTTTCTCGGTAATTGAATCAATACGAATAGCGACAGAACTTTGTTTAAAAAAGGAAGTTGGTGCGATGGTGACTGGCCCGATAAATAAATCAATTTTAAAAAGTGATGAGGCTTTTAAATTTTCTGGCCATACCGATTATCTTGAGCATCTTTGTGGATGCGAAAAAGACACTGCGATAATGATGATGCTTAACAATTTTTTAAAAATAATTCCCCTTACGATTCATGAGCCTTTGGATAAAGTATCAATAAAAATCAAAGAGGCAAATATTGAAAAAAAAATCGATCTTATAATTTCAGAGGTAAAAAAGTACTTCTATTCAAAACCAAAGATAGCGGTTTTAGGTTTTAATCCACATGCTGGAGAAGACGGTCAAATTGGCAATGAGGAAATATCAGACATACTGCCTGCTATATTAAAATTCCAAAAAACTAAAGACTGCGTCGTGGATGGCCCTTTCCCTGCAGATGGATTTTTTGGATCTAAAGACTATAGGAACTATGATGTGACCCTAGCTATGTATCATGATCAGGCACTTATTCCTTTAAAATTACTTTCTTTTTTTGAAACTATCAATGTGACATTAGGTCTACCAATTATAAGAACAAGTCCTGGGCACGGTACCGGTATTAACATTGCGAAAGATTTTGCAGCAAATTGTAATTCTTTCTACAGAGCGATTTTATTTGCAGGTCAGATGATGTCTACCCAAAATAGATCAACGAATGAGCATTAGTTATAATGCATGAAATAGCACCTAAAAAGAAATTTGGTCAAAATTTTTTGACTGATAGACCAATAATAGAAAGAATAATTTCATCAGCTGGTCAACTAGAAAATAAATGTATTGTAGAAATTGGAGGAGGCTCTGGTAATTTGACTGAATACCTTTTGGAAGCAAAGCCTAAAAAGCTTTTAGTAATTGAGATAGATAAAGACTATATCAAGACCCTAAAAGAGATTTTGAAAAGTAAAAATGTTGAAACACTTCTTATTTCTGATGATGTTTTACATACTGACATTTATAGTTATTTCTCAGAACCTCCGGTAATTTTTGGTAATTTACCTTATAATATTTCCACTAAAATTCTTGCAAAATTATTGGTGCCTTCTGACAGAAAAAAAAATTGGGAAAAACTATTGCTGATGTTTCAATTAGAAGTTGCAAACCGCATTGTCGCAGCACCAAATACAAAGCAATATGGACGTCTGTCTCTATTCTCACAGTTTTATTCTAATCCCTCTTTAGAATTTCAAATCCCAAAAACCTCATTTTTTCCGATACCGAAAGTTGAAAGTGCTCTTGTTAAGTTTCAGAGCAATTTTAATAACTATGACGACTATAATGATGTTTTATTCCAAGACATCATAAAAAAAAGTTTCCAGTGTCGTAGAAAAATGATCAAAAATACTCTTAAAAACAGTTATAAAGATATTTCCAACATACTGAAAAAATGTAACATTCCTGAAAATAGTAGACCTGAAAACATAAACCTTCAGCAGTTTTGTAATCTAACCAAAGAAATAGATAGATTAAATGCTTAAACCTGTGTTTTTCTTATGCTCTATCAATATTTTGCTCTAAGGAGATTTTTGCTTTTTGTTCTTTTAAAGAAGGTACATCAGACAAAACTTTGGTTTCATAATTATCATTTTGTGTCTTTTCTTTATTAGAGCCGCTCTCTTCAGCAGCACTTTCCTGCGCTGCTGCTTTCTCAGCTATCTCTTTCTGGGCCTCTAAAAGAAGTCTTGCATAATGTTCAGAGTGTTGTTGAAAGTTTTCTGCCGAAACTCTATCACCTGATAGCTGTGAGTCATGAGCAAGCGACTGGTATTTTTCAATAATTTGCTGCGGAGTGCCCCTAACTTTACCTTCAGGGCCCGCACTATCAAAAACTCTGTTTATAACATTGCCGGGGTTTGGTCTACGACCATTATTCCTATTTTTATTACGTGATTTTCCTGACGATCTCATTTTCAACTATATTTTCTAATGATATTTAAGGGACGAACTTTTTTTAGTTCTATCTATGACTCAAATATAAACTATTTAAAAATTAAAACAACCATGTACAGACACTTAGTGACTATTTTCTCCAATAAAAGCCTTATGTGTCTTTTTTAACACACACAAGACGTTTTACTTTATTAAAATCTTGGTAAAATTCGAAATTACCAAAATTAACTTTTAGTAACTCCTTTTTTAATAAGAGGTCTTGCCCCTTCCCGAATTCTATTACAAATACTCCATTTTCATTCAAATATCTACCCACAGCACTTAAAAATAGTTTGATGGCATCTAATCCAGATACCCCTCCATAAAGTGCTTCATGAGGTTCATAAAGAATAATTTCTTTTTGTAAGAAAAAAAAGTCTCCTTTGGAGATATATGGAAGATTAGTAACAATTAGATCAAATTTTCCAGAAATGTTTGCGAATAAGAATGAATGTATTAATTCACACTCAGTCTTTAGCTCTGCAGCATTCTTCTTTGAAATTCTTAATGCTTGTTTTGAATAATCTGCTAGGAAAAGACTGATGTTTGGGTTTTCTTTGTAAAGTGATATTCCAATGCAGCCACTTCCACACCCTAAATCGAGTACTCTCATACCATCAAATAGAAGATCTTTAGTAATATCTATAATCAATTCACTTTCAGGTCTTGGATCCAACACAGTTTCGTCAATATAGAAATCATTCTTCCAAAACGCTTTCGAATTGACTATATGGGATATTGGCTCACCTACTGCTCTACGGCTCACCAAATCCATGAAAAGTCTAGAGTTTTTATTTGACCCAACGTATGTATGATACTCATAACTCTGAGCCAAGGGTATTTTAAATGCGGTTGAAAATAATAATTTTGTCGACTTGTTATAATCCTCACATCCCGCATCTTTTAGTATTTTTTTTTGAGCAAGAAAAAGACTTTGTTTACTTTTCATCATCTGTTTCAAAAGCAGTCATTGCTTCTAGTCTTTCAGCAGAAATCAAACCATTTATGATTTCTTCGAGGTTTCCATTTAGCACTTCTTCTAATTTATATAACGTAAGATTAATTCTATGGTCCGTAACTCGCCCTTGAGGGAAATTATAAGTTCTTATCCTCTCCGATCTATCTCCTGAGCCAATCTGAGATTTTCTTTGCGAGGCAATTGCTTTTGACTGATTTTTTGTATTTAAATCATACAACCTTGTTCTTAAAACTTCCATGGCTCGTGCTCTGTTTTGATGCTGAGATTTTTCAGAACTTGTAACTACTATTCCTGAAGGCAAATGGGTAATGCGAACGGCAGAGTCCGTTGTATTAACATGTTGCCCTCCTGCTCCAGATGCACGCATTGTGTCAATACGTATTTCATTTGGCAAAATTTCTATATCTATTTCTTTAGCTTCCGGTAACACCGCAACTGTGGCGGCAGAGGTATGAATTCTTCCACTACTTTCAGTCAAAGGAACTCTTTGAACCCTATGGACACCACTCTCAAATTTCAATTTAGAAAATATTTTATCTCCCTTCAAATGAAAAACAACTTCTTTCAAACCTCCTAAATCAGTAGTTGTTTCTTCAATTACATCTACCTTACACTTGTTTTTCTCTGCAAACCGCTGATACATTTTATATAAATCTAGTGCGAACAAGGACGCCTCATCTCCTCCGGTTCCTGCTCTAATCTCAATAATCACCGATCTTTCATCATTGATATCTTTAGGTATCAGCAATAGCTTAAGATCCTGTTCGATAGACTCTTTTTTCGATTTCAATGCCAATAGCTCATTTTCTGCCAAACCCGCAAACTCTTTATCTTTCAATAACATCGAAGTTTCTTCTATCTCTTCGACTATTGAAAAAAACTTAGCAATTACCTCTCTTACATCTTTCAAATCTGAATACTCCTTAGAGTACTCTTCTAATTTATTTCTATCTAATTGACCTTGCATTTCTTTTTCTAAAAATTCAAAACGGTCAATAATTTTCTTAAGTTTTTCTTCAAACATAAGAGAATACTATTTTTCGGAAAGTTCTTTTGCTCGTTTTTCAACAAGGTCAACAATATGATCTATCATCTTATGATTATCTAATTTATGGTCTGTTTTACCCATCCTGTATACCATTCCGCTTCCCGCGCCTCCTCCGGTAAAACCTATATCTGTCATTAATGCTTCGCCTGGGCCATTCACAACGCAACCTATTATAGAAAGAGAAATAGGGGTCTTTATATGCTCTAGCTTTTTCTCAAGGATCCCAACCGTCTTTATTACATCAAAACCTTGTCTCGCGCACGAGGGACATGAGATAATCTGTACACCCCGATGCCTAAGGTTCAAGGATTTAAGGATTTCATATCCTGCCTTTACTTCTTCAACAGGATCTGCTGACAACGAAACCCTAATAGTATCTCCTAATCCTGCCCATAATAAGTTGCCGAGACCTATCGCGGACTTCACTGTTCCTGAGAAAAGTGACCCAGCCTCTGTTATTCCAATATGAAACGGAGCATCAGTGATGGTTACAAGGTCTGAATAAGCTGCGACTGCCAAAAAAACATCGGAAGCTTTAACTGATATTTTATATTCAAAAAAATCATTGTCTTCTAAGATACCTATATTTCTTTTTGCACTTTCTAATAAAGCTTCAGGACAAGGCTCCCTAAATTTTTCCAAAAGATCTTTCTCAATGCTTCCAGCATTAATTCCTATTCTGATTGAACAACCAAAATCTTTCGCAGCTTTAATCACTTCTCTAATTTTTTCGTTGTTACCTATATTCCCAGGATTAATACGCAAACAAGCAGCTCCAGATTCTGCCGCTTCAATAGCTCTTTTATAATGAAAATGAATATCAGCCACTATTGGAACAGAGCTAACCCTACATATTTCCTTTAGCGCTAGAGTGCTATCAGGATCTGGACAAGAGACTCGAACAATCTCAGCTCCAGCTTCCGCACAATTTTTAACTTGGGCAATAGTTTTATTTATATCGGCTGTTATAGTGTTGGTCATAGTCTGAACCGATATAGGATTATCACCGCCTATTTTCACGTTACCAACACTTATCTCTCTTGACTTTCTTCTCGAAATCTGGCGCCATGGTCTAATGGTATCGAGTGACACTCCTAACACCTCACATGTAATAAACTTAAAGGAAAAGCCATTACAAGGACCTTTTCTTATTCAAGAGACTATTTAAGTAACTGTCCTCCAAATCATTTATTTTCAAGGAATTGAATATATTTTGGGGATCAATTTTAAAATTCTTAATTACTTTTCTTTTGTCAGAAACAGGTCCATAGGTAACACCATTCAGTGAAAAAAATAAATCTTTAGCATTACCTGCTCTCAAATCTCCATTAAACCATTTATTTTTTATCTCAAGAACCTCCCCTGCCTTAAGAATTTTTTCGACAACAACTTGTCTTGCCTCATCTTTAATTCGTATCCAAGATGGATTTACTGCAAAAATATTAAGCGTAGTTTCAGGTCTTTTACCAACTACCTCGTCGTTCTCATTAAAGCTTAAAGTATATTGGTCAACACTTGGAATACCTTGTTTGACTTTAGAACTTATAACAGCCTGCTCTGCAGGACCAGTTACTCCAATTTCCACGTCGATGAGCTTTTTACCTACAATAGAACCCAAATCACTAAATTCTGGCAATACGCCATACTCAAAATTTTTTACTAAAAACTCCTCTTTCATAACTCCTACTGATACGCTTGTGTATGGCTGTGACCTATTCAGCTTTGTAGAATTTATGCCCAAAACTCCAATATCCTCTAGCCGTAAGTCCACTATTGGACCATCTCTGTATAACACTTTTGGAGCTGCCAGTGTAATGTTTTCGGACACTTCGAATTTAATATTATCCAAATCATTGGTTTCCAACTTATAACTATTTATCTTGTTTTCATTGACAATCTCAGAAGGGTCTAGGTGCATCTCACTCATTATCATTGGCAAATTATCGGCCGGGACAATTTTAAGCTTTTGAATATCAATCAGAACTTTCCAAGCCCCGAAGCTTATTCCAAAAACAATAAATATAGCTAACAAAAAAGGTAGAAAAAACACATAGCTTCTGCTCAATATAGAATTATTATCTCCCTGAAATCCAACGTAAGATGGCTTCCAATCAAGATGTGTTTCAATGCTGTAATCTTTTAGCACTTTATTTTTAAATTTGTCGGTGCTTTCAAATTTCCTTGAACCATCGATTGAAGAAAAACCTGACTCAGTACAAAATCTTTCATATACCTCTTCAGGATTGAGGTTCAAATACCTTGCATAAGACCTAACATAGCCTGCTACAAAACCTTTATTTGGAAATGCATCTAAATCACAATTTTCAATTGCGGAAATGTACGCCGCTTTGATTTTGAGGTCTTTTTGAACCTGTATAAGCGACTTGCCCAAGGTTGCTCGTTCACCTCTCAGTTCTTCCCCAAGACGTAAAATGTATGAGTCAAAACCATTGACCTTAAATCCAAAGTTTCCATCAGCCATAATCACCTGCGAGGTATAAAATGAATTAATTCTTTCAGCGCGCTTACGTGGTGTCATTAACCCCCAAACAAGTTGTGGATAAATTAAATTTCACCATCAATTTCAATTATTTCCTAAGTTTTCCAAAAAAACAACAAAAAACTTTTAGCCCGAATATAGAAATATAAAACTGTTACTGATCCATACTTTTTTTAATCTGCTTAACAAGACTTTTGAAAATTGTTGGACTATCTTCTTTTTCAAATAACCAGTTGTAAATTAAATAGTCATCAGTAGATAAAAACTGCTCGTACAAATCAAGCTCGGACACCTCAAAATTTATGAGATTTTCACTTGAGAACCGGCCCAAAATTAGATCTAACTCCTTAGTCCCTCTTCTCCAACTTCTCATCGACAGTTTTTTACGAACAACACTTATACTCATATTTTGGAAATAACTTATTTTTTACCTGTTACAATTAATTATTTTAGTTTAATTACAATGTATGCGTTTTTCAAGAAATATGGAAGAAATCAGCATCTCAAAAACAGCTGAGGTAGCTGATTTGGCGTTGTCTCTGAAAGAAAAAGGGCACAAAGTAATCAATATGGCCTCTGGTGAGCTTTCGTTCAGACCTGCTTCAACGGTAAGAAGAAAAGCTTGCAGAGTTATAAATAAAGGAGAAACCCTTTATACACAAGTTGCAGGTCTTAATGAATTAAGACAGCTTTTAAGTGATAAACTCAAAAAAGATCTAGCGGTTGATTATAAATCTGATGAAATAATTGTCTCTAATGGGGGTAAGCAGGTAATTTATAATGCGCTGCAAAGTACTATAAATAGAGGCGATGAGGTTATTATTGTTTCCCCATATTGGGTGTCATATCCAGAGATTATTAAATTATGCGGGGGAAAACCAAAAGTTCTACATTCAAAAAGAGAAGAAGGATTTTCAATAAACACAAAGAAATTGGAAAAGCTCATTACATCAAAAACTAAGTGGCTAATCTTAAACTCACCAAACAATCCGACAGGTGCTGTGTACTCTTTTGAGACTTTAAAAAATTTAACCGAACTTTTAAGGAAATACCCTGAGATTTGGATTCTTTCAGACGATATTTACGAAAAACTAAACTTTTCATCGAAGAAGAGCATAAACATAATAAATCTTGATAAGAGACTCAAGGAAAGATCACTTATAGTTAATGGATTTTCTAAAGGTTACTGCATGACAGGGTGGAGGTTAGGATACGGCGCTGGCCCTAAATTACTTATTGAGGCTATGAAAAAAATACAATCTCAGTCGACTTCTGCTCCTAATACAATTGCTCAAAAAGCAGCAATTGAAGCTTTGCGATTAGATAATAGTTATTTTGAAGAAATCAAAAGCTCGCTCATAAAAAGAAAAGCCGTTGTTACTTCAGCTTTTTCAGATTTTCAGAGTTTTGGCTCTAATTTTAGCCAAGGTGCATTTTACATCTTTCCTTCAATAAAAAGATTTCTGGGCAAACGGTTAAACGGTAGAGACATAATAGTCGACGATACAAGCTTTTGCCTCCATCTATTGTCCACTGAATATGTTGCGGTGGTACCAGGCTCAAGCTTTGGAAGCAAAGATAGTATAAGAATAAGTTATGCCTTAAGTGAAAAAGATTTACGAATTGGATGTAAGAGGATAAAACGATTTTGTAAAAAGCTAGTTTAAAAATATTCTAATCTTTGGTATAGCTCTCAAATAAATAATGCTCAGACAATTTAGTAAAAAAAATGCATGATATAAAACTCATCAGAAAAAGCCCGGAGATTTTTGATAAGTCTTTAGAGAAAAGAGGTGAAAGCTCTAGAAGTGAGGAAATTATTTCACTGGATGCGCAAAGACGACACCACATTACACAGTTAGAAAACTTACTCACTAAAAGAAAAGTGTTGTCTAAAGAAGTTGGTAGTTCTTCTAATTATAAGGATAAAGCCGCAAATAAGATCCGTGAAGACATAAAAAGTATGAAAAAGGAGATAGCTCAATTAGAAGCTACGCTTAAAGATATTGAAAATGATTTAGAGAATCTTCTTTTATCAATACCTAATATGCTTAGCGATGATGTGCCTTTTGGAACAAATGAATCAGACAATGTCGAAGTTTCCAGATGGGGAGAAATAAAATCTTTTCCATTTGAACCCAAGGAACACTTCGAAGTTGATGCCACAAAAAACGATATAAATTTTGAAGCCGCCGCCACAGTTGCTGGGTCACGATTTGTATTTCTCTCTAAGTCTGTCGCGCTGTTACATAGGGCATTAACACAATATATGCTTAACACAAATATAATTGAGAACGAGTTAATGGAGTTTTGGGCTCCAGTTCTTGTTAATGAGCAGTCAATGTTTGGAACTGGTCAATTACCTAAGTTTAGAGAAGATAGTTACCAAACAAATGATGGTCTTTGGCTTATTCCTACTGCAGAAGTTCCTTTAACAAACATTGGGAAGAATAGGATTTATACAAGTGAGGAATTGCCAATCAGAATGACGGCCGCAACACAATGTTTTCGTTCAGAAGCTGGCAGTGCTGGAAAAGATACAACGGGAATGATTAGACAACACCAATTTGAGAAAGTGGAAATGGTTACTTACTGTATTCCAGAGTTTGAAAAGTTTGAACTTGAAAGAATGACAAAGTGCGCTGAGAAAATTTTGAAAAATTTACTGATACCTTTTAGAAAAATACTTTTATGCTCTGGAGATATTGGTTTTGGATCAAAAAAAACATATGACCTAGAGGTTTGGTTGCCTGGCCAAAATAGATTCCGTGAAATTTCGAGTTGCTCAATATGTGGGGACTTCCAATCCAGGAGAATTAATATTAGATATAAGGATGCTAGAGACTCCAAACCTCAATTCATCTCTACTTTAAATGGGTCTGGACTTGCTGTTGGCCGGTGCTTGATAGCAGTTATTGAAAACAATCAACAACAAGACGGATCTGTGGTGATTCCAAACGTACTAAAACCATATATGTTCGGTTGTGAAAAAATTGATAGTAAGGGGAATCTTATATAGCATGCGGATTTTAATTACTAACGATGACGGCTTTAATGCTGATGGGATCAAATCACTAAGAAAAATAGCCCTTGAATTATCGGCTAAAGAAGACATTTTTGTTGTTGCTCCTTCTGAAAATCAATCGGCGAAAAGCAGATCTATTACGTATAAGAAAGATTTTCAAATTACTAAGAAAAGCAATAATGAATTTTCTGTAGATGGAACGCCTACAGATTGTGTAATATTTGCTCTCGATCATCTTATGAAAAAAAAAAAGCCTGACATGGTTTTATCAGGTATAAACTGGGGATATAATCTAGCGCAGGACGCATTTTATTCTGGGACAATAGCTGCGGCTTTAGAAGCAGCTGATCGAGGGATATTATCAATTGCTTTAAGCCAAGCTTATGCGAGTGAAAAGCAAGAAATTAAACCCTTTAACTTTGCCGAAAGTTGTGGCGCGAGGTTGTGTTTAACTATTTACGAAAACTTCTCAATTGCAAATAAAAAGATGGCGTTTAATGTTAACTTTCCTGTAAACCCGAGAATGAAATATCCTGACTGCATAAAAATCGCCCCAGTAGGAAGAAGATACAATTCAAACTTTATTATTAAACTGGATATTAAATCTCAATTTTTGTATACGGCCCAGATAGATAGTAATAATAAAAATTCAACTTCTATCTATGAGGATGACTATACAAGCTGTTTAGATGGGTATGTTACGGTATCACCTATTACTATGTCTATTCCTAAGGAAACCAATTTTGAAAAACTAAAGAAAGTAAATTTTTAACATGCAAGAGGCAAAAGCCGTTCTTATGCTAAAACTGAGACGAATTGGAATTTCTAACAAAGAAATTTTAACCTGCATTGAGTCATTAGATCGAAGCGATTTTGTTTCAAAGAGCTTTTTAGATCAATGCTTAGAAGATATAGCACTCCCTATTGACTGTGGTCAGACAATCAGCCAACCATCACTCGTAGCTTTAATGACCCAACAATTAGAAATTCCACAAAGAAGTAAAGTTTTAGAAATAGGTACTGGATCCGGTTATCAAACAGCAATACTCGCTAGACTTTCATCAAGAGTCTATTCAATTGAGAGATATAAAACGCTTGCCGACATGGCAAAGAAACGTCTTGAAAAGCTTAACATATCAAACGTTACAATTCTTTTGCAGGATGGTTTCCTTGGTTATGCTCCTCAAGCACCTTTTGATAGAATTATCTTAACTGCTGCGGTTGAAGAAATTCCCAGTTTAGTTATAAGTCAACTAAAGGTTGGGGGTATAATGATTGTTCCGGTTGGCTTACCGAATCAGAAACAATCACTTTTGAAAGTCGTTAAAAATGAAAAAGGCTTGGACATTACAGAGCTAATGAGTGTAAGGTTTGTGCAAATGAAAGAAGGGCTAGTAAAAGCTTAAAATCTGGGTTCAGTTTTTATGAATAAGAAGGCAGTAATAACTCTACTTATTGTTTTGCCAATTTTGGTCAATTGCCAAACTTTAGAGCATACGGAAAAAGATAATTCAGGTATTAAAAGTGCGTCTTTTGATGATAAGACAAGACCAGATATCAGAGGTATAATCTCTTATGAAAAATATCAAGTTGTGGTAGCAAATGGAAATGAAACGGTCCTAGATATTGCTAACAGGTTAGGCTTAGATTCAAGAAATTTTTCTTTGTTCAATGGTTTAGTAGAGTCATATAGACCGAGAAAAGGCGAATTATTAGCATTAAACAAAAAAATAGCACCAGTAAAAAAAACAAATAAGAGTGTTTGGTCTCAAAAAAGCACAAAAAACGTGTTAGAGAGAGTACAGGAAACAAAAAGAGTCTCCGTTCCAACCAAACACTTCGCTGAGCATAGGGTTGAAACTGGAGAAACTATTTATTCTATAGCTCGATTATATAATGTTTCGGTAACCTCTTTAGCTAAGTTAAATAAGTTAGATGCAGAGTTTACCATTTACTTAGGACAAAACATCATTGTTCCAATTTTGCAGCCGAAAATAAATCCCTTGACGGAGGAAATAAAAGCTGTTGGTAAAAAATTAGTGGATAATAAAGAAAATAAGTCGGAAGATACATTAGAGAAAAAGAATATTAGTAGCACAAAAAATACTTTTGTCGTTCCCATACAAGGAAAAATAATAAGCGAATATAACCCCAATAGTGATAAACGAAAAAATCAAGGGATTGATTTCAAAGTTATGCCGGGGTCTACTGTTTTTGCAGCTGCTTCGGGTAGCGTTGCGTTGATAACAGATAATACTGAAAACTTTGGAAAAATTGTATTGATAAGACATGATAATAACTTTATCAGCATATATGGAAGAGTGGCGAACGTAATTGTGAAAAAAAACGAAAGAGTTAAAAGAGGGCAGAAAATCGGTTCAATGTCGGAAAAGATAAAGGATGAAAAAGATCAAATTGTACTTCATTTTGAGCTAAGACAAGGAACCAAAAGCGTTAACCCAGCAAATTACTTTGAATAAAAAAGTACTATTTGTAACTGCTGAGTAAAGATACTATAAATTGTTTTGCAACTCGACCTGATCTACTACCTCGTTGGACTTGCCATTCTACGGCCCTCTTTTCTAAATCTTTTATTGCTATATCGATACCGAATGAATTGGCATAGGACTTCACTATTTCTAGATAAAGGTTTTGATCACACTCGTAAAAACCAATTGAAATACCAAACCTGTCTGAAATGGAAAGACGTTCATCAAGCTCCTCTCCCCATCTCATAAAATCACTATTGTTGCCTGTCTTTCTACTTAATAAATGCCTTCTATTTGATGTAGCGTATATCAATATGTTCTGTGCTCCACCAATTAATCCTCCATCTAGCAAAGATTTAAGTGATTTATAGCTTGTTTCATTATCATCGAATGAAATATCATCGCAAAATATAATAAATTTTTTATTTAAATTTCTAATTGTTTTTAGCAACTTACCAACTTGTCCTATATCGTCCCGAGCCACTTCAATGATCTTTAGACTATCACTCATAGAGCAGGCAGCCATAACAACAGATTTTATAAGAGTTGATTTACCCATACCGCGAGCGCCCCAAACGAGCACATTATTAGCTAGATTTCCGTTGATAAATGCTTTAGTATTAAGCCTTACCTGCTCAATTTCTTGATCCATTCCTCTTAGCAATGAAATATCTACAGTTTGTACATTAGTAACCTGTGTATAATAGTTTTGATCTGGATCCCATATGAACGCCGCTGACTTTTCAAAAAATGAGTTATCAGGCTTTAAGGGAAATGCTCTTTCAAGTGAGTCTGCTATTCTTTTTAAATCTTTCTCCATAGTAATGGCTCTTATGAATTTTCATCCATCCGTTTAAGGATTTCTTCTTTTTTCTTTTCTACCAACCTGACCAACAAAATGGACATCTCATATAAAGAATACACTACAGAAAATAAAATTATTTGAGTAATAACGTCTGGAGGAGTGACTATAGCTGCTACTATTAGTATACTGACTATCGCATATTTTCTAAATCTGACTAATGACTCAGACGAAACTAAACCAGCTTTGCCCATTAAAGTTAACAACACAGGCAACTGAAAACATATACCAAATGCCAATATGAACCTCATAGTAAGACTAAGATATTCATTTATGGTACCGAGATATTTGATACCTACAAGATTATTTAGATCTGAGGTATTTTGAAAACTCAAAAAAAAGTTAAACGCTAGGGGAAGAACAACAAAGTAGGCAAAGGCCGCTCCAATAATAAACAATACGGGGGAAGCAATTAGAAACGGCAAAAAAGCCAATTTTTCTTTTTTATACAACCCTGGGGCAATAAATCGCCAAATTTGAAACCCAATAAAAGGAAACGAAACTACAAAGCCTCCGAAAAAAGATATCTTTACATTTACCATAAAACCCTGTTGGAGACCGGTAAATATCAATTCGTTAGCTTCATTTTTAATTGCAAGCAAATCTGTTATCGGCAATGCTAAAAAATTGAATATATACTTTGAAAATGGAAATACGCAAACCATGCAAACAAGGAACGCTAGCACAGAAACAACAAGCCTAGACCTCAATTCCGAAAGATGTTCTATCAGAGGGGCGTTCGATGACTCTATCTCATCCTGTTTTTCTTGCTCTTTTTTCATCAATTATTACTAGATAGTCAAGTAAGCTGTTACTCAAGGTTTCTTAGAAATTTGAGAGCTACTTTTTTTTATTTTTACCTTATTTTTCTTTTTAACTCTTGCACCCATATCAGGGTCCTTAATATAACTCTCTACCTCAGTATGCTGACTTAAATCGTTTTTCAAATTATTAAATTCTTCTATTTCTGCAGTTTCATTTATTTGATCATAAAACTCTCTTGCAACTTGTTTTATTTTTCCGAGAACTTTTCCTACTCTGTTTAATAAGTTTGGTAAGTCCTTAGGCCCAACAACTATCAAGGTGACGGTTCCTATAACGAAGAGCTCCTGCCAACCCAAATCAAACATTCTCTTTTTTTATCCTTTATCTTTTTCAGGAGTTATATCTTTCGCTTTTTCTGAAACTTCTTCCTGAGCCTTATCTAATTCCTGTTTACCTTCACTTATACCCTTCTTAAAACTAGTGATACCCTTTCCAACTTCGCCCATTAGTGAAGATATCTTTCCTCTTCCAAATAATATAAGTACAACCACTGCAATTAAAATGATGCCTGGTAATCCAATTTGATTAAACATTTATTAACTCCAAATATTTTTTATCTCTATAGTTCTAAGGATTAAACTAACAGAAAAATAAAATTTATCACTTAAATTTTTAATCTTTAACAAAAACAAAACAGCGATCTCTTTTAACTGAAATCCACAAATTTTTTCCAGAAGGAGGAAGAAAAACACCGGGGACAGATGCTTTGAGTATAGATTGATCAAACTCCATTTTCAATTCCACGAGACTTTCTTTTCCCAAAAACCTAGAACGAACCACTGAACCTCTGGCTGCAACTCCATGCTCGCTGGTAGGATTAGGACCTTTACCATTTCTATCAAAGTCAATTTTTAGGTGTTGGGGGCGAATAATTATTTCAACAGTGAGGCCGTTAAGTAAACCAGGAGTCATAAATAAACCAAATGGGGTTTCAGTTTGTGCATTGTTCACTATTCCTTCTATAATATTATAATTGGATAAAAACTTTGCTGCTTTACTGTCTATCGGTTTATTATAAACATTATAAGGAGCTCCCTTCTGTATGATAGAGCCGTCTCGCATCAATGCAATGCTGTCAGATACTTTCATGGCTTCCTCTGGATCATGAGTAACCATAATAACTGATGTACCTTCTTCACTCAGTAGAGATAAGGTAAGATCTCTTATTTCATCTCTTAATATATTGTCCAAACTCGTAAAAGGCTCATCCATCAGCATTAGCTTAGGCCTCGGTGCCAACGCTCTCGCTATAGCAACTCTCTGCTGTTCCCCACCGGATATCATGTGGGGGTATTTCTCCCCAAAAGTAAGCATCCCGACACAATCAAGTAAGTAATTCGTTCTCTCCTTAATCTTTTCATTATCAAGTTCATTCAAGGCGTAACCAACATTCTGAAAAATATTTAAATGAGGAAAAAGCGAAAGATCTTGGAATACCAGTCCTATACTTCTCTCAGGCGTTTCCTTCAGAATATATTTGTCATTTGAAACCAAATAGTTATTGATAAATATTTTGCCCTTATCAGGAACCTCTAAACCTGCGATCAATCTTAGAGCAGTGGTCTTCCCACAACCAGACGGCCCCAGGAGACACATCCTCTCACCCTTATCTATTGTAAGATTTAAATTATCTAAAACTTTTTGTTGCTTAAATGATTTAGAAACTGCCTCAAGCTCCAAAATTTGCTTATCTTCCTGAATTCTAATTCTCCTTGAAGCGTAATTCGATGATAAATAAAATCTAGACCATACTAATTAATTTTTAGTCAACAAAAGCTTTTTCAATTACAAAATGACCTGGCATGGAATTAGAACCCTCTTCCATGCCTTTTTCAATGCAAATTTCTTTAAATTCATTGAGCATTCCAATACTACCGCATATCATCGCTCGATCCTCCAATGGATTTAAATCACTTCCAAACTCCTCCACAAATCTTTTTGATTTTAGCCAGTCGGTAATTCTTCCGAAATATTGACTAGGCTCTCTAGTAGTGGTAGGAAAAAACTTCAGCTTACCTCTTACTATTCCCGACAACAGATCGTTTTTATAAATTGCTTCAATCGTATGCTTTCCAAATTCAAGCTCATTGATCTGACGACAAGTCTGAAAAAGTATTACCTCATCAAATTTTTCATACGTCTCAGGATCACGAATAATGCTTGTAAAGGGTGCTATCCCTGTCCCAGTAGAAAACAGAAATAGCCTTTTCCCTTTTAAAAGAGCGTCATTTACAAGAGTTCCTACAGGCTTATTCCTAAAAATAATACTGTCACCTTCTCTAAGCTGTTGAAGCTTAGATGTCAAAGGACCATCTTCAACCTTAATAGAGTAAAATTCAAACGCTTCATGCCAATTAGGAGACGCTATTGAGTAAGCTCTAAGGACCGGTTTATCGGCAATATTCAATCCAATCATGACAAACTCTCCAGATCTAAACCTAAAATTATCGGGCCTGACACATGAAAATGAGAATGTTGAAGGTGTCCAGTGCTGCACTTTCAAAACCTTAAGTTGGTGCAGTCCGTTATTTTCTTTTTGCAAATTAAAATCCTACAATTAGTTTCGCCGCCCTGTTTACTATTTTAAAAATATCCTCCATATTTTTTCATCAAGTGGAATTTTTTATTCCATTTCAGCGATCTTTATTATCGGTTTTTTTCCACTAATTGAATATATGTCTTCTTTTACTAAACGCTCAAGTTCACCCAAGTTATATTTGCCTTTTTTCTTTGCCATATTATTCAGAAGTGCTTCAGTATTTGTTTTTATTTCTTCTAAGTAATCTTCAAATCGCGGAAGGCCAAAAGAAGAAAACTGAACCGTTAGTTTTTTCATAGATTTTTTATATCCTATTTGCAAGAAAAGAAATCCTTGCGAAGACATCCTACTTCTTTCTCTAAACGCTATGTTATCAGACTTTGCAATTATTTTACCATCTAAAAACAATTTCTCGGGCCTATTTGTAGCATCTTTTTTTATTTTCAGATCTTTATCAATTTCAATTATCTCACCATTTCTGACTATTTCAGCTCTTATATTTTTTTCTTCTAGAACTCTCTTGTGGCCCATCAAATGCCTTATTTCCCCATGCATTGGAACTACAAGCAACGGTCTAACTTTTTTATAAAAGTCCATCATTTCTGGTATATTAGTATGCCCACTTACATGAAATTCCCTATCATCGCTATACTTAACCTCCACCCCCTTGTCGGAGAGGTTGTTAATTACTCTATTTACTGAAATTTCATTTCCGGGAATAGTTTTGGAAGAAAATACGAAAGTATCACCGTCCTCTATTTCTAAACCCATATATTTGCCGCGGGATAACTGTGCAGAGGCTGCTCTAATTTCGCCTTGAGACCCTGTAGCGATTACCAATAAGTTTTCCCGAGGAACCATGTAAGCCTTTCTAGGGTCAATCAATGTTGGGAAATCAGTAAGTATGCCTGTCTCTATTGCTTTGCTAAGCATATTATTCATCGCACGTCCAAAAACTGCTATAGACCTTCCTGATTTTTCGCCTGCTTCAGCTATTATTTTTAATCTACCAAGATTTGATGCAAAAGATGTGAATATCACTCTGCCTTTACTATCTTTAATAATTTTAGTAATTGGTTCTGTGAGTAAGGACTCAGACTTTCCTTTATTTTTATTTAGCATATTTGTTGAATCTACCACACACAAGGAGGGCCTTCCACCAATTGCTTTTATTAACTCTTTGAAATCAATAGAACTCTCTAAAATCGGTTTTTTGTCTATTTTAAAATCGCCAGTATGAAGGACAACGCCGAAAGTGCTCTTTATTATCAGAAACGATGCTTCTGGGACAGAATGCGTTGTGGGGAAAAAAGATATTGTCGCGTTTTTGAGCTTAACTTCATAAGGCCACTCCTTAACTATTACCACTCGCTTACTGGTTACATTTACCTTCTTTAATTTATCCTTGACAATTTCAGCAGTAAACTTCCTACAAAATATTTTGCAATCAATTTTTGAAGCAATAAATCCAATTGCTCCTAAATGGTCCTCGTGAGCATGAGAAATAAAAATTCCTTCTAAATCTCTTAAGTTATTAAGTATCAGTTTTGGGTTAGGGAATATTAAATCCACACCTGGTTCAGTATCGGGTTTAGGAAAGGAAACACCAGCGTCCACTAAGATATAACTTACTTTATTTTTATTTTTGAAACCATAAGCATACATATTCATACCAATTTCATCAGCACCTCCAACAGGTGAGTAAATTAAGCTATGATCTTTCAAAATTATTTATCCTCATTGAAATTCGATATATATACTAAGCCTTTGATGGTAAGTCTTAAGTCAATTTTGTCAAATATAGTTGTATCCCGAGAAAAAACACTAGATAAACCACCTGTAGCGATCACATTATTAATTTTCTTCTCGTTTTTTATTTTTGAAATTATTCCATCTACCAAGCTCAAATAACCCCAATAAATTCCCGATTGCATACAACTGACTGTATTTCGTCCTACTACTTTAGCAGGACGTTTGACCTCCACATGTGGCAACGCCGCTGCAGCTTCATGCAGAGCTTTTGTTGACAGTGAAACACCTGGGGCTATTACACCACCTATATAGCTTCCTGACTGATTAATTACATCAAATGTAGTTGCAGTTCCAAAATCAACAACAATAGTGTTTCCACCTACAAGTTGGTATGCAGCTACTGCATTCACTAGTCTGTCCGCACCAACGTTAACTCCTCTTTCAACATCTATAGAAATTGGGATTTTACAAGTATCTGAACCAACTATTAGTGGTATACAATTAAAATAGGTTTTACACAGTACCTTTAAATTAAATATTGAGTCAGGAACCACGGAGGATACGATGGTTTTGCTAATCTCTTTATAATTTATATTAGCGATGCTGAACAATTGTTGCAGCCATGTGAAGTACTGATCAGCGGTCATATTTCCATCCGTAGAGCACCTCCATTCCGATAATATTTTTTTGTTTTTTGAAACTGAAAATACCGAGTTAGTATTTCCTACATCTATCGCCAAAAGCATTTCTCAACTCCCAAAGTAAACATCTCCAGAATATATTTTTTTTACTCCAGAACCCTTACCAACAATCAATCCTCCTATTTCATCCAAACCTAAAAATATTCCTGAGTTAAGTTCTCCTTTTTTACCAGAAAATTTTATGATAGACCCTTTCTCATAGCTCCTTGTTTGCCAAAGTTTCAGTATGGTAGAAATTTTTTTTTCTTCCATATATGCTTCTAACTTTATTAATTCTTTATTAAAAGTTCTGAAAAAACTAACTAAATTTATTTTTTCATTTGTAAAGTTAGCTACACATTCTGCATTGTGTTTGAAGGCAGAATCTATTGCTAAGCTTGGGGCAGTATTTAAATTAACACCAACACCAATTATCAACCCTATACTACTTTTTTTGTTAGTATAAACAGATTCAAGTAAAATACCTGCAACCTTCCCATTTTCAATCAAAAGATCATTAGGCCACTTTAAAATAATATCAGTACCATCTTTTAAAATTTTTTTTAGAGTGTTGTATAGAGCGACCCCCGAAAAAAAACCATAAAGATGGAGCTGAGATCGTTCAACATTTGGGAAAAATACAAGTGACCCAGAAAAATTTCCTTCACTACTAAACCAACTCTTCCCATTTCTTCCTTTACCTTTACTTTGCTTTTTTGAAATTATCCAAGTAGGTTTAGAGAAGTGTTTTATTCTTCTTTTAGCTTCTTCATTTGTGCTATCAACAGAATTTAGCCAAATCACATTACTATTTAAAAAATGTGTTGCCATGACACTTAGTAAAGTAAGCTTTCCGCTGCCAAACGTGTTAGCGG
The DNA here is from genome assembly GCA_902556405.1 of uncultured Alphaproteobacteria bacterium. Classification (GTDB taxonomy): domain Bacteria; phylum Pseudomonadota; class Alphaproteobacteria; order Rhodobacterales; family Rhodobacteraceae; genus CACIJG01. The sequence continues at coordinate 6,618 of CACDWF010000016.1, read as the reverse complement.
TTCAACGCCTAATAAATTATAAGTGCCTATAACAATTGCGGCAGAGGAAAGAAAAAGAATCAATAAATGGCCTGCAGGTATTTTTGCGTCCAGATTTCCGCGTGACTCTGAAAAGTAGATAATGTAAACAATTCTCAAATAGTAGAAAGCCCCGATTACAGATACAATAGCTCCGACCAATGCCAGATACATAAGGCCAGAATTAATTATAGCCATCATTACGTAAAGTTTGCATATGAAGCCTGCTAATGGTGGAATGCCGGCTAAAGAAAATAGAAGTAGACTAAACGCAAAAGATGCCCCAGGTCTATTTTCTGAATACTGCGCTAAAAGATATATATCCGCGACTAAAACCCCCTCTTTTTCCATATTAAGTATAAAAGCAAAAATGCCTAGCATCATTATTGAATAAAGAAACAAATAAATTATAAATCCACTTAAGCCCTCTGGGGAAACTGCAGCCAGACCCATTAATGCAAAGCCAACATGACCTATCGATGAGTATCCAACTAATCTTTTTATATTAGTCTGAGCAATAGCACCAAGTGCACCAATAATCATAGATCCTCCTGAGAGAAAAACGAGAACCATCTGCCACTTATCTGATATACCCCCAAAAACATCAAATAAAACCTTTGCCAACATAGCTCCTACCGCTAGTTTTGGAACAATAGCCATGAATGCGGTGACTGGGGTGGGAGATCCGTCATAGACATCTGGTGTCCACATATGAAAAGGAAATGCCGCAAATTTAAAAGCGATAGCTGATAATAAAAACACCATCCCAATTTGCAATCCAAGCATTCTTTCAGTGTACATTATTGAATTATAAATTATATGAAACTGCGTTGACCCCGTAGAACCATAAACTAAGGAAATTCCATACAATAATAATCCCGACGATAAAGCTCCAAGAATAAAGTACTTCAGGCCAGCCTCTGTCGACTTTAAATTATCTCTTCGATAAGCAGCGATTATATAAAGAGAAAGTGATTGAATTTCAATCCCAAGATATAAAGTCATCAAATCGTTAGACGATATAACGATCATCATTCCAAAGACAGAAAAATTAATCAGAACTGGATATTCATATTTTAATAAGTTATTTTTTTTCAAATAAGCATCACTTAAGTAGAGAATAACAGATGACAAAAGAAGGATTAAAATTTTAAAAAAAGCCGTAAATTCATTGCTGGTGTAAAATCCATTTATAATCGGATCAGAGTCAACAGGATTTGAATAAACTAGCAATGCTGTTGTTAACAACGCTACAGCCGAAATTTTATTGCTATTTGACAAAATCGCTTGTGATTTCACAAACAGCATAGCAACCAAAAAACAAAGGTTGAAAACTACCAAAAACAGTTCAGGAGTAATAAATTTAAAATTCTCAGACATATGATTTTTAATTGAACTTTAGCACATAATCAGCAACCGTAGCACCGTAAGTTTCTAAAATAGGTTTCGGATAGATACCAAATGTTATAATTAGCAAAACTAACGGGTAAAGGCAAAATTTTTCTCTCAGCGAGAGATCATCAATCCTTTTTAAATTTTCTTTGATAAGCTCCCCCAACATTATCCTTTTATACAGAAGAAGACCATAACAGGCAGAAAGTATAACTCCAACAGCGCCAAAGATTGCATAGACTGGGCTAACCTTAAAAGCACCCAAAAGTGAAAGAAATTCACCTACAAAACCAGAGGTGCCTGGAAGTCCGACATTTGCCAACGTCAGAACCATAAATACCATTGCATAGTTTGGCATTCTATTGACTAAACCACCAAATGCTTGAATTTCTCTCGTGTGAGTTCTTTCATATACAACTCCAACTACAAGGAATAAGGCTGCTGAAATAAGTCCATGGCTTACCATCTGGAATATAGCCCCATCAATGCCCTGTTGATTAAATGAAAAGAGACCAATCGTGACAAAACCCATGTGAGCTACAGAAGAGTAAGCAATCAATTTTTTCATATCTGTTTGGACTAAAGCTATCAAAGATGTATAAATAATAGCAATAACAGAGAGAATAAAAATAAAGTCCTGAAAGTATAATGATGCTTCATAAAACATCGGAATACTAAACCTAATAAAGCCATATCCCCCCATTTTGAGTAGTATAGCGGCCAATAATACTGATCCACTAGTGGGAGCCTGCACATGAGCATCAGGTAGCCAAGTGTGCACCGGAAACATAGGAAGTTTCACTGCAAAAGATGCAAAAAAACCTAGCCACAGAAAGGTTTGAATCCCGGAAGGAATATAAAAACCCAAAATATAAAATGGTTCACTTTCAAATTCATATTTTAATAGTCGTGTTATGTCAGTTGTTCCGGAAATATCCCAAATAACAATCATCGCGATAAGCATCAAAATTGATCCAAGTAGGGTATAAAGGAAAAATTTGAAAGATGCGAAAACTCTTTCTTTACCACCCCATATACCAATAATGAGAAACATCGGAATTAATCCAGCCTCAAAAAACACGTAAAATAGAAAAATATCTAAGGAAACGAAAACACCTACCATTAACGTTTCCAAAATCAAAAACGCAATTAAGTATTCTTTCACTCTTTTTTGGGTTGTCCAACTCGATAAAAATACCAATGGCATCATACTAGTAGTTAACAAAATTAAGACTACTGATATGCCATCTACACCAAGTTTATAATTAAAAAAACCAAGCCAAAGAAATTCTTCGATAAACTGAAAATCTGAAGAATTTTTATCAAACCCACTGAACATCACTAAGCTCAAAAGAAACACAATAATTGAAGTCACGAGACTAACCCTTTTTGCGTTTTCAGAGGAATCAGGGTCTGAACCTGGGACAAATAAAGCGATTATCAAGGCTCCAAGTAAAGGCAAGAAGGTTATAAGAGATAAAATAAAATCCATTTATAAACTGTAAAAAGAAAGCACAAAAAAAGACAATATGGCTGTGAGGCCGATTATCATAACTAAAGCATAGTGAAAAACAAACCCAGATTGCAGTCGACTAGCCATTGCCACAAAGTATGGTATAACAAATAAGCCTAAACCATGTATGGAACCGTTGATAAGTTTTATATCTCCTATTTTCCAGAAAAAATTGCCCACCCTCTTTGCTACAGAGACGAAAATAAAATCATAAAGCTCATCAAAGTACCATTTATTAAGTAAAAAATTATATAATATCGGCTGCTGATTTGCTATAATTCGTGGATAGCCGGGATTTATTACATAAAAGTAAATAGCAGTTGATAGACCTATGAGCATTGCAAAGAAAGGCGCTACTTTTACGAGTGCCGGAACATAGTGAAAGTCTTTAAGGATGGTGTTATCTTTTGACAAAAGGATAGAATCTGAAAAGATCTGGTACTTTTCACTTGCAAAGTCAAATTCGAAAAATGAGCCAAAAAACACCGCGCCTACAGACAAAAGGACTAAAGGTATTAACATGTTCCTTTCGGGTTCGTGGCAATGATTAAAGTCATCCTTATTTCCCTTAAACGATCCAAAAAATGTAAGAAAGATCAACCTCCAGCTGTAGAAACTTGTTAAAAGAGCAGAAAAAATAAGAAAAACAAATGCATGATAATTAAAGCTATTTTTTGAAGCAAACACGCCTTCAATTATAATGTCTTTAGATACAAAACCTGACAGACCAAAGTTAAAACCCAAAATATAGTAACTTAGGGGAATGCCAACGCCTGTTATGGCTAAAGTACCTATAATCATTGTAAGACAAGTAATTGGCAGCTTTGTTCGCAATCCTCCGAGCCTTCTTATATCCTGTTCATGGTGCATTGCGTGTATCACTGAGCCCGCTCCAAGAAACAAGAGAGCCTTAAAAAATGCATGAGTAAAAAGATGAAACATTGCCGCATGGTAGAAACCAGCTCCAACTGCAGCGAACATATAACCGAGCTGAGAACAAGTCGAATAGGCAATTATTCTTTTGATATCATTTTGAACCAAAGCTGTGGTGGCTGCAAAAAAAGCTGTTGAAACACCTACCAGTAAAACAAGATTGGCTACCTGAGGCGCAGCTTCGAAAAGAGGAGAAAATCTGCAGGTTAAAAACACACCTGCAGTGACCATTGTAGCTGCATGAATAAGTGCAGAAACTGGTGTGGGGCCTTCCATAGCGTCAGGCAACCAAGTATGCAAAAAAATTTGAGCCGACTTTCCCATTGCACCAATAAAAAGGAAAAAGCATATGACTTCTTCGACTTTGAAACCCAATAATTTAATTTTATTTTCATTAGAAAAAAAACTGAATATTTCCGAAAAATTAATAGACCCAGAATAAAGGAATATTAGGAAGATCCCGATTAAAAAGCCAAAATCTCCAACTCGGTTAACAACAAATGCTTTAATTGCAGCACTGTTTGCACTTGGTTTTTTAAAATAGAACCCAATTAAGAGATATGATGCTACGCCAACTCCTTCCCAACCGAAAAATAACTGCAGTAAATTATCTGCACTGACAAGAACCAACATCGCAAACGTAAAAAATGATAAATAAGAGAAAAATCTTGCTTTATAATTTTCATTTGGATTCCAGTTATGGTCATGGCGCATGTATCCCAACGAATATAAATGTACTAACGAAGAGACACTTAAAACAACTACTAACATGACTTTGACTAAACTGTCGATTTTTACAGCCCATTGGGAATTTAATGCTCCGGACGTTATCCAGTCAAAAATAACTCTCGTGCCATTCTCTACTGGTATTATATCTAGGAAAATAATCCAACTGACGAGCGCACCTACTATGACTATTGATGTAGTAAAAATTGTTGCTACATCTTCTCCTATAGACCGATACATTAGCCCTGAAATCAGAGATCCTAACAAAGGCCCAAAAATTAGAAATTCAATCAATATTTAACCCTTCATAGTGTTAGCATCTTCTATAAAAATAGAATTTCTTAGCCTGTAAAAACAAACAAGTATTGCAAGACCAATTGCCGCTTCCGCTGCAGCTACGGTCAAAATAAACATCGCAAAGACTTGTCCTACTAAGTCTCCAAGATATGAAGAAAAAACGACAAAATTTATATTTACGGAGGCCAAAATAAGCTCAATAGACATTAGAATAATTATAACATTTTTTCTATTCAAAAAAATTCCAAAAACTCCTATCACAAAAAGCAACGCAGAAACGGTAAGGAAATGTTCTATTGGAATTATCATATCCCTTCACCTGGCTTTACATCTTTGACCTCAATTGAAGTATTTGGATCTCTATAAATTTGTGAAGTGATGCTCTGTCTTTTAACATCGGGGCGTGATCTCAACGTAAGCACTATGGATCCTATCATCGCGATCAACAGAATAATACCAGCACACTGAAAAAGAAGAAAATAATCCGTGTAAACGATCTTACCTAGTGCCACAGTATTATCCTCGGCTGTGTCTATCGCTACGCTTCTATTGTTAATGGCTTGTTCCTTAAACTCCCATGGAACGAATGCAAGAATTAGTTCTGCAAAAATAACTATACCGATTAAAATCCCAAAAGGAAGGAATTGTGCTAAACCACTTCTTAATCCAGCGAACGAAATATTGAGCATCATAACTACGAACAAAAATAACACAGCGAGTGCCCCCACATAAACAATCATTAGGAGCAAAGCTAAAAATTCTGCACCCACAAGAATAAAAAAACCTGCAACCGAGAAGAAAGTCAAAATAAGCCAGAGTACAGAATGTACAGGGTTATTGGCAAAGATTACAAAGAAAGACGACAAAATTGCAATAAAAGAAAAAAAATAAAAAAAATATAAAGGTATCAATTATTTATCTCGCTTATTTATAGGGAGCATCAAGCTTAATATTCTCAGAAATTGCATTTTCCCATTTATCTCCGTTCTCTAACAATTTTTCTTTTGTATAGAAGAGCTCCTCTCTAGTCTCTGTAGCAAACTCAAAGTTAGGGCCCTCGACTATTGCATCAACAGGACAAGCTTCTTGACAAAAGCCACAATAAATACATTTGGTCATATCAATGTCATATCGTGTGGTTTTTCTAGAACCATCTTCTCTAACTTCGGCATCAATAACAATTGCTTGTGCTGGACATATAGCTTCACATAATTTACACGCAATACATCTTTCTTCACCGTTAGCATATCTTCTCAGAGCATGCTCACCCCGAAATCTGGGTGAAATGCGTCCTTTTTCATAAGGATAATTGATAGTAGCTTTTTTCTTAAAGAAATATTTAAACGCAAGACCCGATGCTTTTAAGAAGTCTAACCAGAGCATGTATTTTAAAAAATATCTTAATCTATACCACATAGAAAATTACCACCTTGCATAATTCAAAATTTTAAAATGAGCCATAAAAGATACAAAAACCACCCATCCTAATGAAACTGGTAGCATAACTTTCCAACCCAGTCTCATTAATTGATCATACCTATATCTGGGCACAAGGCCTTTAATTAAAGAAAAAACGAAAAAGAATAACAACATTTTACTGAGCATCCAGAAAAAACCATCGGGCAAGAAGGGCACTGGTGACAACCACCCTCCAAAAAAAAGAATTGTAATTAAAGCCGTCATTAAAAGTACTGCGCTCAGTTCACCAATCATAAAAAGTAGATAGGGGGTTGAGGTAT